>JANNAV010000075.1:0-27602 GCA_031384695.1 Paracoccaceae bacterium
CATCAGCGCGCCATCTGCCGTCTCCCCTTCGATGATGTATTTCTCGGCAATCGCCTTGATATGCGCCCGCACCGAAGACCGCATCAACCGCCCCGCCTCCGTCACCTGCAACGGCGTCTCGGCCCGGCGCAGCGCCTCGTATGCCTCCAGCGGAAACTTGGCGTCGATCACGATGGGGCCGGGCGGATTGGGCAGATGGATCAGGCAATCGGCCCGCTTGCCGTTGGAAAGCGTCGCCTGCATCGTATAGGCATCCGACGGCAGCGCTTTCAGCACGATATCATTCAGCTGAATCTCGCCAAACGCCCCGCGCGTCTGCTTGTTCGACAGAATATCCTGCAATGACAGCACATTGCCCGACAGTTTTTCGATATTGGCCTGCGCGCGGTCGATGGTTTCCAGCCGCTGTTGCAAATCGCCCAAACTGTGCGCGGTGCGCATGGATGATCCTTGCAAGCTTTCGCCCATGGCGCGCGAAACCTCTGCCAGCCGCTGTTCCATCATCTGCAACATCGCGCTCTGGCTGACCACCTGCGCCTCGGACACATGATGCAGCCCCCCCGCCAGCCGCTCTTGCCCGTCCGACAGCAGTTGCACCCGCTGGCCGATCCAACCCATCTCGCGCAGCAAGGGTGCCGCCATGGTGCTTGCCCGCGCCGCCGCCCGCAGGATCATGATCAGCAGCAGCAACAGCCCCAGCACTGCCGCCGCGATCAGCAGCACTTCGGGCGCGTTCCACGCGATGTTCAGGCCAAACAGCGTGATCATCGGCGGCCAAACAACCGTTCGATATCGGCCAGTTGCAACTCCACATAGGTGGGGCGGCCATGGTTGCACTGGCCGGAATGCGGCGTCGCCTCCATCTCGCGCAACAGCGCATTCATCTCTTCGCCGCGCATCTGGCGGCCCGAGCGGATCGAGCCATGGCAGGCCATCCGGCTTAGGATCGCCTCCATTCGCGCCTGCACCTGCCCCGAATGGCCCAGATCGGCCAACTCATCCAGCACGTCGCGCAACAGGGCTGTGGCAGACACCGTGCCCAGAATGGCCGGGGTTTCGCGCACCGCGATGGCATTGCCGCCGAAGGGTTCGATCACCAGACCAAGCCGCGCCAGATCGGCGGCAGCCTCCAGCAGGCGGGCGGTGTCGGTGGGCGACAACTCCACGATCTCGGGGATCAGCAGCACCTGCGAGGCGATGCCACTTGCCGCCATCTGGCGTTTCAGCCGCTCATAAACCAGCCGCTCATGGGCTGCGTGCTGATCGACAATCACCATGCCGGTGGCGGTTTGCGCGATGATGTAATTCTCGTGCAGTTGCGCGCGGGCGGCCCCCAGAGGCAGGCCTGCCGCCTCAAGGTTGGCAGGCTCAAAGCGCGCCGAGGGGGTTTCGGCAAAGCCCGCAGGCAACTCCGGGGCCTGAAACGCAAGGCTGCGCGACAGGCTGGCACCCGAGGGGCGGTCCATCTGGTAAACCCGCGCTTCGGGGCGCATCGCGGCCAGCGTGGCATCGCCCACCGTGCCGGACGCCCGGTGCCCCGCCGCCGAAAGCGCTGTTTTCAACCCGGTGATGATCAGGCTGCGCGCCGCCTCCGGCTCGCGAAACCGCACTTCGGCCTTGGCGGGATGCACGTTTACATCCACCCGTTCGGGATCGCAGATCAGGTTCAGCACCGCCGCCGGGTGCCGGTCGCGGCTGAGAAAATCGAAATACGCGACGCGCAGCGCCCCCAGCAACGCCCGGTCCAGCACCGGGCGGCCATTGACGCAGACGAACTGCTGCACCGAGGTGCCGCGCGAATAGGTGGGCAGGGCGGCATAACCCACCAGATGCATCCCCTCGCGTTCCACATCTATGCGCAGCGCGTTCCGGGTGAAATCGGCCCCCAGAACCGAGGCCAGCCGCCGGTGCAGTGCATCAAAGAAATCGCCCTGCTGGCGGTCGGCGCGAAAGATCACGCGCGGGGCCTCAGCCTCGTGATGCTCGGTCAAGGTAAAGCCCACCAGCGGCTCGGCCATCGCAAGGCGGCGGATCACCTCGGCAATCGCCCCCGATTCCGAGCGGTCCGAGCGCAGGAATTTCAGCCGCGCCGGGGTGGCATAGAACAGATCGCGCAACTCCACCACCGTGCCGCCGCTCAGGGCCGCCGGGCGCACCGGGCCCATGCGGCCGCCCGCCACCGTCAGGCTGGCGGCGTCATGGCCCGCGTGGCGGCTGGTCAGGGTCAGACGGCCGACCGCACCGAGGCTGGCCAGCGCCTCGCCGCGAAAGCCGAACGAGCGGATGTCCAGCAGATCGGAGCCGTCGATTTTCGAGGTGGCATGGCGGGCGACGGCCAGCGGCAGGTCGGCGGCGGTCATGCCACAGCCATCATCGGTGACGCGGATCAGGGTCTTGCCGCCGGCGCTGAAATCCACCGCAATCCGGCTGGCCCCGGCATCAAGGGCGTTCTCCACCAACTCCTTCACCGCCGAGGCCGGACGCTCCACCACCTCGCCCGCCGCGATCTGGTTGATCGCAGCCTCGTCCAGCGGCCGGATCACCGCCCGGCCAGAGGCATCGGATATCTTGGGGGCATGCAGGGCCATAACACCAGTTCTAGCAGGGCAGGGGGCGTTAGGCCACAGATTCGGGGGAATCTGAATTCTGTTTCTTGCCGGATTTGACACCAATCAAATCAGGCCGCGCCTGCCTGCCCCCGGGAGGCGCGAAAAGCGCCAGCCCAGGCAGGCGCGCCCTGATTTGCCCAACCGATTGGCTTGTGGAACATCCCTTGCCCAAACGGCCTCCGGCCTAGTGGCCAACGTCCCGGAAAACTCTCTCCCAGAGAGTTTTCTGATCTGTCCGAAACCGGGGCGCTTATTTGGTGGAAACCACACCCTCAGGCTGCCCCACCACCACGAACAACAACTCCTCCGGCTTGTACAGCCTTGCGGCCACCCGTTTGATATCCGCCATGCTGACCGCCTCAACCCGCGCGTTGCGGGTCTTGGGGTAATCCGGCGGCAAGCCCAGCGTCTGCATCCCCACCAGAATCGAGGCGATCGTAGCATTGCCATCAAACCGCAGCGGATAGGCGCCGGTCATATAGGTTTTCGCCGTCGCCAGCTCCGCCGCGCTGATCCCCCCGGCCGCCATCCGCGCCCATTCGGCACGGATCACCGCAATCGCCGGGGCCACATTGGCGTTGCCTGCCGACATCTGCCCCATCAGCGCCTCGGAGTGGTCGTTGTTCACAAGGCCCGTGCCGATGCCATAGGTCAGACCCCGCTTTTCACGCACTTCCGTCATCAGACGCGAGGTCAGGCCACTGCCACCGAACACCTCGTTCAGAATGGCGGCGGCAAAGTAATCGGGATCGGCAAAGGCCAGACCGCCATGGCCAAACAGCACCTCGGTTTGCGGGCCGGGGAAATTCTGCACCAGAATGCCACCCTTGGCGATGATCGCGGCCCGGCCCGGCAATGGTGCCCCTGTGGCAGGCAGATCGCCCAGCACCCGGTCCAGCAACAGCCCCAGATCCGCCGCTGAGATATCGCCCGCCGCCGCCACCACGATCCTGTCACGCGCCAGCGCGCCTTTGTGCGCCGCCACGATATCCGCGCGGCCAAGGGCCGTCACGCTGGCCACCGTGCCATCGCCCGACGTGCCATAGGGGTGCGGCCCGTAAAGCTGTGCCGCCATCAACAGAGCGGCGATATTGTCCGGCGATTTCTCATCCGACCGCAGGCCCGACAGCACCTGCTCGCGCACCCGGTCCACCGCCACCTGATCAAACCGCGGCGCCACCAGCGCGCCTTGCAGCAAGGCCAGCCCCTGATCGCGGTTCTCGGTCAGAAACCGCGCCGACACCGAAACCCCGTCCTTGTCCGACGAAAACCCGATCTGCGCCGCCAGCGCATCGCGCGCCGCCGAAAACGCCTGACTGTCCAGATCGCCGGTGCCTTCCTCCAGCAGCCCCGTCATCAGATTGACCGCCCCGCGCTTGCCCTCGACGTCAAGCGAAGTGCCACCCTGAAAGCGAATTTCCAGCGCGGTAAAGGGGATGCCATGCTCTTCCACCAGCCAGGCCTTGATGCCGCCGGGCGAGGTTACCTCCTGAATGGCAATCTCGGCGCGGGCGGGCAGGGCGAGGCATAGGGTAACCGCCACCAGACGGACGATGAAACCAATCATTCTGCGGCTCCTTCTGCACGGGTCAACCAGCCGGTCACGGCATTGCGGCGGTTGAACATCGCGCGCGCCGCCGCCATCACCTCATCTGCCGTCACCGCCTGCAACACGGCGGGCCAGTCCTGCACATCTTTCACCGTCAACCCCACCGCCAAAGCCGCGCCATATTCGCGCGCAAGGCCACCCGCATCGTCACGGGCATAGATCTCGGCGGCACGCAACTGCGTCTTGATCCGGGCCAGCTCCTCCGGGTTCACCCCGTCCTTCAGAAACTTCGCCACCACCGCGTCCATCGCGGCCTCGGCATCCGCGAGGCTCACGCCGGGGGCCGGTCCAACCGCCAGCCCGAAAGTATCAGGATCAACCGACACCCCATCATAAAACGCCGAAGCCCAGACGGCCTTCTGGCTGTCAAACTGCAACGCCCGCGCCAAAAGCGACGTGGTGGGAGAGCCGCCCAGCAATTCGGCCAGCAGCGTCATCGCCGCCGCCGGTTTCTGATCACCGCTGTTGCGCTCGACCGCCAGATAGGTGCGGATCACATAAGGCTCGGATACCCGCGCATCGGCCAGCACAAGTCGGCGCTCGGCCAGTTGTGGCGGCTCGCTCGGGCGGTCGCGCTTGGTGATCAGATCCGAAGGCTTCACCGGGCCGTAATGGGTTGTCGCCAGCGCCAGCACATCGGCGGGCACAACATCGCCCGCCACCACCAGAATGGCGTTATTGGGTGCGTAATTGGCCTGATAAAACGCCAGCGCATCGGCACGGCTCAGCGCCGCCATCTCGTGCCGCCAGCCGATCACCGGGATGCCGTAGGGGTGGTTCAGGTATTGCGCCGCCGACATCTGCTCGGTCAGCAAAGCACCGGGGCTGCTGTCGGTGCGCTGGCCACGCTCTTCCAGGATCACGTCGCGCTCGGTCAGCACGTCGGGCTCAAGCAGGGTCAGATCGCGCATCCGGTCGGCCTCCAGCTTCATCATCAGATCAAGGCGGTCGGCAGCAACCCGTTGAAAGTAGGCAGTATAATCAAAGCTGGTAAAAGCGTTGTCATTGCCGCCCTGTGCCTCAACGATGCTGGAAAATTCGTTGGGGCCAACCTCGTCGGTGCCTTTGAACATCAGATGTTCCAGAAAATGCGCGATGCCGGAATGGCCGGGCGATTCGTCGGCGGCGCCGATCCTGTACCACAGCATCTGCACCACCACCGGCGCGCGGTGATCTTCGATCACCACAATCTCAAGGCCATTGTCCAGCGTGAAGGTGCTGACAGTATCGGCCAGCGCCGGGTTGGCAAAGGCAAACAGCATCAGCGCCGCCCGGTTCAGATAGTGCCGCATGAAACCCCTCCGTTGCCATACCAGTCTGGATTTATGGCGCGATTGCCCGTTTGCAACCGCACAGACCGCCGCATCAACGCCATTGTGACTGGTATCTGGATTGCTATTGTTTCGCCACAGGCGGTGCCGAAGATGTGCGTGCCCCCGCGCGGCGCCAGCGGGCAAGTTCCGCCGTCTGGTCCAGCGATTGCTTGCGGTACACCCGGTAATAGACGTTCAGGCTGAACAGCCGTTCCAGCACCCGGCCATTGTTTTTCTGCCGGAATATCAGATCATCTGCGGCCAGCGCCTGCCGGATACCGGGCGTCACGCCACGGCGGGAGGCGTGGTTGTAAAGGGCCGCATCAGAGGCCGGAATGCCACCCGCCGCATTCGGCCTGCCGCCCAGCGCCACGATGGCATCGTCAAACGGTCTGGGGTCCGTCAGGTTGCTGCCGCCCGGCGTGGGCTCCGGCAAAGCCGCCACATCTTCGGGCAATTCCAACGGCTTGCCGGGCAGGATCGAAAACTCGTCCGGCCCGTTGGTGGCCGAGCGCAGGTTCATCAGATGCGGGGTCTTGTCGGTGCCGCACGCGCCAAGCACCAGCAACGCGGCCCCTGCCACTGCTAGAACCCACCGTGCTGACCGCATACCTGCCACCGCCATTTTCCGCCACCTCCCGTCGTCTTACCCTATCATCCCGCCCGCGTCACGGGGTCTTTCGGCGCTTTGGCGGCAGGGTGCCACCCTTGCCGCCCTTGCCCGCCTTGCCCGCCTTGCCAGTGAACACCACCAACCCGAAGGCCCCCACAAAGATCGCCACATCCGCCACATTGAACGCAAAGGGGTTCTCAATGCCACAGCACGACATGTTCAGAAAATCGGCCACCGCGCCGTAAATCACCCGGTCCACCACGTTGCCAAAGGCGCCGCCCACCAGCAGCCCGGCCGATACAGCCATCCAGCCCGCCGCCCCCTCGCGCCGCACCCAGACCACCACCCAGGCCGAGATCACCACCGCCACCGCGATCAGAACCCAACGCATGATATCATTATCGCCCGACAACAGGCCAAAGTTGATGCCCCGGTTCCACGCCATGCGGAAATTCAGGAACGGCGGCAGCACGTCAATCTCGCCCCGCTCGATCAGGTTCAGCCAGATCACCACCAGCCATTTCGTCGCCTGATCCAGCGCGAAGGTGGCAAGGGCAGCAAGCGTCAGCGTCCGCATCGCGCTAATGCCGGAAATGGCGCTGGTTGGTGAACACCATCGCCAGCCCCGCCGCATCTGCCGCCGCAATCACTTCGTCATCGCGCATCGAACCACCCGGCTGGATCACCGCCGTTGCCCCCGCCTCGGCCGCCGCAATCAACCCGTCGGCAAAGGGAAAGAACGCATCCGACGCCACCACCGCGCCGATGGTAGGCAGCGCCGCCAGCCCCAGCGCCTGCGCCATATCGCCCGCCTTCCTCGCCGCAATCCGGGTAGAATCGATCCGGCTCATCTGGCCCGCCCCGATGCCCACGGTGGCGCCGTCCTTCACATAGATGATGGCGTTGGATTTCACATGCTTGGCCACGGTCCAGGCAAACATCAGATCGGCCATTTCCGCCGCAGTCGGCGCGCGCCGCGTCACCACCTTCAGATCGGCAACCGGGATTGCCGCCGCATCACGGTCCTGCACCAGAAAACCGCCCGCCACCTGCCGCCATGCAAGCCCCGCTGCGCGCGGATCAGGCAGGGCCTTGGTCGTCAGCAACCGCAGGTTCTTCTTGGCCGCGAATATCGCCCGCGCCGCATCGGATGCCCCCGGTGCGATCACCACCTCGGTGAATATCTTCACGATCTCTTCCGCCGTTTCCGCATCCAGCGCCATGTTCAGCGCCACGATACCGCCAAAAGCCGAGGTCTGATCACAGGCATAGGCGCGCAGATACGCCTCGCGCAGGCTGCCCCCGCGCCCGACGCCGCACGGGTTGGCATGCTTGATGATGGCGCAGGCCGGCCCGCCCGAAAACTCGGCCACCAACTCGAACGCCGCATCGGTATCGTTGATGTTGTTATAGGAAAGCTCCTTGCCCTGCCATTGCCGCGCCACAGCCACCCCCTCGCGGCGCGACCCGTCGGTATAGAACGCCGCGCGCTGATGCGGGTTCTCGCCATAGCGCAGCCCCTGCGCCAGCTTGCCCGCAAAGGCGCGCCGCGCGGGAAACGGCTCGTGCAACTGATCGGCCATCCAGCCTGATACCGCCGCATCATACCCCGCCGTCTTGGAAAACGCCGCCAGTGCCAGTTGCTGGCGAAAGCCGTGCGTCGTGGCACCATCATTGGCGCGCAACTGATCCAGCAGGCCTGCGTATTGCGCAGGATCCGTCACCACCGCCACCGACCGGTGATTCTTCGCCGCCGACCGGATCATCGCCGGGCCGCCGATGTCGATGTTTTCGATGCAGGTGGCGAAATCCGCGCCCTTGGCCACGGTTTCCTCAAACGGATAGAGATTCGAGATCAGCAGATCGACCGGCTCGATGCCATGCGCCGCCATCGCCACCAGATGCTCGTCATCATCGCGCAGCGCCAGCAGCGCGCCGTGTACCGCCGGATGCAGGGTTTTCACCCGCCCGCCCATCATTTCCGGGAATCCCGTCACCTCCGCCACATCGCGCACCGGCAGGCCCGCCGTGCGCAGCATCCCTGCCGTGCCCCCGGTCGAGATCAGTTCAACCCCCTGTGCGGCCAGCGCGCGCGCCAGATCAAGCAGCCCGGATTTGTCGGAAACCGAGATCAGCGCGCGGCCGATCGGCACGAGGTTTGGCATCAGCAGGCCCCTTCGCTCAAGCTCAGATCAGCACCATGGCATCGTCGCGGTCCAGATCGCGGATCGCCAGCGGAGTATCCTGTGCTTTCGCCAAGGTCCAGCCGATCCGCGCCTCAAGGTCCATCGTGCGCGCCGAAAGCACGATCTGCAGGCTGCTGCGCGGCCGCAGACGGCCCTTTTCCAGATAAACCGAAGGCTCCAGCGCCAGAATCGCCGCCCCCTCATAGCGGAAAACCCAGATCTCACCGCTTTTCAGGGCCAGCGACACCGCCGTGCCGCCCAGATCCAACGCGGCATCGACATCGGGGTGCAGATGGAACCGCAGCGCGAAATCCACCCCCGCCAGCCGCCCGTCGGTCATCAGGCGTTCGAATCGCTGCCGCTCGGCCGCCGATTTCGCCGCCAGCACGTCAACGCCGGTCAACCGCCGCCCATCGGGCGACAGCGTCAGTTCGCGCTGATGGCGCAGCCCGTGGGTGCCCGACCAGCCGTCATGCGCCAGCACCAGATGCGCCCCCTCCGGCCCAAGGCTCTGGCGCAGCGCCAAAATCTGCGCCCGGTCGCTCAAAGCCTCCGGCCCCAGTTTGCCTCCCCCCAGCCGCGAGGACGAGAACCCCTCCACCGACAGCGTGGAATGCGACGCCGTCGCCCGCCCCGCCCGGTGCCACTCCGCCCCGAACGGCCCGCCCGAGCCGCAGTTCACCACCAACGGCCTGCGCCCCGAGGTCAGTTCGAACGCGCCGGTTGCGGCATGGGCCTGCAGGCTCGCCCGCCCGGCAGGCGGGGCCGCCGCATCGACAATCACCGAACTGCGCTGGGCTGCCAGCCGCGCATAGCCCATCGCCAGCCCGCCGCCACCCACCACCGGCCCCGCCACCCGCGGGCCGGGCCGCACCCCCGCCGCCGACAGCGCCTGATCCAGCCGCCCCTCCGCGCCCGAGCCGCCACCATGAAACCGCGCCAGCCCGCCATCGGCATGGCGCAGCGCGCGCAAGGTGGGTGCTACGCGCTCCAACGCGCTCAGCACCGCTTCCGGCACCGGCCGCCCGGCTTCGGCCAAAGCCCGCTCGGCCCAGGTCAACAGGGTGAACACCTCCAGCAGTTCTTCGGGGTTGCGGGTGGGAATACCACCTTCGCCGTCGATCTCGCGGTCGCATTCGTTGGCAAGCGCCGCCACCGCCGGCGCCACCCGCGCCTCCATCCCGGTCAGCGCCAGCCCCGCCGAGATCAGCCCCGTCAGCGCCTCGAACCGTGGCAGGCCCGGCGCGGCATGCGGCCAGCGCCGGGCCAGAAACACCACCTGCGCCGAAAGGCTGCGGTAATAGGCGTCAGTGTCGGCCCGCGCCCGCCCGTTCAGCAAGAACAGCGCATGGTTGATCCAGCGGATCAGCCGCCGCCCGGTCAGATCAGGGGTCCAGCCCGGCCCCTGTCCCCGGCCATAGCGCGCGATCCAGTCCCAGACCCAGGCCTGCCCCCGCGCCCGCGCCAACCCGTCGCCCACCGCCGCCAGATCATCCAGCCAGCCAAACCCATGCGCCTCCAGCGTAAAACCAGCCGCCCGCGCCAAAGGTGCCGCAACCGCATCTCCCACCGCAACATCCCAGATCGAGGCACCCGGCGCTTCCACCAACTGCCCGCCAAACACGAAATTGCCCGCAATCATCTGCCGCCCCCGGGCAAAAAGCCCGATGCTGCGCGGCTCGGGCTGTGAGATAAACCCCTTGGCCGGCGGCGCCATCCGCGCCCGCAGCATGGCCAGCCGGTTGCCAAAACCGCCCCCCCCCGCCACGTCACCGCGCTTGCCGATCCTTGCCATATCTGCCGCCACTGCTCATCCGCCCGCATTCCGGGTCGTTGCCGCCATCCTAGCGAACCCCGCCCCGCCTGTCACCCACGGCCTTGCAAACCCGGCACCCAAACCACCGCAATCCGCGTCAGCGCCGTCTGAAGGGCCTCAACGGCCCGCCAGATGGCAGCCCCCGGTGCCGCAGAAAACCTCACCCCAGATGATCCACCCGCTCCATATACTGCGCCAACTTCCCCACCTCGCCCAGCCACCGCGCCAGCAGCTTTGCCTCATGCGGGGCGGCATGCACCCCCACCGCGATCTCGCGCGCCAACACCGCCTCCACCGCCAGCGACACCGGCACCGACACCAGCCGCCCCATCGCGGTGCCACGCGCATCACCCCAGGCGTCCATCGCCCAGGTCTCGTGAAACACCGCCCGCCCCCCGCGCTCGGCCTTCAGCGAGACGAACAGCACCACCCGGTCCGGCTCGCCCGGCGCATAGGCGTTCTGCGCCAGAAACTCCGCCGCCATCGCCGCCAGCCGCGCCTCGCCCGCCGCCCCCTCCAACGTCTCGATCTCGCGAAACACCGGCGCCCAGGCCACAGCCCAACCATTCAGCCGGATCGTCCCCCGCACGAAATCGCGCAACCGCCAGGCCGGATCAAACCGGTAATCGGCCACGAACGGCAAGCTGTCGCGGTTGGGATAAACCTCAAAGCTTTCCGCCACCGGCAAAGGTGCTTCATAGGCAGTGATCGCATCCCAGGGCCGCGCCACCCGCAATTCGGCATAATCACGCAAACTGCGCGACGCCGAGCGTAGCGCCTTCAGCACCCCCAAAGGCGCCCAGCTGAATTTATAGCGGAACGCATTGGCGATCTTCGGCACCCCGCCGCAATACGAGGTGAAACTGATCACGTTTTCCGCATGATACGCCTTGGACGCCCGATACCGCGCCACCAGATCATGCGCCATCAGATGATCAATCCCGGGATCAAGCCCCACCTCGTTCACCGACACCAGCCCCGCCTCGCGGAACGCGGCGTCCAGCGCCCGCATCTCGGGTGCTACATACGACGAGGATACGAAATGCGCGCCGCGCGCAAGGCAGGCGCTGGCAATCGCCACATGCTGATCGGCGGGCAGCATCGAAATGGCGATATCCCCCGGCAAAAGCGCCGCCGTCAAAGCCTCCAGGCCATAGGCGCGGATGTCGGTGGCGATATCGCCCACCGCCTCATGCGCCTTGGCAACAGTGCGGTTCCACACCACCACCTGATGCCCCGCCTCGATCAACCGCCGCAACCCCGGCCCCGACGAAAGCCCGGTGCCGCACCAATGTATCGTCATCATCGTCTCTCCCTTAAAGGTTGGCGGTGTGGCGCGTGAACTCCGCCATCGCCCGCCCCCAGACCCCGGCCTCCAGATCGCCCAGCGCCGCCAGCGATGGCAGTAACTGTGCAGCATAATCCTCGCTGCTTTCCACCGGCAACAGCGACGGCAGATTGTCGATCGCCATCACGTCCAACACCGGCACCTCAGCCACGCGCAACGCCGGCGCGTCCCAATCCGTCACCCGGTCATACACCTTCACCGGTGAGAAATCCGAGGTCGGATCGCAGGCGATATCACCGATCACCGTCAGCGCCCGCGCGGCTCCAATCGCCGAGGCCGGCACAAACACCGGGCAACCGGGACGCGCGAGGATGCAGTTCAGGAAAATCTCATGCGCCAGAACCTCCGGGAACGGCCCGCCGCCCGCCGTCTCGGCGATATCCCACCCGGTCACCGCAACGCCCATCGCCGCGCACAGGTCCGCAGCCCCACTGCCCACCCGCCCCAAAGCCCCGATCACCAGCGCCCTTGGCCGCCGCATCCCGGCCATGCCCGCCGCCAGGGCCGCCAGCAACGCGGCCTTCCCCGCATAGGGGCTGACCGGCCCGGCAATGCCGCCCCGCTGCTGCGCCGCCCAGCATTTCAACGCCAGCGCCGCCCCGGCATAGCCCGCCCAATAACCGAAGGCGGCCACCCGGCGGCCATCCTCGCCCACCAGATACTCCAGATCATAAAGCGCACCTCCCCCGGCACGGAACCGCCGCAACAACACCTGCCCGGCCGGTTGCCCCTTGAAGGCATGGCCAAACATGATGTGGCGGTGTGGCAGGGGGGTGCCATCCTCGGGCAATTCCTTCAACCCGAAGATGATCGCCTCGCGCGGCGCATCTGGCCACAGCCCCGCCGCCACGATTTCGCACCCCGCCCGCGCATAGCCTTGGGTGCCAATCGCGCGCACCGCACTGTCCTCAACCGTCACCCGGATGCCTGCCGCGACCAGAACCGCAGCCCCCTCCGGCGTCAGGCCCACACGTTCCTCATGCGGGCGCTGCTCGGCCCTGACCCACAGATGCGTCACTTCATTCTCCCAGTCATTATTCCGCCGGTCATTCCCCTGAAAACCCACCCGCCAGCCAACACGCCTCTGGTGATTTGCCCGCACAGATACCAGATATCACCGCGAGGAACAGCAAGGACTAGCCCGATGCGCATACTGGCACCGCTCGCATGGATCACCGCCGGGCTTGCCGCCGCCCTGATCGCCGCGCGCTTCATCCTCACCACCCCGCCGCTTTCGGCCGAGGCTTTTGCCGCCCGCTATGCCACCGCCTTGCCCGCCCCCACCGCGCCAATGCCCAGCTATCACCTTGGCCACAGCCTTGTCGGCCGCGACATGCCCGCGATGCTGGCCCAGCTTGCGGGCGCGCCCTATGCCAGCCAGCTTGGCTGGGGCGCATCGCTGAAAAACCACTGGCAGGCGCAGGTGCCGGGCTTGGCCGAAGAAAACCGCGCGCCTGCCTTTCGTCCCGCCGCCGGGGCCATTGACAGCGGCGATTACGCCGCTCTGATCCTCACCGAAATGGTCGAACTCCGCGATGCGATCCGCTGGCACGACAGCGCCACTTATCTCGCCAAATGGGCCGCCCGCGCTCAGAAAGCCAATCCCGACACCCGGATTTACCTGTATGAAACTTGGCACCGGCTGGATGACCCGCAAGACTGGCTCGCCCGGCTCGACACCGATCTGGCCGCGCTTTGGGAGGGCGCCCTTCTGCGCCCCGCCATGGCTCAGACTGGCACCCCCACCATCTACGTCATCCCCGCTGGTCAGGTGATGGCCGCCGCCACCCGCGCCATCGAGGCGGGCCACGTCCCCGGCCTCACCAACCGCAGCGATCTTTTCGCGCGCCTGCCGGATGGCAGCCCGGACCTGATCCACCTGAATGATGTCGGCAATTACCTCATCGCCCTGACGCATTACGCCGTCCTCTGCCACCGCTCGCCCGAAGGTCTGCCGCATCAGTTGACCCGCGCCGATGGCAGCCCGGCCCTTGCCCCCGGCGCAAAAGCCGCTCTCGCGCTGCAACAACTGGTGTGGCGGGTTGTGACGCGCTATCCTGCAACCGGCGTGGCGCAGGAGTAAGCGGATGGGCGTGCTGTCGTTTCTGGCCGATGTGCTGTTTGTCGGCCACAGCCTGATCGGCCCCGGCCTGCCGCCCTTGGTGGAACAGGCGCTGCGCCAGATGGGCGAACCTGCGGTGGTCGAGGCGCAGCTGATCGACGGCGCAACTCTGACTGATAGCTGGGAAAACTCCGCCACCGCGATGGGCGTCGATGCCCGCACCCGCCTGATCATCCGCCCCGCCGATGTGCTGGTGCTGACCGAGGCCGAGCCGATAGCCGCCCGGGTCGCACAGGGCGATACCGCCGCCCGCCTCGCCGATTTCGCGCAGCTGGCCACCCGCGTAAACCCGCGCGCGCGCATGCTGCTGTACGAGGTCTGGCCGCCCCTCACCTCCGGCCCCGGTTCTGTGAAAAACGGTTCTGTCATCGCCGGTGATCCAGACGCTGGCATCGCGTGGCGCGACCGCCTGACCCGCGATCTGCCGCTTTGGCAAGGCGCGGTCACCGCCGCTGCCGAACTTTCAGGTGCAGATATAAAATTGTTGCCCGCAGGGCAGGCGATGGGCCGCCTTGCCGACGCCATAGATGCCGGGTCAGTGCCCGGCATCACCACCATCGCCGACATGTTCGAAGACGATATCCACCCCAACGCCCAAGGCCTCTATTTCCTCGCCATGCTGCACGCGGGCGCCATCACCGGCCGCAGCCCTGAAGGCCTGCCCGCCAAACTTGGCCGCACCTGGGCCTCGCGCGATGCGGTGATCCCGCCCGAACTGGCAAGCGCGTTGCAGCGCATCGCATGGAGCAGCCTGCAAGCCTACAAACCCGGCAAAGGCACGATTTTCCCCACCACAACCACAACCGCAACCGCAACCGTCGCCCCCACCGCCCCCCCCGCCGCCGCCGCCATACCGCCAATGCCCGCCTTCGCCCCCATCACCAACCAGCATCTGGCCCTCGGCCTTGCCGGGATAAACGACTGGTCGGTGCAGCAACCCTTTCTCGACATCATGAAAACCGCCCGGCCATGGATCGGCCACCTGCCCGGCCAATGGGGCGGCTGGGGCCATGATGATCTGGCCGCCAGGGGCTATCTCGATGCCAACGGCTGGCCCAACGCGCTGCCCCCCGAACTGACCGGCATTTCCACGCTTGTGCTGACCGACCTGCCAATGGATGCCGCCGGTGTCGCGGGCCGCTACCAACTGCGCTACACCGGCACTGGCACCCTCAAGATCGAAGGCCGCGCGGTGGTGGTGCAGACCGAACCCGGCCTGATCCTGTTCGATTACACCCCCGGCACAGGCGCGGTGCTGCTGACCATTCAGGCGACTGACCCCGCCGATCCGCTGCGCGACATCACAATCCTGCGCGAAGACCGGGTGGCGGCCCATGCCAAAGGCGCCCTTTTCAACCCCGATTGGCTCGCCCGCATCCGGGGCGTGCGCAGCCTTCGTCTGATGGATTGGATGGCCACCAACAATTCCACCCTCGCCCTTGCCGCCAACCGCCCCCGCCCCGCCGATTACACCTATGCCCGCAACGGCGTGCCGATGGAGGTGATGGTGGCGCTGGCGAACGCGCTGAACGCCGATGCATGGTTCACCATCCCGCATCTGGCCGAGGATGCGCTGGTGCGCGATATGGCCAGCATTGCCGAAACCGGCCTCAACCCGGCCCTGCGCGCCTATGTGGAGTTCTCGAACGAGGTGTGGAACTGGCAATTCACGCAGGCTGCATGGGCCGACGGCCAAGCGAAAGCCCGCTGGAACCAGCCCGACGCCTGGGTGCAGTTCTACGCCCTGCGTGCGGCTGAAGTGGCCGATATCTGGGCCGCCACATATGCCGACGCGCCCGAGCGGCTGGTGCGGGTGATCGGGGTGCAAACCGGCTGGCTGGGGCTGGAGCAGCAGATCCTCGACGCGCCACTGGTGCTGGCCGAAGGCCGCAACCCAGCCGACAGTTTCGATGCCTACGCCGTCGCGGGCTACTTCAGCGCCCAACTGGGCAGCGACGCCAAGGCCCCGGCGGTGCAAGACTGGCTGGCCCAAAGCGAAGCCGCCGCGCGTGATGCCGCCGCCGCATTGGGCCTGACCGGGGCCGATGCCGGGGCCCATATCGCCGCCCACCGCTTTGATCTGGCGACCACGCTGGCGGCACAGGAACTCCGCGATGGCTCCGTCACCGGTGACGCCGCTGACAGCCTGTCGCAGGTTCTGGCCGAGGTGCTGCCCTATCACGCCACCGTCGCCGCCGACCGTGGCCTGAAACTGCTGATGTATGAAGGCGGCAGCCATGTGGTGGGGCTTGGCGCGCAAGCCGACGATGCCGCCCTCACCGATTTCTTCATCCACCTCAACTATTCCCCTGAGATGGGCGCCCTCTACGAGGCGCTGCTCGCCGGTTGGCAGTTGCAATCGGATGCGCCGTTCAACGCCTTTGTCGATACCTTCACCCCCGGCAAATGGGGCAGCTGGGGGGCCTTGCGGCATCTCGGTGATGACAATCCGCGCTGGCAGGCCCTCGCGCGCGGCTGCACCACATGCTGAGCGTGATCATCCCGGCATCGAACGAGGAAACCTTCATCGGCCCCTGCCTGACCGCCCTGTTCGCCTCCACCGGGCTTACCGGCGCGCAGGCGATCGTCATCGCCAACGGCTGCCATGACGCCACCGCCGCCCGCGCCGCAAGCCACGCCGGCGCGGCCCTTGCCGCAGGCTGGCACCTGTCGGTGATCAGCCTTGCCAGGGGCCACAAACCCACCGCGCTGAACGCCGGTGATGCGGCGGCAACCGGGGCGGTCCGCGCCTATCTTGACGCCGATGTGATCGTGACGCCCGCCCTGATGGCCGAACTGGTGCAGGCCCTTGCGCCCCAAACCCCGCTTTACGCCACCCCGCTTTACGCATCTGGCACCCCGCGCATCCCGCGCGCCCAAAGCCGCGTCACCCGCGCCTATGCGCGGTTCTGGCAAACCCTGCCCTTCGCCCAAAGCGCCGCTGCGGGCTATGGCCTGTTCGCCACCAACGCCGCCGGCCGCGCCCGCTGGGGCGATTTCCCGGCGCTGATCTCGGACGATACCTTCGTGCGCCTGCACTTTGCCCCGGCCGAACGCGTGCAAACCCCCGCCCCCTATGACTGGCCAATGATCGAAGGCTTCGCCGCCCTCACCCGCGTGCGCCGCCGCCAGAACGCCGGTGTGACCGAAATCGCCCGCCTCTATCCCGGCCTGACCGCGCAAGAGGGCAAGGCGCGCCTGACCGCAACCGCCCTCGCCCGGCTGGCGCTGCGCGATCCCTTGGGGTTTTGCACCTATGCGGCGGTGTCGTTGGCGGTGCGCTTTGGCGGGGTGTCAAAGGGCTGGACGCGGGGGCGGTGAGCAAGCTTTCTTACCTAACTTACCTGTTTCTTGCCCGATTTGATTTCAATCAAATTGGGCCGCGCCTGCCACCCGGCCCGGCCACGGGCCGGGCGTTCTTCGCGGAAATCGTCCACTGGACGATTTCTGATCGCTCATCTCCCCCCGGCAGGCGCGTAAACGCACCCGCCAGGCAGCCGCGCCCCAATTTGCCCCAATGTTCCGATTGCGGAAAATCCCTTGCCCAAACGGCCTCCGGCCTATTGGTCAACGAACCGGAAAACTCTCTCCCAGAGAGTTTTCTGATCGGTCCGGGGGCATGATCCCCGGCGCAACCCCCCTCAAAGATCAAACGTCGCAAATACCGGCACATGATCACTTGGCTGCACCCAGCCGCGCGCGTCGCGCAGGATCCGGCTGCTATGCGCCGCCGCCGCGATATCCGGCGTGGCCCAGATGTGATCCAGCCTGCGGCCCTTGTCCGCCGTGTGCCAATCCGCCGCCCGGTAAGACCACCATGAATACAACTTGCCCTGAGGAATATCGGCCCGCGTCACATCCACCCATGCCCCCGCCTCCATCGCAGCACCCAAATGCTCCACCTCAACCGGCGTGTGGCTCACGATCTTCAGCAGCGCCTTGTGGTCCCACACATCATCCTCGCGCGGGGCGATGTTCAGATCACCCACCAATATGGCGCGGTCCGGGCGCTGCCAGCGGAAATAATCCCGCATCTCGGTCAGGTAATCCAGCTTCTGGCCGAATTTCTCGTTCACCGCGCGGTCCGGGATATCGCCCCCGGCCGGCACATAGCAGTTGTGGATCGTCACTCCATTTTCCAGCCGCGCAGCCACATGCCGCGCATGGCCCAACTGGGCGAAATCCCGCTCGCCCGCATCCATCAGCGGCAGTTTCGACAGGATCGCCACCCCGTTATAGCCCTTCTGCCCCCGCGCCACCATATAGCGGTAGCCAAGCGCGCGGAACTGCTCCAGCGGAATATGCTCCACCGGGCTTTTGCACTCCTGCAAACACAGGATATCGGGCGCCTGATCCGCCAGCATCTGCGCCACCAGCCCCTCGCGCAACCGCACAGAATTGATGTTCCAGGTCGCAAGTGTGAATGACATGCCAGGGCTCCGGTTGCGCGCAGGCCAGCCTAAGCCCGGCCACCGCAATTCTCAAGCGCTGGCGTGGGTCAATCCGTCAGGGTGAACGACGACAGTTCGCAGATATCCGCCTCGCGCACCAACTCGCCGCCATCCGCCATCACGAACCGCATGTCGTAATCACACACTTCCGAGCCGTCGGTGATGGTGACCACGCCATTTTCGCCCACCGCCAGCACGTCGGTGCCCAGGATATCCTCGCCCCAGCTGTCGGTGCCCACGGGCGAGACGTAAAGCTCGCTCAGATCGGCGGAACTGTCGTTGATCAGATCAAACTCCACGTCATCGGCAAGGGCAGGGGTGGCAAGGGCAGGGGTGACAAGGGCAAGCAAGGCAAAGGCGGCGGCAGAGAAACGCATCATGAAAGCTCCCGGAAAGGTGTAAAGCGGCGGGTTTCAGGGAATACCCGAAACCCACCAAAGCACAAGCCGCTTGCAACCGTGCCCTTGCGTTCCCGGTTCCTGCCTGATTTGTCAACCCGCCGGATTGCGGTACTTCCCTTGGCGAATGGCCTTCGGCTTTGGGCCAACGAACACCAGCAATCGCGCCATCAGGCGCATTGCCAGATCGGTTCGGGCGCTCAACCCCCAAAGATTGCTCTCGGGCAAAACGCCAATCCGCTCCTGTGCCGACGCCTTCCATACCCCCCCCGTCAGGCCTTGACCCCGCCCGCCCCGCCTGATCATCCTGCCCGCATGATCCCAAACCTTTGGCTGAACCGCAATTTCCGGCTGATGTGCGCCTCTGCCACTGCCACCAACCTTGGCGACGGGGTGATGGCGGTGGCGCTGCCGTGGCTTGCCACCGGGCTTACCGATGACCCGCTGCTGATAGGCCTGGTGGCGGGCGCGCGCAGCCTGCCGTGGCTGCTGTTCGCGCTGCCCGCAGGTGTGATCACCGACCGCTTTGATCACCGCCGCCTGCTGATCGGCGCCGATCTTACCCGCATCGCACTCACCCTCGCACTTCTGGTGCTGGCGCTGACGGCGCATCCCGGCACCGCACCGGTGCTGGCGATGGCGGCGCTCTGCTTTGCCCTCGGCGCGGCCGAGGTGCTGCGCGACAATACCGCGCAAACCTTCCTGCCCTCGGTGGTTGCGAAAGCGCAACTGGAACAGGCCAATGCAGCCCTCTGGACGGGCGAGCAACTGGCGGGCCAGTTCATCGGGCCGCCGCTTGCGGGGCTGCTGATCGGGGTATCGGTGGCGCTGCCGTTCGGCCTGCACGCGGGGCTGCTGGCTGTGGGCACCGTGCTCGTCATCGCCATGGTCGTGCCGCGCCGGATGCCTGCGCCAAACCCCGCCCCGGCGCTTGCCGCCCTGCGCGAGGGGGTGGTCTGGCTTTGGCGCAATGTGATGCTGCGGCGGCTGGCGGTGCTGCTGGGGGGCTTCAATTTCGTAGGCTATGGCTATGAGGCGGTGCTGGTGCTGTACAGCCAGCGCGTGCTGGGCCTTGATGCGTTCGGCTACGGCGCCCTGCTGACGCTCACCGCCGCCGGCGGGTTGGCGGGCAGCCTGATCGGGCCTGCGATCCTGCGGCGCATCACCCCACGCGCAGGGATTCTGGCCGGCATGACCGGCTTTACCGTCGCCTCCACCGTGCTGGCCCTGCACGCGCCCTTGTGGCTGATCGGCCTCACGATGGCGGGCAACGGCTTTACCGGCATGCTGTGGGGCATAGCGCAAGTCAGCTACCGCCAGCGCCACATCCCCGCGCCGCTGCTGGGCCGCGTCAACAGCGCCTTCCGCTTTGTCGGCACCGGCCCCGCCGCTTTTGGTGCCATCACCTTCGGTGCGCTGATCGCCTTCGCGGCCCCCGTGGGCCCGACAGCCGCCGTGCTGCTGCCCTATTGGGTGGCCGCAGGCATCGGCGCGGCTCTTACCCTTTACGCCGCCTTCCGGCTGCGGCTGGAGGGTTGAGGCAAGGCAAATCCGCACCCCCCAAAACGCCGCGCCGCCCCGCTGCGCCACCTTCCCCCCCCGCTTTTCAGCAGCGGGTGCGGAGGCGCTACACCCCCCGAACTCACCCGCCCGGCACCCGTCAGCACCCCTCTGGGTTGCACCGGATCGCAACACCCCGCTGTCCGGCAGACCGCCCTTTCACCGGCGGCAACCGCCCTTGCCGCTACGGCACCCCTCAGGCGGGATTCAGCCGACGATGGCCGAACTCCAGTTATCATTCTGAATCATATACACAAATCCGAAAATGACCGCGCCGCCAGAATCGTAGACACATCGAATTTTACATAGCATCATCGTCGCAGGTGACAGGGTTTGACAGTCGGCCGGGGGATGCCCGGCGCGCGCTGGCCGCAGAAAATCGGTTCCGTCACTCTTACCATAGGTTGTATCAAAAGGAATTCCAGCAATGCCAGCGTCAAGCCAGACCAGCAATCAGTGGTGGATCAATGACCAGACACCCGACAATCCCTTCGGCAAAAGCGAGGATTACGATGCCTACCTCGATTACCTCGGCGGACTGGACCGCAGCCTGACCCCGGCAATCGCCGCAGGCGTGCTGCGCATCAACGTGCAGGAACTCACCAACCACCCCGAATTTCTGGCCGCCGCAACCGGCGCGCTGACAATGTGGGCCTCGGTCACGCCGCTGCGGTTCGAATTCGTCACCGACACCGCCTTCAATCCTGCAACTGACTGGATGGAGATCGTCAGCCCCGAACTCGGCGAGCCCGACGATGGCAGCGCCTATTCCGCCGACCGCTATATCAGCATCGGCCAGCGTTTTCACGATACCGAACCCGACAGAACCGATATCGGCGGCTATGTGTTCGACAGCTTCATCCACGAATTTGGCCACGAATTCGGCCTCAACCACCCCGGCCTTTACAATTACAGCGGCCCCGGCGGCGTGCAGATCAACTATCTGAACAACGCCACCTGGACCTATGACCGCCAGCAATACAGCGTCATGTCCTATTTCGACGGCATCGATGTGGGCGAAACCACCCGCTGGTCGGCGGCAACCCCACTGATGAGCGATATCGAAGCGGTGATCCGCCGCTTTTTCTCCACCGTCGATGCCAGCGGACAGCGCACCTATCAGACGATCAACCTCAACACCGGCGATAACGTCTACGGCTTTGGCAGCACGCAATACGGCTACCTGCTCACCGCCACCGGCCCGCAGCACGATATCGGCTTTGTGATCCATGATACCGGCGGCACCGATACCATCAACTTCTCCGGCTCCACCGCAGGCACCATCCTCGATCTGCGCGCCGGGCAGTTCTCGTCGGTCAACGGCCACAACAACAACGTGTCGATCTTTGCCGGGCACAATGCCGATGGCACCCAGTATTACATCGAGAACGGCATCGGCAGCGCCTTTGCCGACGTTCTGATCGGCAACAACGGCGCCAATATTCTGGACGGGCGCGGTGGCGGCGACCGGATGGCAGGCAACGGCGGCGACGATATCTATTTCGTGGATTCGGCTGACGATCTGGTGCGCGAGCGGGTGAACGGCGGCAACGACACCGTCGTGGTGCTGTCGCGCGACCTCGACATCGGCAGCATCGCCAATGTCGAACATATCATCTACGTCGATGGCTCGGCGGGTCTGCCTGCGGCTGGCGGCGGCGGTGCGACACCCGGCGCCGGTGCGCCCCCGCCCACCAACATCATCTTCGGCACCCGCGCCAATGAAACCCTTGATGGTGGCGCGGGCGGCGACATGATCTTCGGCCAGGGCGGCGCCGATCTGATCATCGGCGGCCGCGATTCGCTGGCCAGCCGCGATATCAACAACACCATCGACGTGGCAGACCTCGCCGATCAGACCGAAAGCGATGACGGCGACGATGCGCTTTATGGCGGCGGTGGCAATGATACCATCCTCGGCGGTCAGGGCGACGATACGCTGGACGGTGGCCACGGCGATGATGTGCTGATCGGCCAGGACGGCATCGACATCTTCCGGGGCGGCGCGGGCAGCGATACCGTGGATTACAGCCAGGAAAGCCCGTTCCAACTGCTGGTCAACCTTGAAACCAACGTTGCCAGCGGCGGCACCGCCTCGGGCGACAGCTTTGACAGCATCGAAAACCTGATCGGCTCGGATGACCGCATCGACCGCTTCATCGGCACGGCGGCGGCCAATCATTTCTGGGGGCAGGGCGGCGGCGATTATTTCAACGGCCGCGGTGGCGATGACATCCTCGATGGCGGCAATGACGGCGATATCCTCTATGGCGAGGGCGGCAACGACACCATCATCGGTGGTGCGGGGCAGGATTATCTCGATGGCGGCACCGGGATTGATACGGTGGTCTACGCGTCCAGTGCGGCCGGGGTGACGGTCAATCTGGGCGACGGCACCACCAGCGGCGGCGACGCCGACGGGCCGGTGCAGATCGTCGGGCGCGGCACCGTTATCCGGCATGATATCCTTGCGGGCTTTGAAAACGCTGTCGGCTCGTTCTATGCCGATCATCTCACCGGCAGCACCAGCGCCAACAGCCTTTCCGGCGGCATGGGCGACGATACCCTGACCGGCGGCACCGGTGCCGATACCCTGCTGGGCGGCGCAGGCCGCGACACCGCCGATTACGCCGATGCGGCAGTCGGTGTGCGGCTTGATATGCGTCAGGGCGGCGGCATGCGCGACACCTATGTGTCGATCGAAAACCTGTCCGGCTCGGGGTTCAGTGACCGCCTGAAAGGCGATGACGGTGCCAATGTGCTGACCGGGCAGGGCGGTGACGATACGCTTGCGGGCGGCGACGGCGATGACATCCTGCTGGGCGATTTCGCCTATCAGGGCGATGCGCCGCCCCGCCCCGGTATCGGCACCGGCTATGCCACGCTGGGGCCGGATGCGGTCAACAATTCCACCGCCACCGCCTTTGATATCTCGAACAACTTCACGCTGGCAGCCGATCCGGATATCTTCGATTCCACCACCCTGCTGCACACCACCGTCAACGCCACCGGCAACGGGCTGGGCGGCTACTACCGCATAGACCTCGCGGCGGGCACCATCATCACCATCGACATCGACGGCATCGCCGATCCCGACGTGCACGACAGCCTGATCCGGCTGCTCGACAGCAACGGCAATGTCGTGGCACAAAACGACGATGGCGGCGGTGATCCCGGCTCCAACAGCGACCGCGATTCAAGCGCAGTCTTTGCCGTGCTGGAAACCGGAACCTATTACATTCTGGAAGGCAGCTGGACCGACACCGCCCCCGGCGACGGCTGGACCGAGGAAGTGCCCGCAGGTGCGACCTACGAGTTGAACGTTTCGGTCGAGTTCCCGCCCGCGCCGGTTCAGCCCGGCCTCGCGGGCGCCGATATCCTGCGCGGTGGGCGCGGCAATGATCTGCTGGACGGCGGCTTGGCGGCAGATACCCTGATCGGGGCTGCGGGCGAGGATTCCTTTCGCTTTTCCACCGCGCTGGGCAACGGCAACATCGACCGGATCGAAGATTTCGATGGCACGAGCGATCTGATCCTGCTCGACAATCTTATCTTCACCAGTCTGGGCGGCAACGGCGCTCTGACCTTCGGCGCGTTCTATCAAAGTGCCGCAGGCATCGCCAATGCCGCCGACGACCGCATCATCTACAACATCGGCAATGGCGCGCTGTCCTACGATGCCGATGGTTCCGGCGATACGGCCGCCATCCAGTTTGCGCAACTGAGCAGCGGTCTTGATCTTGCTGCCGGAAATTTCTTTGTGATCTGACGCAAAAGCAGGGGGGCGCTGCCCGGCGCCTCTCCCACAATCGCGCCATAGGAAAGCATGCGTGATGAAGTACCCTACCAACCGCCGCACCCTGCTGTTGGCCGCCGCCGCCGCCCTTGCAACAGCCACCCGCAGGGCGGCGGCGCAGTCTACCAATGTTCACGGCGCGCTAAGGTTTGCCGGCGGCGCCGTCATTCCTGCGGGCCAGATCGAGATCTATCTCGAAAACCCGGCCATTCAGGACAGCACCGAACGGCGCGTCGCCGCAATACGGCTGCAAAGCGATGGCGGATCAAAGACGCTGGATTTTTCCCTCCCCCAACCGGCAAACGCCACCGCTGCACCCCTGCTGCGGATCGTGGCACGCCTGACGCGCCAGGATGGCTGGCTGCTCGCGCGCGGCAGCGCAGTGCTCAAAGCCGACGCGCCCGCCGATATCACGCTCAATCAGGCGGTTTATTGAGGCAGCAAGGCCAAAGCCCGGCCATCGCAATACCCCCTCACCCTGTTTCTTGCCTGATTTGTCCAACCATTGGAATGCGGCACGCCCCTCGATCAACCGGCGTCCCGCCTAATGAGCAACAACCCGGGCAAACGCGCCATCAGAAGCGTCCCCATATCGGTTCGGGGCGCAAAACCGCCAAAGCGGCTTTTGGCCTCACCCGCTATTCCGCTTTCCGGCTGTGGCTGGAGCGTCGAAACCGGGTCGGTCGGCAAAAGCATCGCCAACCCGATAAGCTTGATCTGCGCGAAGGTCTGCGACACAGTCCATGACAAGGCGCTCCAATTGCGGGAAGCCGGTATGTGGAAGGGGAAAACACCATGACTATGCTCAGACTCGGTATCATCGCACTTGCTGCACTCTGGACCGGCACCAGCCACGCCGCAAGCTGCAAGGCGATGACCAACGGTCAGCTGACGGAACTGACGGCCAATGGCATAACGCTCAAGCTTGGAGGCGAGGGGCATGGCTATGCCGGTTCCCTGAAACTGAAGAAAGACGGAACCGGAAAAGGTGCGGCTACCACAGATTCAGGCGACAAAATCGACCTCGCGGGGACATGGTACGTCGCCGACGGCAAATTCTGCAGAACCTGGAAGGGTGGGAAGCAAAGCGGTAAGGAAGTCTGTGAAAAGTGGTGCCTGACTTCGGACCGCTCGGTAGACGTCCTGGTTGGCAAGAAAGTGATCGGTGTGAACTCGTGGTAGATTTCCGATCCACGCCGCCAAACCCGAAAAAAAGGCCGGGCATAAAGCCCGGCCAGGTCCAACAGGGAGGTGCCGTGCCATAACCCCGACACGGCAAGGGGAACTCAGGTCTACGATGTTGCCACATCATCCTTGCATGAAGGTTAACATAGGTTTCGATTCTGGCAACAATAAGACCCCATCCGGGCAAATCCGCACCCGAACTGATGCGCTCACGCCACCAATTTGTAGCCGCCGCTCTCGGTCACCAGCAACCGCGCGTTCGACGGATCGGTTTCAATCTTTTGCCGCAGCCGGTAGATATGGGTCTCAAGCGTGTGGGTTGTCACCCCGGCATTGTAACCCCAGACCTCGTGCAACAGCACATCCCGCGCCACCACCGAAGCACTCGCCCGGTAGAGATACTTCAGGATATTGGTCTCTTTCTCGGTCAGGCGGATCTTCTTGTCCTTGGCATCCAGCAACATCTTCTGCGCCGGTTTGAAGGTGTAGGGCCCCATCTGGAACACCGCATCCTCCGATTGCTCGTGTTGGCGCAACTGGGCGCGGATGCGCGCCAGCAGCACCGGAAACTTGAACGGCTTGGTCACGTAATCATTGGCCCCGGCGTCCAGGCCCAGAATGGTGTCGCTGTCGGTGTCATGCCCGGTCAGCATCAGCACCGGGGTCTTGATCCCTACCTTGCGCATCCGGCGGCACAACTCGCGGCCATCGGTATCGGGCAGACCGACATCAAGGATGATCAGATCATGCAAGCCGGCCTTGGCCTTCTCCATGCCCTCGGCCCCGGTGCGCGCCTCGAACACATCGAAATCCTCGGTCATCACCAACTGCTCGCTCAGCGCCTCGCGCAGATCGTCATCGTCATCCACCAGCAGTATCTTGCGCAGGTTCGCCATCAAAGCCTCCATCGGCATCCGTCCATGCCGTGGGAAACAGATGCGCCTGCACCGCCACTCTGGCAAGAATTGCTGCAACCTTTTCACGCGCTCGTGTCACCTTGCGCGGATATGTTTCAATTCCCGTCCCCCGCCGCTATGTAGGGCCGAGGAGAACCCGATGAGCCTGATCCCCACCCCCACCGAAAGGCTGGCCCGCGCCCGCGTTGATCTGCGCCTCGGGCTTGGCGTGGTGTTGCAGGCGGAAGGGTCGCAGGCGATGCTGGCTTTCGCGGTGGAAACCCTCACCGATGCCCGCCTCGCCGATCTGCGCAGCCTTGGCACCCCCGAGCTTGCCCTCACCGCCCGCCGCGCCGAGACGCTGAAAACCCCCGCGTATGACGGCGATCTGGCGCGAATAACCGTGCCCGCAAGTGCCGATACCGCCTGGCTGCGCGCGCTGGCCGACCCTGCCGACGATCTGCGCCTGCCGATGAAAGGCCCGCTGCGGGCGTTGCGCGATGGCCCCGCCGATCTGCACCGCGCAGCCCTCGCCCTGCTGAAAAGCGCGCAACTGCTGCCCGCCGCCCTGCTGATCCCCTATGGCGGCGGCATCGCCAACCTCACCCACCTCGGCCTTGCCGAATGCATCCCCCTCACCCCCGCACCGCTGGCCCCGGTGATCTCGGCCCACCTGCCGCTGGCCGCCTCCGCTGCCGGACGGGTGCATGTCTTTCGCCCCGATGATGGCGGGCCCGAGCATTACGCCATCGAGGTCGGCCGCCCCGACCGTGCCCACCCCGTCCTCGCCCGCCTGCATTCCGCCTGCTTTACCGGCGATGTGCTGGGCTCGCTGAAATGCGATTGCGGCCCGCAACTGCGCGCGGCATTGGCGCAGATGGGGGCCGAAGGGGCGGGCGTGCTGCTCTACCTCAATCAGGAAGGCCGCGGCATCGGCCTGGCCAACAAACTGCGCGCCTATTCCCTGCAGGATCAGGGCTTTGACACGGTCGAGGCCAATCACCGCCTTGGCTTCGAGGATGACGAGCGTGATTTCCGCACCGGAGCCGCGATTCTGAAAACCATGGGCTTCACCGCCATCCGCCTGATGACCAACAACCCGCGCAAACTGGCGATGCTGCAAAGCTGCGGCCTGACCGTCACCGAACGGGTGCCGCTGCACGCGGGCAAAACCGCGCAGAACGCGGGCTACCTCGCCACCAAATCCAGCAAATCCGGCCACCTCGCATGAGCCGCCATGATATTTTCGTCACCCACATGGGCGCGCGCTTCATGGGCCGCCGCTTCGCCTGCGCCATCGGTCGCAGCGGCATCACCCGCACCAAGCGTGAGGGCGACGGCGCCACCCCGGCGGGCACCCACAGCATCACCGGCCTGCTTTACCGCCGTGACAGGCTCCGGCCCCCTGCCGATTGGGCGGTGGCCATCGGCCTGGCTGATCTGTGGTCCGACGCCCCCCGCGATGCCGATTACAACCACATGGTCCGCGCGCCCTACGGCCATTCGCACGAAAACCTGCACCGCCCCGACCCGCTTTACGATATCATCCTCACCACTAACTGGAACTGGCCCGACGCCACCCCCGGCAAAGGCTCGGCCATCTTCCTGCACATCTGGCGCCAACCGCGCCACCCCACGGCCGGCTGCATCGCCTTCGCCCGCGCCGACCTGCAATGGATCGCCGCCCGCCTCAAACACCA
>JANNAV010000079.1:0-7542 GCA_031384695.1 Paracoccaceae bacterium
CATCGCCTGCCGATTTCCGATGAAGCGGCGGCAATCGTGCGCCAGCGCCAGTTGCTGGTGCCACGGGGCTGTACTTTGTTGTTCCCCAGCGACACCCCCGGCCAGCCTGTGAAGGAAATCCGCCGTTTCTGGATGGCGATCCAAAAATCAGTAGGCATCTCGGATGTCCGGATTCACGACCTGCGCCACACTTTCGCATCCCTGCTGGTCAGCGGCGGTGCCTCGTTGGAAATGATCGGCAAGTTGTTGGGCCACAGCCAGATGCAGACCACGCAGCGGTATGCCCACCTGATGGACTCTCCGCTGCGTGCGGGTGTCGATGCCGTGGTCAGCGCCTTCCGACCCCGACCGAAGCTGGTTCATGACGCCGATGAAGCGCGGAAGTCGGCCTGAACGACCTTCCGCGCCCACCAACCCGGAGATCAGCAAGTTCCCCGCAGCGCTTTCCAGATCGGGGTCAGCCTGCGCCGGATCGTGCGTTCATCCGGCACCTCGCTGCCATCGCCGTTGGCGACAAACCATTCCTGCACCTCGCCAAGCCATTCTGCTTGGGTGGCGGGCAGGCCTTGATCGTGGATGCGCACCATCAGAGTGATGTACATGCCCTCCCAGTCATAGCGCGCAGTCGACCCGATATGCGCGGCCGGACGGTGTAGCAGGTCGCAGTCTGTCTCAAACCGGCGCACATCGTCGGCCATGATCAGCAGGTCCGCCAGCGTGACCTCGATCTGTTCGGCCGGGTCACCAAACATGATCCAGTCGTCCTGATCCTTTGGCCGGACGCGCCGCAGCAGGCTTCTGGTCGGCCCGGTGCCGCAGCGTCGGAACATCTGCATGATGTCGGTAACCGAGACAACGACATAACCGGCCACGATCTGCCGCCCGCGCATCACTGGCGGAATTGCCGTGACGATGTCGAAACGCCCGACCGAGGCCCAGCCTGCGATGTCGGCCAGGGTGCAGTCCCATCGGGCAGCGGCTTCATGTAACGTAAAATGGACGCGGGGTGGTAGTGCCATGCCTCAACTCCTTTTTTTGTTGATTTAAAAACAGGCCATCGAACCGCTCTCCGAATGGAGGCAGCCTGCGGCCTGACCGTTGAAAAAATCAGTGGTCAGCCGAGCGGAAAACCGGGTCGGCCGAAGCCCGGGGAAAGATAAGACGCAGTTCGAAAATGATGTTGGCCATCCCTGCCCCCCTCTCCTGTCAGAGCTGCCGTGCGACTCGTCTTAAGGATGAAGCGCGGAACAAACAGGAAACACAATCGAACTCCGTTGTTAACATAACAATGCGCGACACGACTCGGCAGAAGGTCATATCGCCTTTTTGAAAACCTCAATAAAATAAGGGGTGGCAGTGGTCTCGGCAAATGACCGCCACCCTGCGCCACCCCGCCACCCCTGCCGATCTGCTCTCGGTGCCTGACAGCGACCGTCCACCCCGGGCGGCGATCAGGAGGCAGAGATGATCCAGCCACAGACAGAAACTGAGACAACCAGCGCAGCCCTGCTTTCGGGCTGGATCAGCCGCAAGGACCTGGCCGATGCCCTGTGCTTGACGGTCAACACGCTGGGGCGCTGGGAGGCGCGGCGCTTTGGCCCGCCCTGCGTCCGCGCTGGGCGCATGGTGCTATATCGCCGCCGGGTCGTGCAGGACTGGCTGGGTGCGCAGGAAATGCCTCGGGCCAAAGTGGCCGGAGGGCGGAAATGAACCAAGTCCTGTCCCACCCGCCTGTCATCCCGGCCTCTGACACCAGTGACTGGATGCACGACCGCCTGACAGAAGCGCGCGGTATCCTGGCCGATGTCCCGCGCCATCTCGAGATACTGGTCATCCTCGCTTGCCGGGTCGTTGCCGGGCAGACGAACGATGCTAGCGAATGCACCGACGCCGTCGAGTTGTTGCGCTTTTTGGATCGACGCCCTCTGCAAGCCGTCACCGATGGGGCTGCGGCCTTGCCGAACGGAGGTGCCGCATGAACCGGCGCAGCACACCAGAAGCCGATGCGCAGCGCGTCATCGTGCAAGCGCTGCGCGTTGCCCTGCCCCGCGATGCCATCGTCCATCACTGCGCAAACGAGGTGACCGAGTCCGGGTCCCGTGGCCAAATCCGCCAATTCATCTTGGTGGGAATGGGCGTGCACGCGGGCTTTGCCGATCTGATCGTGATCTCCGGCGGTCGCGTCCTGTTCCTCGAGGTCAAAAGTCCGAGCGGCCGCTTGCGCAAATCGCAGGAGGCCTTCCGCGACACCATCATCACGCAGGGCTTCGGGTGGGCGCTGGTGCGTTCGGTCGATGAAACGCTGGGCGCGCTGGCCGACCACGGTTTCACCAGCCGCGTGCAGATCCCGGCACGGAGGGTTGCACCATGAGCCACAAAGCCACCCTTTGGGCCATAGAACAGCGCGGGCTGAAGCCCACGACGAAGATCGTGCTCTGGCATCTCTGCGACCGCTTCAACCCCGACTTCGGCTGCTTCCCTTCGCAGGCGCGGTTGGCAGAGGATTGTGAGATCAGCCGGTCGACCCTGAACGACCACCTCGACCGGCTGGAGGCCGCAAAGTTGCTGCGGCGCGTGCCGCGCATTCATCCCGTGACCAAGCGGCAGATGCCCACGCGCTACATCCTAGGGTTTGAAGATGACGCCGCACCGCGGGATCCCGAGCCATGTGCAGAATCCGGACACGGTAATTGGGTCGGTTCACGTTGTGAAGATTTCGCCCCAGGCGTCGAAGATCTTCCCGACCTGTCTCCGGAAATCGGACACGGAAATCCACCGAAAGCCGTGTCCGGTTTTTGCTCTGAGCCGTGTCCGGAAAATGCCGAAAGCCGTGTCCGAAATCCGGACACTAACCTTGTAAGAGAACCCCTAAGTAAACCTGTAAAGGAGGAGGAGGATGCGCAAGCGCGCGCTGGGATCTCTGATCAGTTTTTCGGGGAAGTGCTTTCGGCGCTGGGCCTCGCTGCCACCGCCCTGCCCGGCTGGTGGCAAGGCTGGCCGCCCAGGCGGAGATCGTCGCGGTGGCTGAGGCGTCTCGCCATGAACACCCCGAACCGCCCGATGGTCCGAAGGCGCTGGACCGGGCGATGCAGCGCGCCGCTCAGCGCAAGGTCGAGGATGCGGGGCGGAAGCAGCGCAAGCCGAAGGCGGTGACAGCGCCTGCGGAAAAGGCGATCACCGATCTGCCGGCCTTTTATGCCAATCTCGTCAATGCCAACGGCTACCTGCCGGTCAGCGCCATCAGCAACACCATGCGCGACGCAATGCTGGGCCGGGGGCTGGTTACGCCGGAACGCCTGCGTGAGCGAGGGGTGCGATGACCGTTCAGCGATGGATTGGACACGCACGCAACTCAAGGGTGAAACGGGCGCTGGGAGTGCAAGCGGCGCTGGAGTGGGCGTTCCGGATCGAGAAGGCCCAACTGGAGCTTCCCTTATCAAAAGACACGACAGGCGAAAGCTTCGGCTTCGGTCTGGAATATGTCCTGATGCAGCGCGCCGCGCTGGGCTGCAAGGTGGACGGAGGCCAGCACAAGATGGGCAGTTACACCCATCCCGATGCCGAGGTAATCGCCACCACCGTCGCCGGGATGCCCGACAGCCTCGGCGGTATCCGCATGGCCATTCGCGTCGCCGAACTGGCGCGCGCCGGGCTAACCCCTGACTGGATGCCTGGCGTCGTGCCGCGGTGCGTGCCGGTGGAGACCAAGACCAATCAGCATGGCGAGAGGGCGACCACCAACGTGGTTGGCACAGAGCGCGTGCTGAGCCGTGGCAAGTGGCGTACAGTCGAGGTGCTCGCTTGCCCGGTCACCTGGAGGCCGCATCCGGAACAGATCGCTTCTGCTCGGCGGGGGTATGACGATTGGTGGCAGGCGCTGGACTGGGTACGGGACGGGCTGATCGCGGGCGGGATGATGAGAGAAGTGAAGGTGACGGAGGTCGTGCCCAAAGTGCGGCCATGGAAAACCGGGTGACAGCGTCGCAGAGAGCGGAAAGCCGCCTTACGGCTGTACGTCATCGCACCCGCACAATCTAGCCATAGCGGCCGATCGTCCTTCGTGCAGCATTTTCGTTTCCGGAGCGGCTGAGCGTCAACGGTGGAGCAGAGCCGACCATTCGGCGGAGCAACTCCAAACCGTTGATGTGATCATTAATCCCAGAAACGGATATGGAACCCAGAAAGCCCCCGGGCCGGATACCCGCGTCATCGGCTCTTGCTGAGGAACTGCGTAGCGGTGGCTCTGACCAAAAACATCTAACCTACTGCCTCGAAAAAATACTTACCAGATCAACCGCACCATTTTTCTGAACATCCAGATCCAGCGAGCTTTCGATTTCCTGAAGATGCTCGGTCATCAGATCTTCAGCCTGTTTTCCGTCGCGCGCTCTGAACGCCGAGAGTATCCGTTCGTGATCGTCATCTCGGCAACTCGTGATGGTCGGCTTGCCAAAAATACCGATGATAAGTGACGTTCGTGTGACCAGTTCCTTCATCATCCGCAACATCACCGCGTTCGAGGCGATCTGGGCCAGCAAGATGTGGAACTGGCCCGAAAGGCGAATAGCGTCGTGCCGGTTCTGGGTGTGATGGGCGTCGTGCTCCATCTGCAAATGCGCCGAAAGGTCCGCGATGTCGCACTCCGTCGCTCGCTCTACTGCCAGACGGGCGATCGAAGGCTCCAGAGTCATGCGGGCTTCAAACACTTCACGCGCCTGTTTGGCCGTGGGGGATGCGACATATGCCCCCCGATTTGGCTGCAAATCCACCACCTCGCGGCTGGCAAGCAGCAGCAAAGACCGGCGGATGTGCATCCGTCCGACACCAAACGCCTCGCACAATGCCGATTCGGACAGCTTTGTGCCGGGCGGCAGGCGTTGTTCGACGACCGCCGCAAAAATGCGCTCGACGATACTTTCCTCGACAACTTCGCCAATGGGCACGTCATCACCAAGATATTTTGCCGAAGACGACGTCACGACAAAAAGTCTCCGTTCCCGTTTCTTTGCAAACAGATAGTCAGCAATCCACTGTCCCGCAAGCGAGGATGACTGTATTCAACAGGTAAGTTTTTTGTTGACACAATTGTTAACAATGTTGCCTTCTTGCCGAACAAAGAACCCCGAACAGGGGCGCAGACCGATCCACGCAGATCAATCCTTCTGGCTTACAGGGAGTTTGCCAAATGATACGCCGCACCTTTTTGAAATCGACTGCCCTTGCCACCGTCGCCAGCTTTGCGATGCTGAGTGCCGCCTTTGCCGAGAATCCGATCCTGAAGATCGGCTTTGTCGGTGTCACATCGGGCCCCGCAGCGGCCTGGGGCACTTCAAACCAACGTTCGATGGAAGCCCGAGCCGCCTGGATCAATGAAATTGGCGGCTATGACATCGGCGGCACCAAATACGACATCGAAATCGTGTCCTTCGACGATCAAAAAGACCCCAAGCGGGCCATCGCTGGCATGGAACAAATGGCGCAAGCCGGCATCCACTATGTCGTTGGCCCGAACGTCGATGATGGTGCCGCTGCGGTCCGGCCGGTGGCTGAGCAGAACAACATCATCTACTTCCCCTACGCCTTTCCGAAAGAGCTTTACGTTGCGCCCGCGTCCAACGCGATCCTCGGGATGGTCGCCAATTATCAATCCGGTCCTGCCATCTACAAATTCCTGATGGAAAACAAAGGTGTGAAGAAGGTGGCCTTCGTTGCTGGCAACGAATCCGATCCGCTTAGCCAGCGCGACTCAGGTGCCGAGGCAGCCCGCGCGCTTGGGCTGGAAGTGGTTTCCGACAGCGTGACCTATCAGATGGATACGACCGACTTCACGCCAGTCCTGCTGCCAGTAATCCAGACGGCGCCAGATCTGCTGGTCCTTTCGGGCGTATCTCCAGCCAACGCTCCCCAACTGATCCGGTCGGCCCGCGAATTGGGCTACACTGGCCTGATTTCCACTGAAACCGCACAGGACGCAGCCGTTCTAGCAGAAGGTGCCGGCGAACTGGCCAACGGCTTCATCTCGGTCGGTGGCGCATCAACGCCAGAACTGGCCTCGGACGCGATGAAAGAGTTCGTCACGCGTTACACTGCGATGTTCGGCGAATACAACGACGAGTCCAACACCAAAGTTTACGCGCTGGAGTATATCCTCGCAACGATGGCCGCCAACCCGGCCGCCATCGAAGACATCGCGGCGTTCAAGACCACGATGGATACTTTCGAAGCGCCGAACCCCTATATGGTCGGCGATGCCAAACTGAAATACGTCGGCATGACCTCGTTCGGCCAGAAGCGGCAGGTGTCGGTGCCGCTGGTGGTCAACGTCTACAAGGACGGCGTATTCGAGACGATGTTTGTGGCCCAAGTAGACTGATCCTTCCCGCGTAACCTGGGGCCGCCTTCTGCAAGGGCGGCCCATATTCCCTCAAGAAAACGGAGTGCCGTGCATGGAACAGATCCTTGCCAATGGACTGTATCTTGGTGCCCAGTACGCGCTGATCGCGTTGGGTCTGACCCTGATCTTTTCGTTGATGAACGTGCTGAACTTCGCGCACGGACAGATGTATGTCTTTGGCGGATTTGTAACCTACACCGTTGTCGCGCAGTGGGGCTTGCCCTTCATTGTCGGGCTTTTTGCATCCGCAATCATCCTTGCGATCATGGGCGCGCTGATCGAGGTGTTTCTGTTCCGCCCGGTGATCCGCAAATCGAAACGCGACGAAAGCACCATGTTGCTGGCTGCCGGCATCGCCTTCTTTCTGGATGCCGTGATCTTGCTGGTCTTTGGTGAAAAGCAGCGCGGCGTGCCAAAGATCGTGAACGGCGTGTTCAACTGGGATATGCGGTTGATCATGCCCTATGACCGCATCCTGATCGGGGCACTGGCGATTGCGCTGATCGTCGGCTTCATCGCGCTGATGCAGTACTCCAAGACCGGACGCGCCATGCGCGCGCTGGCGCAAGACCGTGTGGCAGCCCAGCTCATGGGTGTCGATGTTGACCGCTATTCGATGATCGGCTTTGCGCTTGGAGCGATGCTCGCCGGGCTGGTCGGCGGGCTTCTCGTCACGATTACCGGGGTCAACCTTGGCATGGGCGGGCCTACGTCGATCAAGGCGTTCCTCATGATCATGATCGGCGGTGCGGGGGTGATTTCCGGTGCCATCGCCGGGGGCTTCATCCTGGGGATGATGGAAAGCGTCGGCCTGACCGTTCTGGCTGTCTATGGCGACATCACCTACCTCGTCATTTTTGCGTCACTGATGGTGTTTCTGGCCTTCCGCCCGCAAGGGTTGATGGGCAAGCCTTGGGGTTGATCAGATGAACATAAGAATTCTCGGCGTTCTTGCCTTCCTGCTTGTCGTGTTCGTGCTGGTTCCGGGTCTGATTGCGGTCAGCGGCCGGTGGGATCTTTACTACACCCTGACTTCGGTGGCGCTGCTGGCCATCGGATCGGCCGGGGTCTGGCTGACCTTCTATATCGGCCGCATCAACATCGGTCAGGGCGCCTATGCCTTGATGGGGGGCTATGTCTCGGCGGTG
>JANNAV010000086.1:0-4293 GCA_031384695.1 Paracoccaceae bacterium
TCGTCGCAGCGCCCCTATGATCAGGGCGTGGCCGAAGCCAAGGTGGGTGCGCTGGCGCTGATTGGCGAGGTGACACCGCCCTACGTTGTGGTGCCGCCGCTGAAGGTGACGCGCGACGTGCTGCCAGCCGCGTACAAGACCATCTACCGTGTCGACCTGCCGGCCGATATGGCCGCAGCGCTGGCCCAGTAACATCAACGGACGGGCGCGGCGGATCAACCGCCGCGCCTATTCTTGGCAGAGGTGCGCAATGGCCGCGAGCGATATCCTTGTGATGACCGACATTCGCAAAAGCTTTGGCAGCATTCCCGTGCTGCGCGGGGTCAGCTTTGATTTGCAGTGCGGCGAAGTGCATGCCCTGATGGGCGGCAACGGGGCCGGCAAATCGACGCTGATGAAGATATTGACCGGCGTATACACCAAAGACTCGGGCACCATCGCAATCGATGGTCATCCCATCGACCTGCATGACACGTCTGCCGCCGAACGTTCGGGCATTGCGATGATCTTTCAGGAGTTTTCGCTGATCCCAACCCTGACGGTCGCACAGAACATCTGGCTGAAACGAGAGCCGCGCCTGCCCGGCACTCCGTTCATCAACAATGCCGAAATGGTGCGCCGGTCGCGCGCGCTGCTGGCCGAACTTGGCGTTGACATCGACCCCGAGGCGCTGGCGGGGTCGTTAAGCGCGGGGTACATGCAGATCGTCGAGATTGCCAAGGCGTTGTCAAAGAATGCGCGTATTCTGGTGATGGATGAGCCGACTTCGTCATTGTCCGAAGCCGAAACGGAGGCGCTGTTTGGCATTGTCCGCAAGCTGAAGGCGAACGGCATTTCCATTGTCTACATCTCGCACCGAATGGCCGAAATCCTTGCCAACTGCGACCGGGTGACAGTGATGCGCGATGGGGTCACGGTGATGACCGAACCCTGCGCGGGCCTCAGCGTGACGGCAATCGTGGACGCGATGCTGGGGGCGGGCAATACCGCATCGTTTGCCTGGCACGACCGCGGCACACATGACGCACCGCCGATCCTGACGGTGCGCAACCTGCGGCTGGCAACGCGGGTGCGGGATGTAAGCTTTGACGTGGCAGCCGGCGAAATTGTGGGCATTGCCGGTTTGATGGGGTCTGGCCGGACCGAGATCGCCGAAGCGATATTCGGCCGCCGGGCCGTGGTATCGGGTGATATCACGTTTGACGGCACCCCAATCCGCAATCAGGCCGACGCCATTGCCCGTGGCATTGCGCTTGTGCCTGAAGACCGGCGCAAGGCAGGTCTGGTGTTGGATCATTCGGTATACGACAACATTCTGCTGCCAAACCTTGCCCGTTTCACGCGTGGCCCCTTCGTGCGCGATACGGCGGCCCTTGGCACTGTCAATGGCACCATCCGGAACCTGTCGATCAAGACCGATACCCCGGATAAACTGGCGCGTCTGCTGTCGGGCGGCAATCAGCAAAAGATCGTGCTGGGCAAATGGCTGACGCGCGGGCCACGCCTTCTGATCCTCGACGAACCCACTATCGGCGTCGATATCGGCGCAAAATCCGAAATCGTGGCGACCGTGCGCGCGATGGCTGACGCGGGGCTTGCTGTGCTGATCATCTCCTCCGAACTGGAAGAGCTGATGGCGATCAGCGACCGAATTCTGGTGCTGCATGGCGGGCGCATCATTCAAAACCTGCACCGCCGCACCATCACCTCAGAAGAGGAGCTTCACCATGCAATCCAAGGCCACACAATCGCCCGGGCCGAAGCTGTCGCTGGCTGACTTCGCCTGGCAAAACTACGTCGTCTACCTGTTCTTTCTGGTTGTTCTGGCGTTCTTTGCCTGGACGATCGGCGACAAGGGGTTTCTGACCGTCACCAATCTGTTCAACATCGCCCGCACCACGGCGATGGTCACGGTGATTGCGGTGGCGATGACCTTCGTCATTTCTGCTGGCGAGCTTGATCTTTCGGTCGGATCAACCGCTGCGCTGTCGGCGCTGGTCGCAGCGATGGTGATGCAGGCGGGCTTTGCCTGGCCGATTGCCATTGTCGCCGCACTGGCGTCCGGGCTGGTGGTGGGCAGCATGAACGGGTTTTTTGTGACGATGATCGGGATTCCGTCATTTCTGGTGACGCTTGGCATGATGCAATTCATTCGCGGGGTGGACATGCGGGTGACCTATACCAACCCGATTGCGATTTCTGATGCCGATTTCAACGGCATCTTTGGGTCTGGCCGTCTTCTTGGCATGCCGTCGCTGCTGATCTGGTCGGTGGTCATCGTGGCGCTTGGCCATGTAGTTTTGAAATATACCGGCTTTGGTCGCCAGATTCTGGCAACCGGCGGCAACAGGCTGGCCGCCGAATATTCGGGCGTCAAGACGCGCCGGATCAAGTTTGCGGCCTTTCTTTTGTCGGGGGCGGCGGCGGCGCTGGCGGGGTTGCTGTATTCCGGCATGATGCAGACGGCGCGTTTCAACTTTGGTGAGGGATCCGAACTGATGGCGATCGCCGCCGTCATCCTTGGCGGCACCAGCCTTTTTGGCGGCAAAGGAACGGTGCTGGGCACCTTTGCCGGGTCATTGCTGATAGGCACCATTAACAACGGGTTGATCATCATGGGGTTGGATGTCAGCGAACAGATGATGGTTGCGGGTGGTATCATCATTCTGGCCGTGGCCTTCGGCAAGAAACCGGGTGCCTGATACACCTGCCAGTGGCACAAAAAAGCGGCAGGTTTGATCCTGCCGCATTTTTACAGTTTAACGCATAGCGTCAGCGCGCGATGATCGCAGCCACCCGGTCCGGGCATTCGATGTGCGGAATGTGCCCTGCACCTTGCATCAGATGAATAGCGAAATCACCGTTCGGGGCAAGGGCTTGCTGCCAAGGGATGATTCTGTCCTGTCGGCCCCAGATGATGGCTGTTGGCATTGCGGCGCGGGCAAGGGCTGCGCGCAGATCGAAGGGTTGCACGCCGTCGGGGAAGAGGGTGTCGGCCATGTCGGCTTGCACGGCGCGCAGGGCGGGGTTTTGGCGGGCGCGCATGGCGGCGGTTGCATAGCCGTCGGTGATGGCATCGGGCGTTGCAGTCAGGCGGCGCAGCCAGGGGGCCAGGCTTTCCGCGCGGCTGGCGCGCACGATGCCCATCAGGGTGGCTGCGTCGATTTCGGGGCCGAGGCCTGCGGGGGCGATCAGGGACAGGCTGGCCACACGGCGGGCGCGGATGTCGGCCAGTGCAATCGCCAAAGCCCCGCCCAGCGAATGACCCAGCAGATGCACGCTGTCCTGATCGCGGGTGGCGTCATCAAAGGCGTCAACCATCATGCGGGCCAGTTCGGCAAAGCTGGCGACGCGGCGTTTGGGTGATTTGCCATGCCCCGGCAGATCAATCCGGATCAGCGGGCGACTGGCCCCAAGTGCCTTTTCCAGCGGGGCCCAGGATTGGCTGTCGGCGGTAAAGCCATGGATCATCAGGATCGGCACGCCATCCCCGTTGCGGCGGCTGATATGCAGCGGGCCGGGTTCCGGCGCCCAAATTGCCGGGCCAGCCGGTGGCGCAACGACCGGGTTGTCGGCCAAAATGTCAGGCGGCGCGACAGCCTGCAAAAACGCCGCAATGTCATCGCGCTGGACCCGGCCCAGGGGCCCCGATCCCGGCACGCCGTCAAGCGCTATGCCTGCACCGCGCGCGGCCATCCGCGCCGCAGGGGTGGCGCGCGGTGAGTGTGGTTCAAACCGGTGCGTCTGTGGCTGTTCGACAGCCTGCGCCTGCGCTGCGATCTGCGGCCCAGCTGCAACCTCTGCCAGCGCGGCGGCCTCTGGCTGCACAAGAACCGTGCGATCTGCGGCTTTGGGGGGCGTTTCCGGCAGGCTTGCAACCCCGTTTGGGTCTACCCCGACATCTTCGCCCACCGCATAAATCCACGCGACGACCGTGCCTACCGCCACTTTGTCACCGGGCGCGGCCGTGATGTGGTGCAGCGTGCCGTTTGCCGGCGATTCCACCTCCATCGCGGCCTTGTCGGTTTCGATATCGAACAGGGCGGCCCCTTTGGCCACCACACCGCCCTCGGCCACATGCCACACGGCAAGGGTGCCATGCGTCATGTCCATATCGACCTTGGGCAGGATCACTTCGGTGGGCATGACTTACACCTGACGGGTGGCAAGGCGGCGGGCGGCGGCCTCAATCGTGTCCACCTGCGGCACCGACGCGCGTTCCAGATCGGGGTTATAGGGCACCGGCGCATCCGCCGCCCCCAGCCGGATGATTGGCGCATCCAGATAATCGAA
>JANNAV010000300.1:0-3038 GCA_031384695.1 Paracoccaceae bacterium
CGGGTGGCGGAGAATGCGGTTGTGCTGCCACTGTCTTTGCTGGGCACCGGCCCGATGGGGTGGCAGCCATGAGTGCCTTGCATCTGGACTTGCGCGGGCCTGTGGCCGAATTGCGGCTGGACAATCCGGCCAAGCTGAACGCGTTCACCGTCGGCATGTTGCAAAAGCTGGAACTGCATTGCGCGGCAATTGACCGCAACCCCGATATTCGTTGCGTGATCGTGACAGCCGAAGGTGATCGGGCGTTTTGCACCGGGGCCGATATCAACGCCTGGGGTGATCTGACGCCCGCCGAATTTGCCCGGTCTTGGGTGCGTGATGGGCACCGGATATTTGACCGCTTGGCACGGCTGAGCAAACCCACGATTGCGGCCCTGTCGGGCCATGCTTTTGGTGGCGGGCTGGAGCTTGCTGCCGCATGTGACATCCGGGTGATGGTGCCGAAGGCTAGCCTCGCTCTCCCCGAGGCGGGCGTTGGCATCGTCCCCGGATGGTCTGGTACGCAGCGGCTGGCGCGGTTGCTGCCGGAACCTGTGATCAAGGAAATGGCGCTGTTTGGCCGCCGGATTTCTGCGGAACGGGCGCTGGCCTTGGGGTTTGTGGCCGAGGTTGCCGACGATGCCCGCGCCTGTGCTGAGGCGATTGCGGCGCGGATGCTGGGCCAATCGTCCCGGTCGGCGGAGGCGGTGAAATACATGATCCATGCGGCTGTAGGTGAAGATGCCGCCGCGATGATCGAGGCGCTGGGCAGTGGCATGATCGCCGCCTCCGCCGACAGGGCCGAGGGCGTCGCCGCCTTTCGCGCCAAACGCAAACCTGAATTTCCGGGATCATGATGATGACAAAGCTGACGCTGATTGCGGGAACAGATGAAGTGCTGATGGATGTGCCTTTTGTGGGGCGGCATCTGATTGGCGGCGTCAGGCGCGACAGTGCCGATGGGCGGACGTTCGACCGGGTGTCGCCCTCGCATAAGGTGGTGGTTTCGCGGTCGGCACTTGGGGGTATGGCCGAGACTGACGCCGCAATCGCCGCAGCACGGGCCGCGTTTGATGCGGGTGTCTGGAGCAGGCTTTCGGGCAAGGCGCGGGCGGCGGTTTTGTTGCGGGTGGCAGATCTGATCGAGGCCAAAGCAGAGCCTATGGCGCGGTTGGAAACGCTTGAATCCGGCAAACCGATCAGCCAATCGCGCGGTGAGGTTTCGGGGGCGGCTGATCTTTGGCGCTATGCGGCATCTTTGGCGCGCACTTTGCACGGGGACAGCCACAACACGCTTGGCCCCGATATGCTGGGCGTGGTTTTGAAAGAACCGATTGGCGTGGTGAGCATCATCACGCCGTGGAATTTCCCGTTCTGGATATTGTCGCAAAAGTTGCCGTTTGCCTTGGCGGCGGGCTGTACCTGTGTGGTGAAGCCGTCGGAATTGACGCCGTAAACCACCGCGATGCTGGGCGATTTGCTGGGGCAGGCGGGGCTGCCTGCCGGGGTGGTGAATATTGTGCTGGGCTACGGCGACTCTGTTGGCGCGCGGATGGTCAGCCACGGGCACGTGAATATGATCACCTTCACCGGGTCTACCGGCGTGGGCAAGGCGATTGCGGCGTCTGCGGCGGGGACGTTGAAAAAGGTGGCGCTGGAGCTGGGTGGCAAGAACCCGCAGGTGATTTTCCCGGATGCCGATCTGGAAAGCGCTGCCGATGCGGTGACGTTTGGAATTTACTTCAACGCAGGTGAGTGCTGCAATTCCGGTAGCCGGATTATTGTGCACGAGGATATTGCTGAGGCGTTTATTGCGCGGGTGGTGGAACTTTCGCTGCACGTAGCGTTTGGCGATCCGTTGCACCCCGATACCCAAGTCGGCGCGATCGTCTCGGACGCGCATCTGGCGAAGATTGACGGCTATGTGCAGGATGCCGTGGCGGCGGGGGCGATCGTGCATCTGGGCGGTGCGAACCTGCAAGTGGCTGGCCTGCCGGGAAAATACTACCAACCGACGGTGATATCCGGCGTAACGCCCGATATGGCGATTGCGCGCGAAGAAGTGTTCGGTCCGGTTCTGGTTGTGCTGACCTTCCGCACCGAAGATGAGGCGATTGCCTTGGCCAATGACAGCACCTTCGGCCTGAGTGCCGGGGTGTGGAGCGAGAATATTCATACCTGCCTTGATTTCGCGCGCCGGGTTCAGGCGGGCACCATCTGGACCAATACCTGGATGGACGGCTTTCCAGAGATGACCTTTGGCGGCATGAAACAAAGCGGTTCTGGCCGTGAGATGGGCCCCTACGGGCTGGACGAATTTCTTGAGGTGAAAACCGTGGCGATGCGGGTTGGCCGCACACGCGCACCTTGGGTCAAGACCCGCTGACACTTTGGTTGGCGGCTAAGACGAACAACGCATCACAGGGAGGATACCAAATGCGTGGATTTTTTGGAAAGACACTGACACTGGCCGCAGCCTTGGCACTGACCACATCCTTGGCGCGTGCCAACGATGTTGAGGTGCTGCACTGGTGGACATCGGGCGGCGAGGCGGCGGCGCTGGGCGTGCTGAAGGACGATCTGAAAACCAAAGGTATCGGCTGGGTTGATATGCCAGTGGCCGGTGGCGGCGGTGAGGCGGCGATGACGGCCGTGCGGGCGCGTGTGACCGCAGGTAATGCACCAACGGCCGTGCAGATGCTGGGCTTTGACATTCAGGATTGGGCGGCAGAAGGCGCGCTTGCCAATCTTGATGATGTGGCCACAGCCGAGGGTTGGGATGCGGTGATCCCGACAGCATTGCAGCGGTTTTCCAAATACGATGGCCACTGGATTGCGGCCCCGGTGAACGTGCATTCGACCAACTGGATCTGGATGAGCAAATCGGCGCTGGACGCGGCGGGTGGCAAAGCGCCGGAAACATGGGAAGAACTGGTTGCTGTGCTGGACGCGATGAAAGCCAATGGCATCACCCCTTTGGCGCATGGTGGCCAGCCTTGGCAGGATGCCACAATGTTTGACGGTGTGATGCTGTCACTCGGCGGGGATTTCTACAAAGC
>JANNAV010000102.1:0-13206 GCA_031384695.1 Paracoccaceae bacterium
CAGATATTCTATTTCGGCACCAAATATTCCGAGGCGATGGGGGCCACGGTGGTGACGGCGGATGGTGGCCGGGTGCCGGTCGAGATGGGCAGCCACGGCATCGGCGTCAGCCGCCTGCTGGGGGCGATCATCGAGGCGAGCCACGACGACAAGGGCATCATCTGGCCGGAAGGGGTGACGCCGTTTCCGGTGGGAATTGTCAACCTGAAACAAGGCGATAGCGGCACCGATGCGGCCTGCGAAGGGCTTTACAAAGCCCTTGCAGCCTTGCGGCTTGAGGCGCTTTATGATGACCGCGACGAGCGGGCCGGGGCGAAATTTGCCACCATGGACCTGATCGGCCTGCCATGGCGCATCACCGTCGGCCCGCGCGGATTGGCCAATGGCGTGGTCGAAGTCACCTCGCGCCGCACCGGTGTATCCGAAGAAATGACTGCTGATGCAGCGGTGACGCGGATCGCGGCGATCTACGCCGGGGTCTGAGGCGCGGGATTGGCGGCGCTATTGGGTGACCGCAAGATAGAGGTAGAAATTCGGGCCCGCGCCGCGCCGCCCGCCACCGCCGCCGGTGCTGTTCCAGATGCGGTCGTCCTCCATCACGTTCTGAAAGCGGATGATCAGGCGGCGCTCCAGTTCGGTGGTGTTGGCCAGTGAGCCCGACTGGTAAAGCAGATGCATCGTGCTGACCCCGGCATCCATCTTTTTGCTGTCGATCCGCCGCGCCAGTGCCCTCCAGTGATCGGTGCCGCTGGCGATGCCGATGTAGAACAGATGCACCGCGCGGTCGGCCCGCGCGATGGCGGCGATGGAGCGGCGCAGCGAGGATTCGACCTGGTCGATCCGGCCGGTGAAATAGCTGTCAGTGACCCAGACGCCTTTGTAGTACATTGCGGCACAAACCTTTTCTTGGAAATTCACGGCAAAATGCATCTGCATGATACCGCAGTTCCGACGCTTTCGCTATGCGAACCTTGGCCCGGCTGTTGCCGCCATTGGCAAAGGTATGTGCAAGACGTGGCGGCAGGCGTGATGGCGGTGCTTGACCAATCCGCGCACAACCGCCACCTTGCGCCGAACCTCAAACCGGAGCAGCCATGATCAAGCGGACCCCCCCATTCTCCCGCTTTGAGTTCATGATTGCCTGGCGCTATTTGCGCGCCAGACGGGCCGAGGGCGGGGTTTCGGTGATGACCTGGATCAGCCTGATCGGTATCACGCTGGCGGTGTTCGCACTGATCGCCACGCTGGCGGTGCGGGCGGGGTTTCGGGCGGAATTTGTCGATACCATTCTGGGGGCTAACGCGCATGTGACGGTTTATTCGGCGGGGCATCCTGACGCGAACGGCAACATGATCAAGGGGTTCGCGGATTACGATGCGGTTGCGGGTCGGCTTGGCGCGATTGCCGGGGTGACCCGCGCGGCACCGCTGATCAAAGGTCAGGTGATGGTAACCGCCGGGCAAGAGGCCAACGGGGCCGAGGTTTTCGGCATCCGGCTGGCCGATCTGAAGGCCATCCCGCGCGTTGGCATCGGTGCGGATGCCTACGGCGATATCGAGCAGTTTGAGCGTGGCATCGCGGTGGGTTCGGGCATTGCGCGCGAGTTGGGGATCACGGTGGGCGACAGGCTGCGCCTGATCGCGCCCACCGGGGTGAAAACCGCGATGGGCACCTCGCCGCGCGTCAATGCCTATGAGGTGGTCTATATCTTCACCGCCGGGCGCTGGGATATCGACCGTACGCGGATTTATATGCCGTTTGCCGAGGCGCAACGCTATTTCAACCGCGAGGGGCTTGCGGATGAGTTCGAGGTGATGGTGGCGAACCCCGAGGCGGTGGATGATTACACCCTTCCAGCACTTGCCGCCGGTGGCGAAAACGCGCTGCTGTGGACATGGCGCGATTCTGCGGGGTCTTTCCTCAGGGCGCTGGATATCGAGGATAACGTGATGTTCATCCTGATGTCGGTGCTGGTGCTGATTGCGGCGATGAATATCATTTCCGGCCTGATCATGCTGGTGAAAAACAAGGGGCGCGATATCGGCATCTTGCGCACGATGGGGCTGACCGAAGGTTCGATCTTGCGGATTTTCTTTATCTGCGGCGCCTTTACCGGGGTGGTGGGCACGGCGATGGGGGTGGTTCTGGGCTGCCTGTTTGCGGTTTATATCGACCCGATCTTTGCTTTCGTGAACTATCTGGCGGGGGGCGAGGTTTGGGATCCTTCGGTGCGCGGCATCTATTTTCTGCCTGCCAAACTGCAATTGGCCGACGTAGGATCGGCGGTGGCGCTGTCGTTGGGGCTTTCGTTCATCGTGACGATCTTGCCGGCGCGACGGGCGGCGCGGATGAACCCGGTGGAGGCGCTGCGTTATGAGTGAATACGCGCTGGAACTGGCGGGAATCGAAAAGGCCTATAACCGCGGTTTGCCGGGCGAGGTGGTGGTGCTCAGGGCGGCCACGCTTGAAGTGGCGCGCGGCGAGGTGGTGGCGCTGGTGGCGCCTTCGGGGGCGGGAAAATCGACGCTTTTGCACATCGCGGGGCTGCTGGATACGCCGGATCAAGGCTCGGTTGCGTTGGGGGGGCAGAACATGGTGGGCCTCAGCGACCGCGCCCGCACCGAGGCGCGGCGGGGTGAAGTGGGCTTTATCTATCAGTTTCATCACCTTTTGCCGGAGTTTTCGGCGCTGGAAAACGTGGTGATCCCGCAACTGGCCAATGGTGTGGGCAAGGCCGAGGCCGAGGTGCGGGGCATGGAGTTGCTGGCGCGGGTGGGGGTGGCACCGCGCGCGCGGCACCGGCCGGCAGCCCTTTCGGGTGGCGAGCAGCAGCGGGTGGCGTTTTGCCGGGCGCTGGCCAATGGGCCGCGCCTGTTGCTGGCCGACGAGCCGACCGGCAACCTTGATCCCGGCACCTCCGAGCAAGTGTTTGGTGCGCTTATGGAATTGGTGCGCGGCACCGGGCTTTCGGCGCTGATTGCCACGCATAATCTGGAGTTGGCGGCGCGGATGGACCGGGTGGTGCGGCTTGACGCGGGCCGGGTGGTGTAAGCCGTTGCGGTGCTGGAATTTGCCAGAATCGACCACCGTGTCAGCCCATCGAAGGTGCGTGCAGTGGTGGGGGCCAAGGATGACCGAGATGAGCGGTGTTGGGGCGGCCGTGGCCGTGGAGCCGAACGTTGCGGTGGATGAAACCATGGGGGCTGCGCTTGGGAAATCCCTGTCAAGAATGGTGTTCGGGCTGATCCCGCGAAAGCTTGGTAGTTCGCATTTCTGGTTTCAGGTGACGCTGCGGGCCTGCTGCTGAGCCACGCCGCGCGCGACGGGTTCAGATCGCGCGTGGTGACGGATGGCAGTCTGTTTGATGCGCTATATCGGCACCATTTTCGGGGTGCTGATCGTGCTGATCTTTCTGGGTGGCTTTGTTGCGGGCAGTCTTTTTTTGCGTAGTTTGCCGGGGTCAGTTTCCGCAATATCTACGTCGAGTTTTCCGATCCCTCGCAATGAGCAAGGCTGTTGTTTTGGGCGTTCATCGCCGGATTTGCCGAGTGGCTGATCCCTAAGATGCTGAATGCATTCGCAAAACGTCTGCGGCAGGCGGCGGGTGAGGCGGGAAGGCAGGCAAGCTGCGGGTTGATCCATGTCAGCCCGGGGCCGCGCGCCATGTGCCATTGTGCCATAGGTGGCGCAGGGGGGTACGGATGCGGTTTATGGTCTTGATGCTGGCGCTGGCGGGCTGTGTGCCGCCGGAACCCCAGACCACGGGGGCGCTTGATTTTTCCGAGAATTGTGCGGCCTGTCATGGGGCCGCCGGGCGCGGTGACGGGGCGTTGGCGGCAGATCTGGCGCGCCGCCCGGCCGATCTGACCGGGCTTTCGCGCCGCAATGGCGGGGTGTTTCCGACCACGCGGGTGATGGCGCAGATCTGGGGTTATGCGGGCCAGAAGGGGGCGGGTGTAATGCCGGATTTTGCCGCCCTGCTGGAGGGCGAAATGGTGCTGTACGATGGCGGCGACGGCATCGATTCGCCCACCCCGATCCGGCTGGTGGATTTGGCGGAGTATCTGAAAACCTTGCAGGAATAAGGGCTTTTCAGGCGGGCTGATCCTCTGGGGCGGGTTCGTAATAGAGCGTCTGGCTGCGGCTGCTTTGCATCAGCAACAGGCCAAGCGACAGCAACGGGAACACCACCACAAACCCTACCAGCACCGATTTGTGCAGTTCGGAAAGCCCGTCGGACACGCCAAGCACCAGGCCAACGATGGCTTCAACCCCCAACGCAAACGCCGTAAGGGCCGTGAGGGGAGAGGCGGTGGAGATCATGGGGCGGCCCTTTGTGATAGACGTTGGCAGTGGCGCAGGATTGCAATCATAGGGTGTGGAGGTCAAGGGGGTTTGGCATGGGCGGAAAACTGTCCGCTGGACAGTTTTCAGTGCCAGACAGGCCGCGCCGCCGTGCGGGCCGGGGAGGGCGCAGGCCGGGGATATGGCGATGTGCAAGTGATGCATGCGGCTATGCATATTTGGCGCATATTGCGGGTTGGTGGGGTGGTGCGCTGTTGTTCGAGCAAGGTCGGGTGACAGAGGCCAAGATTGACTATCGCGAAGACCTCGGGATGGGCGGTTGCCTTTCCCGGGCGACAATCCAGCCCGACAATGTTTGGAGCATGAAGGGGCTTGCGGACTGCCTGAAGGCGCGGGGGGCCAAGGACACCGGGGAAGCGCGTCTGTTGGCGCAGCGCCTCGATTTTGCCCTGTCACGCGCAGACGGTCGCCTGGCTGCGAACAGCCGTGGTGCGGCCATGAGGCATCATGCCGCCGCGAGCGCCCTGTTCAACTCAACGAGGTCCAGCTGCAGGCGTCGCTCTGCGGCGATCGTTCTGAGACGCCGCAACTCTGCCACGATGGCAGCGCCTCTTTCGCCCCTTCCCCATGCCGCCAGAGTTCTGCCTTTGGCAATCAGGAAGTTTGCCCATGGCAGGGGTTCGTTCCGGGTATAGCTTTCGAGTCTGCTTGCGTAATGGTCCGCGCGGTTCCAAGCGCCCTCCTGCAGGGCATGACCGATCGCGATCTGGGCAAACCAGAAGTGATTGTGTGCCACGCAGCCTGAGTCGAGGATAGCTTCTGCTTCGATCCAAAGCGACTTTGACCGCGCCGCATCGTCCGTCAAAGCCGCCTCGAGCGCCAGAACCGCCGGCCCTATGAAGGTCATGCCGACCTTTCGAACCACTTGAACCGCTTCCGCTGCGTAGGTCTCGGCGGTGTTGCGGTTTCCCTCGCCGAGGGCATTTCTCGCCAACCACCGCAGAACCTGTGCTTCGAAATTATTTGCCTGCATGGCACGTGCAAGTTCCAATGCCTGCTGCAGCAGACGATCGGATTTCTCCAGTTCGCCAAGTTCCGAGCAGACATACCCTGCCAGTAGAAGCCCAAGCAACTGCGCCCGCGGATGACCCACGTCCGTTGCCAGCTTTATCGCGGCCAGCGCGTCGGTCTCCGCCTCGGCAAACTCCAGCAGATGCAGTCGGGTCCACCCGATCATGTGACGGTTGGCCACTTCCACCCGCCGCAACCCGTGCTGCTGGCAAAGCGCAACGCAGGCGCGAAACTGTTCGCTGGCCGTGCGCATCCTGCCAGCAAGATAATACGCGTCGCCAAGACCGCTCAACGCCGTCGCCTCACCCTCCACCGATCCGGCCTGTCGCGAAAGGACCAAAGCCTTTTCGTTCTCGTCGCGGCATTCATTCAGGCGGCCCTGCGGAAAGTAGACATTGCCGCGCAGGCAGTGAATGCGGGCAAGCTCTTGCAGCAGGTCCGCCTCGCGTGCAGCCGCCTCAGCCGCTTCGAGGACTGCCAGCGTTTGCTTATGCCTGTCGGCAATCCTCAGTCCCTCTGCCAGGCCGATCAGGGCAAGACATCTTTGCCGCGCCCCGACAGCCGTTGAAATTCCCAACTCGAAAGCGGCAATCGACTCCTCGACCGCTCCGGTGTTGCGCAACGCCTCGCCGCGAAGACAGGCCAGACTACACCGGGTTTCCGGGTCGGTTGCGATCTCGAGGCCCCGGCCGGACAGCGTCATGGCGTTGTGGAAATGCAGCGCGTTGGCTTGGAAACCGGCGGCATGCAGATAGGCGACCGCAGCGCCCGGCGCGTTGGCCCGATCCAGATGCTGGGCGTGCAGGACCATATCGCTGCTGGCAAAATAATCAGCCGCCTTGCGGTGTAGATGTTCACGCTGCTGTCGGAGCAATGAGCCAAAAACGCCTTCCTGAACCAAGGCGTGGTCAAACAGGAAATTGTCGCCTTCGGGCCGGATGAACGAACGTTGGATCAGCGTCTGGCAATCGTATCCGGGAGATGCCATCAGGTGGCGCAGGGCGTCGAGGGCAAACCGCTGACCCAATACCGAGGCCGCCTGCAGGGCCTGTTTGTCCACGACGGGCAGGCGGTCGAGCCGGGCGAGGACCAGGCTTTGGATGGACGCGGGAACATCGCCGTCGCCGCGCTCTTCCACGTTGCGCAGCAACTGCTCAAGAAAAAGGGGATTGCCCCCGGCGCGATCAATGCAATCCACTGCCTTCTGGTTCATGGTGTCGATGAAGGCTGCTGCAAGCCTGACGGAGTCGTCCTTGCGCAAAGGTGCAAGGTCCAACGTCACCACCGGGCAGCCGCCAGTGCTGCTGCGCCATGCCTGTCCAAGAGGATATCCGTCCACACGAGACGTCGTGACCAGCACTCCCCGGCAATCTGCAAAGGCCGCCGCCATTGTGCCGAGGTGCGCCAGAATCAGTGGATCGGCCCAATGGATATCTTCGATGATGACGACCAACGGCTGTTGCGCGGCAAACCACTGCAAAAGCAGGGCGACCACGGCGCGTTTGCCTTCGTTCCGCGTGGCGTTGGTCATCGCGTCATAAACCGAGCGTTCCTCGGGCGACTGCGGAAGGTCAAGCAGGTCGTTCAGAAAAACGCGCCGTTCCGGGGCCAGATTTCCTTCCGCGATGATTGCGTTCACCACCGCAAGCCTTGTTGATCTGTCACTGCCGACCGGAATCCCGAGCAGGCTTTGCAACACGGCCCGGATCGCGTCGCGGCCTTCACCCCCGCCAAAATCCAGAACAAGCCCCCGGTGGGCCCTGAAGCCCTGCCCGGTCGCGATCCGGGCCAGTTCTTCCAGAAGCCGGGTCTTGCCGATGCCTGCTTCGCCACGAAGAACGACGGCACACCCCCTGCCACCCGCCTTGCAGCGGTCAAGGATGCCGGAAAGCTGAGCCAGCTCTGCCTCGCGTCCGACAAGGACGCCGCGCTGCGCCTTTGTCCCGGTCGCGCGCGCGCGGATGACCTTCCAGACGACGACGGGTCGATCTACCCCCTTGACCTCGCGATCCACCAAATTCTCGCATTCAATGGCGTGTCCGACCGCACGATGCAGGACATCCGAGATCCATGTCTCACCAGCCCCGGCCATGGCCTGCAGCCGCGCCGCCAGATTTACGGAAGCGCCGGTGACGGTGTATTCGCGATACTGGTCGCTTCCCGTGCCACTGGCCACGACCAAACCGCTCGCAATCCCGATATGAACCTTGAGACTGCGACCCATGGAATCCTGTAGTTCGCCCACCTGGCGATGAATCTCGCAGGCGGCCCGCACCGCCCGCACCGGATCGTCATCATGCGCGATCGGAGCGCCAAACACCGCCATGACGTTATCGCCAATATGCTTGTCGACGGTGCCGCCATGGCCCGTCACGACTGCATCCACGGTTCCGAAGAACCGGTTGAGCATTGCATGGACGTCCTCCGCACCGACCTCTGTCGTAAGTTTCGTGAAGCCAGCGATGTCGGCAAACAGAACCGTGACCTGTCGGTGCTCGCCTGCCGGGGTTACCGGCCTGGACGGTCCCACGGGCTGACCCGCGCTGTCGGATGCAAGATCGGCAATTGCACACAGCAACCGCTTGCGATCAGCCAGCTTCGCAACCCCGAGATCCTTCAGGTCTTCATTGGTCAGATCGTCGAGAAGTCCCGCGTCGATGCCGTTTTCGGCAAAGGTCGCTGCATGAACTTCAAGTCCAAGACTGCGCAGCCAAGCTTCGATATCCATGCCAGGCTCCCACCTTCCGAGGTAAACCGGCCAACCCCTTGTGCCGGTTGGGGGTGCTGGGAAATGGTGCCAAAAATCGATGGCTTTGTCATCCAGAGTTCTCGAATGACCATGGAAATACTGCGCCGCGTTCGCATGGCCTGTGCTGGGCAACCGAAGGGATGCAAACCCGGAGGTCGAATGAGCGGTTGGGATGAAATAACCCAGATCCGCGAAGCGGTCAGTTTCACCAAGGTTCGGATCATTGTTCGGGGCAAATTGGTGAGCCGGGGCAAGGGCAAGTGCGTTGATTATATACTGTCTGTCAAGCCGAACATCCCGATCGCGCTGATCGAGGCGAAAGAGAATACGCAAAGCTCGGCCACCGGCACACCGCCTTCAGCTTGCCGCAGGATCGCGATGATCTGCGCGTCAGTGTATCTGCTTGTCTTCATTCAGAAACTCCTCGTTCATCTTGCCGAGAAAATTCTACTTATGCAGCCCGTTACTTTCGGGGGGGATTACCATTATCCACGCACCAATTTTCGACAGAGCAACACTTCGCGCGGGGCAGGCATCCGCCAGACCGTCTGGAAGCTTTCCACAACGTTGATTGCTGTCACCGCTAAGCCCGGAAGTGCTATCCAAGCCGGGGGCGAGCGCCCCAGCAATGCCAGAATCGTGGTCTGCGCCACCGCAACACCTTGGCGAAACGGTTGTTGCGCGCCAATGGCCACAATGGCGCCCGCCCCGGCAAGCGAAATTGCCGCCTCGCGCCCCAGATCCACTGTCACCATGGGCATCGTCCGCCCCGCAGCTTTCAGAGCAGATTCCGCAGCGATGGCGGGTGTATCCCAGACCACAAAAATGCCGGCAAGTTCTGGGTGCCGCGCGGCGAGGTCGCAGGCAACAGCGCCTGCCTCGGCAATCCTGGCAAATCGGGTTTGATGCACCGTCACGTCGGGCCGGATCAGTTGCAGGCACTTCCAAAACGCAATCTCACGCTCATTTGTCGCAAAGAAATCGGCGTCATAGCCAAGCAGGCCGACCTCGGCCCCCTGCGGCAAATGGTCAGCGAGACTTTCGGCGGCAATCTTGCCCAGACCAAAGTTGTCGGTCGAAACCAGAGCCGCGTAATCCTTGCCCGGCAACAACCCGGTGGGCACATTGTCCAACAGCACCAGCTTGATGCCCGCCGCCGCGACCCTTGCATGCGCCTGCGCCACCACCGCATTGCCAACCGGCAATGAGATGATCGCATCGGGCGCTTCAAGGATCAGCCGCTCAAGCGCCGCGCCCTGGACCTGCGCGTCAAATCCGCAGTCAACGACATCAATCACCGCCATGCCGCAATCCCCGAAGGTGCCGACAATTCCCGAGATATGCTGCCGCGCCCAATCGCTTTCCAGCGTGTGCATCACCACGGCCACCCGCAAACCTTTGACCAAAGCAATGTCTTCCGGCAGCAAAGCAACCCGCTCCGGCGGTGACCCACGCTCACCATGTGGGCCCAATCCTGAAATCGACATCTTTCTCTCCTTACATGGCCGGAGGCTGGAACTGCGGCGGCGTCGGACCACGCGTCGTGTTGATCCTTGCTATCAGTTGCACGAAAGCCGGATGTGCCACAGGCGTGCCCTGCATCACCCAGTCCCGCATGAACGCTTGCGCAAAAATCGCTTCGGTTGCCACCATCGCGGCCCCGGCCAGCCCTGCAGACGCGCCAAGCTGCGAGCGCAAGATCTGCAAATCCCGCGTTACCGATGGATGGCTTGCCCGATAGACTGCTTCACGCACCGCCGCCAAAAGAATGTCGTTGGTCTGCGCAATCGAGCCGGACAATACGATGATCTGTGGGTTCAACGTGTTGGCAAGTGTGGCCACAACCTGCCCGATCAATCGCCCGCTTTGTGAAAGGATCTCGATTGCGGCCGCGTCACCCATCTGTGCGGCATGTGCCACCTCAATGGCGTTGACCTCACCCCCACGACGCTGAATGTCGGCCAGGATCGGACTGCCGCCACGTTCGGCGGCGGCACGCCCTTCCTGGGCGATCATCTCGGATCCGGCCATCGCATCCAGCGTGCCGATCCGATCAGCGCCTTGCACCGGCAACGAGCCAATTAGTCCCGTGGCCCCCTGAGCCCCGCGATACAGCCGCCCGTCGATCACCAGGCCTGCGCCAATCCTCTTGCCAACCTTGACAAAAAGCATGGTCTGCAGGCCAGCCCCGGCACCGGCAATCAACTCTCCCATCGTCATGGTTTCTACCGACGACCGCATCCAGACCGGCACGTTGAACCGCTGCATCAGCGTTTCGGCAAAGGCAAAGCCCTCCCATGACGGCTGGATCGGCGGTGTGTGGTCAAGGAAATGCGTGTCATTGATCCCCGGCACCACCCCCGGCACCGAAAGTGAGATGCCCCACAGTTGCACCCCCGCAGCCTGTCGGTCCAAAATCCAGCGGAACATCGTCACCAACCGTTCACAAACCGTGGCTGCCGGAGCGCTCAGGTCTGCAGCTTCATGATGCTCCAGCAACAAGCGGCCTGAAAGGTCAGCGATGCCGACGCCAAGCGCCGTCTGATCCAGTGTCGCCACCAGAATGCGGCCCCGTTCGGCTGCGAATCGGACCAGACGCGGTGCGCGTCCTCCGGTGGCGACGCCCGTTTCGCTTTCATCAATCAAACCCAGTTCCGTCAGGGTGCCGAGCCGGTCCGCCACCACAGCGCGGCTGAATTCGCTAATGCGCTCAATCTCTTGCCGGGTCGTCGCGCGCTCGATCCGCACCAGATTCAGGATATCGGCAAGGCTGGGCCCCGCTGTTTCCACACTGCGCGGCCGACCTTTGCCACGCGGCGTGTTGGCTTGGATTGGGCGTGGGTCAGACGGAAGCATCAGCCGGATTCCTAAGCCTCGGAGTGTGTGAAACGCATGTTTTCGGTAGTAAATCGCTACCTTACGCATGGCAACAACAAACTTTTGCGTATAAAATGCAAAAGTATTGATACTTCGGACTATTTAATATTGACAGATGATAATTATCGCCTTAAGCCAACGGTAACGCGGCCAAATCAGGCCGCAATCACACCCGGGGATACTGCGCGCCCCAGCCAAGGGAGGAACCGATGGCAAAGTGGAAACTGGCCTATCACGCCAATTGCTGGGGCAGCCTTGGTGGCAATGCCGTGGGCGTGACCTCGATCGCCCAACTGAGCTACCGCACCTTTGGTGACATGGATCGCGCCTTGGCTGAGATTGCTGCGGCCGGCTATCAGGGGGTCGAGCTGTTCGACGGTAATCTGCTGGACTATTCCGCCGCCGACATGCGCAGCCTGCTGGCCGCAACCGGCCTGCAACTGGTCGCAGCATATGCAGGCGGCAATTTCATCTTCGACGATATCTTGCCCGAAGAACTGGCCCGGGTGGCCCGCGCCGCCGACCGTGCGGCAGTACTGGGCGCACCGCATCTGGTAGTGGGCGGCGGTGCCAAACGCTTTGACGGCACCCGTGATACAGATTTCGACAAGCTTGGCGCAGCGCTGGACCGGATCAAGGATCTTGCCCAATCGCGCGGTCTGACCGCCCATTACCACCCGCACCTGTCAACCATCGTCGAAGGGCCAGCCGAAGTGCGCCGGATCTTTGGCCTGACCGCCATCGATTTCTGCCCCGATACCGCGCATCTGGCCGCAGCCGGTGGCAATCCGGCAGAGATGATCCGCGAACATGCCGCGCGGATTTCCTATGTTCACCTTAAGGGTTTCCAAGCCAATCCCTTTGCCTTCACCCCGCTGGACCGCGGCGATGTGCCAACCGGCCCGATCCTGCAAGCCCTGCGCGATATCGAATTCGACGGCTGGATCTGCACCGAACTTGATGCCTGGGACGACCCCGCCGCAGGCGCGCGTCTGAGCATGGACTATCTGAAAACTGCCTAAACCATTACCCCCGGGGCACAGCCCCCGCTCTTCTGGGAGGAAGAAACCATGATTACCCGCCGCGCCCTGCTGGGCACAGTTGCTATATTACCGCTCGCGTTTCTGGCGCTGCCAGCCTTCGCTGACCCGGACGCCGCACTGGCCGCCTTGCAAGAGACCGTTTTGTCCAAAGGTCCCTCGGGCGAAGATCCGTCGCCTGCCTCAAGTGTCGAACTGACCGAGGCTGAGCTGGCCCAGATCAAGGCGATGGGTGCCACTGCCGCCATTGTCATGCATTACGGCGGCAATGATTGGAGCCGGGCGCAGATCAACGGTCTACAGACCCAATTCGCCGCCATGGGTATCGAAGTGATCGCTGTCACCGATGCCGGGTTCAAACCGGAAAAGCAGGTCGCTGATCTGGAAACGATCATGGCGCAGGCACCCGATATCATCATTTCGATCCCGACCGACCCGACCGCGACTGCAGCAGCCTACCGGGCCGTCGCTGAAGCGGGTGTAAAGCTGGTGTTCATGGATAACATCCCGGCGGGCTTTGTGGCGGGCACGGATTATGTGTCGGTCGTCTCGGCCGATAACTATGGCAACGGCGTTGCGGCGGCCCATCTGATGGCCAAGGCGCTGAACGGGGCGGGCAATATCGGTCTGGTGTTCCACGCCGCCGATTTCTTTGTGACCAAGCAGCGCTATGATGCGTTCAAAGCGACCATTGCCAGCGATTATCCCGATATTCTGATCGTTGACGAACAGGGGATCGGCGGCCCAGACTTTTCCGGCGATGCCGAAAAAGCGGCGGGCGCGATGCTGACCTCTCACCCCGAGATTAACGGCATCTGGGCGGTCTGGGATGTGCCTGCCGAAGGTGTGATTTCTGCCGCCCGCAATGCTGGCCGCGATGATCTGGTCATCACCACGGTTGACCTTGGCGAAAACGTTGCGATTTCAATGGCGCAGGGCAGTTTCGTCAAAGGCCTTGGGGCGCAGCGCCCCTATGACGCCGGTGTGGTCGAGGCCAAACTGGCGGGCTACGGCCTGTTGGGCAAAGCGGCCCCGGCCTTTGTGGCATTGCCCGCCCTGCCCGTGTCGCGTGACAACCTGATCGAGGCCTGGACGCAGGTTTATTCGACCGAAGCGACTGACAATATCAAAAGCGCGATGGGGATGTAACCCGCCCGCGCCGGG
>JANNAV010000126.1:0-10166 GCA_031384695.1 Paracoccaceae bacterium
ATCCCCGAGTTGCAAGCCGCCCCTTCTGGCGCAAGCCTTGTTCTTGGCGTCCGCCCTGAGCATATAAAGATAACCGATTCAGGTACTTACCGGGGAAGAATCGAGGCCGTCGAATATCTCGGCACCACGCAAATCCTCACCCTTTCCGCCCCCCACGGCACCCTGCGCGCCCGCACGCCATCTTCACAAATCGTCAAGGTCGGCGAAACCGTCGGTCTGGATTTCACCGCCTCCACCCTCACCCTGTTTGACGCCAATACCGGCCGCGCCCTGCGCACCGCCGCCAACGCCGGGGTGAACCATGGCTGAAGTATCGCTGCGCGGCCTATCGAAATCCTTCGGCAAAACCAAGGCCTTGGCCGACATCACCCTCACTATCCCCGATGGCGCTTTCGTGGTGCTGCTCGGCCCCACCGGCGCAGGCAAAACCACCATGCTGCGGATGATCGCAGGCCTTGATGCCCCCGATCAGGGCGACGTGCTGATCAACCAAACCTCGGTCCTGCGCGAACCCCCCGCCCAGCGCGACGTGGCGATGGTGTTCCAGCAATACTCGCTTTATCCCCACCTCAGCGTGCGCGACAACCTTGCCTTCCCCCTCCGCTCGCCGGTGCTGAACTGGCCCGAAGCCCGGATCAAGGCCCGCGTGCAAGAGGTGGCCGAAGTGCTGCGCATCGCCCATAAACTGGACAACAAGGCGACCCAGCTTTCCGGCGGCGAGATGCAGCGCGTCTCGATCGGCCGGGCACTGGTGCGCAATCCCCGCATCTATCTGATGGATGAACCGCTGTCCTCGCTCGACGCCAAACTGCGCGGCGAACTCAGGATCGAGTTGAAACGCATCCACGCCGAAATGGACGCCACCTTTCTTTACGTGACGCATGACCAGATCGAAGCGATGACCATGGCCACCCATGTCGGCGTGCTCGATCATGGCCGCCTCGCGCAATTCGGCACCCCACGCGAGATTTACGAATCCCCCCTCACCACCTATGTCGCCACCCGTCTGGGCCAGCCGCGCATCAATCTGCTGCCCGCAAACCTGTTCTCCGGCGCGCCGGAACAGGCCGCGCAAATCGGCCTGCGCCCCGAACATATCCGCCTCGGTACGCCTGCAGAGGGCCTCGAAGCCGCCATTACCCGGGTTGAACACCTCGGCGATCAAACCCGTATCCATCTGCTTTTGCAAGATAATCATCTGATCACCCTCGCCGATATCCACACTACCCTGCGCGCAGGCGATCTGGTTTCGGTCACCGCGCACACCCCGCTCTGGTTCGATGCCATGGGCAACCGCCTCCCCTAAACCGCCCCCAATAGACGGAGATTCCGATGACCCAATTCATCAACAGCAAAGAAGCCCTTGTCACCGAAGCCATCGAAGGCTTGCTGCGTGTCTCGCATGGCAAACTGGCGCGGCTTGACGGCTTTCCCCATATCAAGGTGGTGGTCCGCGCCGATTGGGACCGCTCCCGCGTGGCGCTGGTTTCGGGCGGCGGATCGGGCCACGAACCCAGCCACGCGGGGTTTGTAGGCCAAGGCATGCTGACCGCCGCCGTCTGCGGCGAGGTTTTCGCCTCCCCCTCGGTCGATGCCGTCCTCGCAGGCATCCTTGCCGTTACCGGCGATGCGGGCTGTCTGCTGATCGTGAAAAACTACACCGGCGACAGGCTGAACTTCGGCCTCGCCGCCGAGCGCGCCCGCGCCTTTGGTCGCCGCGTGTCGATGGTGATTGTCGATGACGACGTGGCTTTGCCCGACCTGCCACAAGCGCGCGGCGTCGCGGGCACCTTGTTTGTCCACAAGATCGCCGGCGCGATGGCCGAGGCCGGCGCCGATCTTGAAACCATCACCGCCGCCGCTCAGCGCGTGATCAAAGGCGCGATTTCCATCGGCATGTCGCTGGATACCTGCACCGTGCCCGGCTCGCCCAAGGAACAGCGGATCGCGTCTGGCAAAGCCGAACTGGGCTTGGGCATTCATGGCGAGGCCGGGGTGCAACAGGTTGATTTCAAAGATGCGCATGCGGCAATGGCGATGGTTCTTGACCGCCTTGCGCCGCATTTCGGATCGGGTAACCACGCGGCATTGCTGAACAATCTGGGCGGCACCACGCCGCTTGAAATGGCGGTGCTGGCCGATGAACTTGCCCGCTCGCCGCATGCAGATCGCATCAAATGGCTGATTGGCCCGGCGGCGATGATGACTTCGCTTGATATGCGCGGGTTTTCCGTGTCGCTTTTGCCGGTCAATCCGGCCGAACTCGCCGCATTGCAGGCGCCCGTGGCCCCGCACGCCTGGCCCGGCACCGCAACCCTCGCGGCCCCCGCTTTGCTGCCCCTGCCCGACGGCCTTACCCCCATACAACCGCTGCCCTCCGCGCATGCCGCCCGCCGCGCGCTGATCGCCCAATGCTGCGCCGCCCTGATCGCCGCCGAGGTTGCCCTCAACGCGCTGGATGCCAAAACCGGCGATGGCGATACCGGCTCAACCCTCGCCTCCGCCGCGCGGTCGCTGCAAACCGCACTCGACAGGTTGCCGCTTGCCGATACCACCCAGCTTTTGCGCGCCATCGGTGTCGAACTCAGCCAGACCATGGGCGGCTCGTCCGGCGTCCTGCTGGCCATCTTCTTTGCCGCAGCAGGCGATGCCGCGGCCTCGGGCAAAAGCTGGATCGACGCCCTCGGCGTTGGCCTTGCCCGCGTCTCGCAGGTGGGGGGGGCCACCCTTGGCGACCGCACGATGATCGACGCGCTCGCCCCCGCGCTCCACGCCCTACCGCAGGGCGTGGCCGCAGCCGCATCGGCCGCGCGCAAGGGGGCCGACAGCACCGCCGCCATGTCCCGCGCCCGGGCTGGCCGGTCCACCTATCTGTCGCCCGACAAGCTGGCAGGCCACAACGATCCCGGCGCCGAAGGTGTGGCCTGGCTGTTTGAAACGCTCGCCCGGGGCTGACCCTACGGCCTTTTTGCGCCAGCGTCTTGCGGCGCAGCACGCCTCGGCCTAGGTTCTTTCGCAGATACTCAGGGCTTGGCCAAAACGGCCGGCCCTGAAACCCGCATCTCCGAAAGGCCCCTGATGTCCGACGCCCCCTTCCGCCCTTTCGAGACCAATCTGGACCCCGCCCGCGCGCTCGCCATCCTCAGGGCCGCAACCGAAGGCGCCGATGACGGTGAATTGTTCCTCGAACGCCGCCGCTCCGAGGCAATCGTGCTGGACGATGGCCGCATCAAAACCGCAAGCTACGATGCCTCCGAAGGCTTTGGTCTGCGCGCCATCCGGGGCGAGGTTGCGGGCTACGCCCATTCCACCGAAATCTCGGAATCCGCCCTCCGGCGCGCGTCCGAAACCACGCGCCTTGCGGTAGGGGCCGGTGGTGGCACGCCTGCCACGCCACCACCGGGCACCAACCTGCGGCTTTACGGCGATCAGGATCCGATGCTCGACGCAAGTTTTGCGCAGAAAATCAACCTCCTGCGCGAGATCGACGCCTACGCCCGCGCGATGGATCCCCGCATCATCCAGGTGTCGGCCACCGTCGCCGCCAGCTATCAGGAGATCGAGATCCTGCGCCCCGAAGGCGCGCACCTCACCGATATCCGCCCGATGGCGCGGCTGAACGTCTCGGTCATCGTCGCGCAAAACGGCCTGCGCGAACAGGGTGGCACCGGCGGTGGCGGGCGCTACGGTCTGGCGCGCCTGATGGAGCCCGCCCATTGGCAACCCCTGTTGCACGAGGCGTTGCGGATAGCCCTGGTGAACCTTGAGGCTGTCGCGGCCCCCGCTGGCATGATGGACGTGGTGCTTGGCCCCGGTTGGCCGGGGATTTTGCTGCACGAGGCCATAGGGCATGGGCTGGAAGGCGATTTCAACCGCAAGAAAACCTCGGCCTTCGCCGGTCTGATGGGTCAGCGGATCGCCGCCAAAGGCGTCACTGTACTTGATGACGGTACCATGCCCGGCCGGCGCGGCTCGATCTCGATTGATGACGAAGGCACGCCCTCGGCCCGCAATATCCTGATCGAGGACGGCATCCTGACCGGCTATATGCAAGACCGCCAGAACGCCCGCCTGATGGGTGTCGCCCCAACCGGCAATGGCAGGCGCGAAAGCTATGCCCATATCCCGATGCCCCGGATGACCAACACCTACATGCTGTCCGGCCCGGATGATCCGGCGGACATTCTGGCTTCGCTCCGGGATGGCATCTACGCCGTGGGCTTTGGCGGCGGTCAGGTGGATATCACCAACGGCAAATTCGTGTTTTCCTGCACCGAGGCCTACCGGGTGCAAAACGGCAAGATCATCGCTCCGGTGAAAGGGGCCACCCTGATCGGTGACGGTGCTACCGCCCTGAAGCAAATCCGCGCCATCGGCAACGATCTGGCGCTTGATCCCGGCATCGGCAACTGCGGCAAGGCGGGCCAATGGGTGCCGGTGGGGGTAGGCCAGCCCACGCTGATGATCGGCGGGCTGACGGTCGGGGGCTCGCAGACATGATCCTGCTGGGCCAGTACGACAGCCCCGTCACCCGCCGCATTGGCATCGCGCTGCACCAGTACGCCATGCCCTTCACCCGCGATACCCGCTCGGTGTTCGGCGATGCGGCTGCGGTCGCAAAGATCAGCCCCCTCACCCGCATCCCCGCCCTGATCCTTGATGACGGCGAGGTGCTGACCGACAGCACCGCCATCCTCGATCATCTGGACGAGGCCGCGCGCGCCGCCTCTCCCCCGCCGCCGCCACTGGTGCCGCCCTCCGGCCCCGAACGCCGCCGCATCCTGCAAGCCACCGCGCTTGCCCAGGCCACGCTCGAAAAAATCGCCGCCGTTGTCTACGAGCGTCACTTTCATCCTGCAGCCCATGTCAGCCCCGCCTGGGAAACCCGCTGCCTCGGCCAACTCGCCGCTGGCCTGGCAGAGTTGGAACGCCGCTGCGACGCGCCGTTTTTCTGCGGCGAAACGCTCACCCACGCCGATGTGATGACAACCTGCACCATCGCCTATCTGCACCTGCGCCTGCAAGAAGGCTTTCCGCCCGGCCATTTCCCCAAGATCGCCGCCCTCGCCGCGCGATGCGAAGCCCTCCCCACCTTCCGCGCCGCAGCGATCAACCCGGACGAGACGATGCCAACCGCGTGATCCGGCGCACTATATAGCGCCAGCCGGATCAGCCAGCAGAATGCCGCCGCACGCCACCTGCCGGCACCGGGATGAAGCCGTGCAAGACACGCCACCCAAACCCCTCCCCCGTTCTTCATTGCACAAATATCCCACGGGGGTGCGGGGGTGTGAAACCCCCGTCGGCCGTCGGCCAAGCAAAGCTGCGTTTCCCACTCAAACCTACCGCCCCGCCAGCCCTCAGTCGCGCTTGAACGTGCCGCGCAGCGCATCGAACGGGCTGGATGGGGTCTCCAACCGGGGCGCCACCGGTTTGGCGCGGGCAACCTGTGGCGCGGCACTCCGCTCGGCCGCCGCCTGCCGCGCCTCGCCGCTGTCCTGCTTCATCGTCAGGCCGATCCGTTTGCGCATGGCGTCCACCTCCACCACCCGCACCCGCACCACATCGCCCGCCTTCACCACCTCATGCGGATCGCGCACGAACTTGTCGGCCAACTGGCTGACGTGCACCAACCCGTCCTGATGCACCCCGATATCGACAAAAGCGCCAAACGCCGCCACATTGGTCACCGTGCCCTCCAGCAGCATCCCCGGCTTGAGATCGCGTATTTCGTTGATCCCTTCGGCGAATGTCGCGGTGCGAAACTCCGGCCTCGGATCGCGCCCCGGCTTTTCCAACTCCGCCAGAATGTCCTTCACCGTCGGCAGGCCGAACCGCGCATCGACAAACGCCTGCGGATCAACCCCTTGCAACACCCGCGCATCCCCCATCACCGACCGCAGATCCCGCCCGCAGGCCGCCACGATCCGCCGCGCCAGATCATAGGCCTCGGGGTGAACCGCGCTGCCATCCAGCGGTTCCTTGCCCCCGGCTATGCGCAAAAACCCCGCCGCCTGCTCGAACGCCTTCGGCCCCAGCCGCGCGACCTTCAACAACGCGCGGCGCGACCCAAAAGGCCCGTTGGCATCGCGGTGCGCCACAATCGCCTCCGCCAGCCCCGGCCCCACCCCCGACACCCGCGCCAAAAGCGGGGCCGACGCCGTGTTCAGATCCACCCCCACCACGTTCACCGCATCCTCCACCACCGCCTCAAGGCTGCGCCCCAGCCGGTGCTGATCCACATCATGCTGATACTGCCCGACACCGATGCTTTTCGGCTCGATCTTCACCAGTTCCGCCAGCGGATCCTGCAACCGCCGGGCAATCGAAACCGCCCCCCGCAGGCTGACGTCAAGGCCCGGAAACTCGGCCGCCGCCAGCGCGCTTGCCGAATACACCGAAGCCCCAGCCTCGCTCACAATCACCGAGCGTGGCCGCTCGCCCGGCAAAACCGCGAGCATATCCGTCACCATCTTTTCGGTTTCCCGGCTGGCGGTGCCATTGCCAATCGCAATCAACCGCACCCCATGCGCCCGGATCAATCCCGCCAGCACCACCTGTGCCGCGCGCAATTCATTCCTCGGCTGAAACGGATACACCGTCTCCGTCGCCAGAACCTTGCCCGTGGCATCAATCACCGCCATCTTCACGCCCGTCCTGATCCCCGGATCAAGCCCCATCGTGGCCTTGCCACCCGCCGGTGCCGCCAGCAGCAAATCCTTGAGATTGCGCGCAAAAACCGCGATTGCAGCGGCCTCGGCCCGCACCCGCATCTCGCTCATCAATTCCAGCGTCAGCGAGATGCGCAGCTTTACCCGCCACGCCCAACTGGCCGCGTCGCGCAACCAGACATCGCCCGCCCCCCGGCCCGAAGCCGTAAAAACCGCGCCGCAAGACCGCTCGCAAGGGCTCTCGCCCCTGGCCGCATTCGGGTCAATCTCCAGATCAACCGCCAGAAACCCTTCGTTCTGCCCGCGCAGCATCGCCAGAACCCGGTGGCTGGGTGCCGCCGCCCAAGGCTCGGAATGCGCGAAGTAATCCGAGAATTTCGCCCCCTCCGCCTCTTTTCCCACCACCCCGCGTGACACCAGCCGCGCCACTGATTTCATATGCGCCCGAAGGCGGCCCAAGAGGTCAGCGTTCTCCGCCAGCCCCTCGGCCAGAATATCCCGCGCCCCTTCCAGCGCCGCCTTGGCATCGGCGACCGCCGCCCCCACAAACCCGGCCGCCAATGCCGCAGGCTCGGCAAACCGGTCGGCAACAATTGCCGCCAACAGCGGCTCCAAGCCGTTTTCCCGCGCGATCATCGCCTTGGTCCGGCGTTTCACCTTGAACGGCAGATAGATATCCTCCAACTCGGCCTTGGTCACCGCGCGGCCAATCGCCAGAGCCAAAGCCCCGGTGATCTTGCCCTGCTCGGTGATCGAGGCCAAAATCGCCCCCCGCCGCGCCTCTAACTCGCGCAGATACACCAGCCGCTCCGCCAGATTGCGCAGCTGCGTGTCGTCAAGGCCGCCCGTCACCTCCTTGCGATAGCGCGCGATGAAGGGCACGGTGGCCCCCTCATCCAACAGCGCCATCGCCGCCGCCACCTGTGCGGGCTGGGCGGCAATCTCGCGCGCGATGATCTGGGGTATCTGGGCCAAGGCCATGCGAATCTTCTCCGGTCGGGGAGGACAAGCATAGTCACACCAACCCGCCGATGAAAGCCGGGCTTATGCCCAGATTTGCCGCCCCCAATCGCGAATGCGGTCGGCAAGATGTTCGTTCACCAGATAAACCGCGCCGATCCCCAGCACCAAAGGCAGCGAATAATGCCAGTTGCCGATCAGGCTGCCCGGCAACCCCGTCACAAAACCCGTCACCGCATCCCAAACCGCGCGCAGATGCGAACACCCGAGGCCCGCCCGGCAGGCGTTATACCTTGTAATCATGGGCAAAACCACCAACGCGGCCACCAGACAGATCGTCACCCAATTGGTGGCCTTGCGCAGCCTGATCAGGCCCGCCACCGCCGCAACCGCCGCCTCGTTGCGCACAAGCCCATGGTCGATGCTGGCAGGCGGCCCCATCACAATCGCCGGATAAACCCGGAAATCGCCCGGCAAACCCACCGGCGCATAGCCGTCCGCGCTGCTCAGCATTTTCGCGCGCAGCGAATAATGCACCACCGGCACCCCGCCAAACGCCTCGCCCCCCTCGATCGGGCGCGGCGCATAGCGGTAGCCCGACGCCAACCCCCCACGCGAATCGTGCGTCAGGGCTTGCGGATAAAGCCGCCGCCGATACCGGTCCAGCACCTCGGTATCCAACTCCAACCCCTGCCGCAGCGCCTCGTCGGCAATCCACAACAGCGGCTCATACGCCACCTCGTCATTGGGATAGCCACCTCCCACATCCGAATGCACCCCGGCAAACCACACTTCGCTGATATCGGGCCGCGCCTCCAACAACGGCCTCGGCCCCTGATCGAACCGCAAGGGATGAAACGTCAGCCGCTCGTCATCCGCCGCCAGCGCGTGCCGCACCTTTCGCACCATCGAACTGCAACGGCGGTTGCGAAACTGGATCGGCCAGATCAGCCAGTTGTAAACCCGGCGCAGTTCCTCCACCGGCAGGCCATAAGCCTCCACCGTGTCAAACAGCCCCATGAAGGTGATCGCCACCTCCTTGTGCCTCTGCCCGCGCGGCTGCTGTGCCTTCACCTCGGCATAGCTCATCTGCCCCAGAACCTTGCGCAGCACCCAGGTGACACCGTCCCGCACCCCGCGCACCACCGAAATCAACGGGTTCATCTGCAGCCTGCCGCCCGCCACCAGCGGTGCCGTCTCGGTACGATAGGCCCGCCACGCCGCCAGCGCGTTACGCTTCATCTCGGCACCGGTCACCGGCCGCCCATTAATCACGCGCGGCAAAATCCCCTGCGATGCGATCAGGCTGGCCAAAGTGCGTACGGTAAATGCGCCCCGGCTGAACCCGAAAAGATGAATCTCATCGGTCCATTCCTTGTCCTGACACCAGTTCCAGCACAAAAACCGGTACAGCCTGCGCACGTTGAACGGCACACCAAAGCCGATCAACCCGTCCACCGCCCGGATCACGCCAATCGAAGAGGTGCCAACCCCCGGAATATAGCGCGCAAGCTGCAATGGCGCGCCCTCGCGCCGGGTCTTGTCCAACGCCTGATACAACCGCCAGACATTCGATTCCTGGCGGAAATAGGCATTGCCGGTGCCATCGGCAAACACCACGATCTTCTTCGGCTCGCCGCCCTGCCCCATCCTGATCCCTCCACTGCAAGCCACAGCGCAGCAAGCCGTGGCACAGCATGCCACGCGGCCACAATCAATCAAGTCAAACTTGGGCCTCCGGGACGGACGCCCCCCCCCCGAACCCGTAGCCCACCACCCGAGTGCGGCTTGACCCAAATTCAGACATCGTCAGTAATCCTTCAACCGGCACCCGGATTGGGGCCTGTCGGCTGATGGCTCTGCAAAACTGAACTATTGAAATTTTACAGGAGAAATTGGATGGCACGGCTTGTTGGTGACAGAAATGGCGTTCCCATAAATGATATCCTGAGCGGCGGCGCGGCGGGCGATTACATCTCGGGCCTGCTTCTGAACGACGTGCTCTCGGGCGGCGGCGGCGTCGATTCCATCGAAGGTGGCAAGGGCGCGGATACCATCTATGGCGGCACCGAAACGGATCTGCTTGCTGGCGACGATGACAACGACGATATCTACGGCGGCGATGGCGACGACTTTATGAACGGCGGCAAGGGCCTCGACAAGCTCTATGGTGGCATAGGCAATGACAATTTGCAGGGCGACAGTTCAGCCTCCGACGTATCCGCCGATACGCTTGACGGCGGTATAGGCAACGATGTGCTGTTCGGCCTCAGTGGCAATGATCTGCTGTCGGGCGGCGATGATATCGACCTGATCGTCGGCGGCGCGGGCAATGATACCGGCAACGGCGACGCGGGCAACGACGAGGTGGTGGGCAATGCAGGAGCCGACAAGCTGTTTGGCGGCGACGGCAACGACCGGCTGTTTGGCCACACCATCCTGTTCTTTCTCGGCGATCTGGATGATGGTGCGATCGACCAGCTGTTCGGCGGTGCCGGCCACGACATTCTGGCGGGTGGCAATGGCCGCGACGAG
>JANNAV010000159.1:0-22315 GCA_031384695.1 Paracoccaceae bacterium
TGCAGGCGACGGCAATCATTGGGCCGCCGAAGTGATTGACGCAAGTTTCAAGGGGATGAACCGGGTGCAGCAACAGCGCGCGGTCTATGCCAGCCTGAAGGGCCGCATGGACGGCGCGCATGGCGAGTTGCACGCGCTGGCGCTGACCACGAAAGCCCCGGAGTAAACGGATGCTGGCTGTCTTGGACATAATGGGCGGATTTTACTTCTGCCAAGATGTACGAGGCTTGCTGAAACATGGAATTGGCTACTGGCGGCGAATGCGTCGGATAGAACGGTGGCACTACGAAAGGATGACGAAATGAATGCGCAGGATCAAATCCGCGAAACTGTGGCCAAGAACGATGTCGTTCTGTTCATGAAGGGCACCAAGATGGTGCCACAATGCGGTTTCTCCAGCCGCGTGGCGGGGGTGCTGAATTACATGGGCGTGGAGTTTGCCGATGTGAACGTGCTGGCGAATGCGGAAATCCGCCAGGGGATCAAGGATTTCTCGGATTGGCCAACCATCCCGCAGCTTTACGTGAAGGGCGAGTTCGTGGGCGGCTGCGATATCATCACCGAGATGACGTTGTCGGGCGAGTTAGACCAGTTGTTCGAGGCCAAGGGTGTGAGTTTCGACAAGGCGGCGGCAGATAAAATCCGCGAGTCCAACGCGTAGCCAACAGCAGCAAAAAAAAGGGACGCGCGCGCCCAGCGGCAGATTCGAGCGCCGAAAAAGCCTGATCCGCCTGCGGCTTCTTTACTGGCTAAATATCCCCGCCGGAGGCTCCGCCGGGGATCCAGCAGATCTTACGCTGACAGGCGGTCCTCGACGGCTGCGGCAAGGGCTTCGGCGCGGGCGGCGATCTCGGCCAGGGTTTCGCGCACGGCGGCGGGCACCACGGCCACCTCGACCTTTTCGCGTTCCTGCACCGGGCGGGCCTGAATTTCGGCCAGTTTCGCCTTCAGCCCACGATTTTCGTCCTCAACAGCGGCGGTTTTATCGGCCAGCATCAGGCCCGCCATCAGCAGCATGCGCGCTTCGGGCAGGCGGCCCAACTGGGCCAGCAGCGGCTGCGCTTCGCTGTCAAGCATCTGGGCCGCACTTTGCAGGAAATGCTCTTCACCGGGCTGACAGACCACGTTGAAGCTGCGCCCCCCTATGATGATTTCCAGATCAGGCATCGGCGCGGGCCTCCTCGATCAGCGGGTTCAGGGCGGCCACGATATCGGCCAGTTCGGCCGCCTCGGAGGCACGGCTGCCGCGCAGCGCCTCAAGTTCGGCCAGCATGGCGCGGTTGATCAGTTGCGGCTCGGCCACGCCGCTGGCGGCGGCTTCGCGCAGTTTGCCCAACTCGCCGTTCAACTGGATCACCGTGCGGCGCAACCTTGTCAACTCGGCACCATAAGCTTCAAGCTGGCGGCCGGACTCGGCAAGTTTTGCGGCAATCCCGGCCTGCGTTTCGGCTTCTTTCTCGCGCACCACCTTCAGGCGTTCGTTCAGTTGCGCGTTGGCCATCCGCTCTTCATCCAGAGCCTCAATCAGGCGGGCAACCTCGCCTTCACCGTCACCTGACACCGCCAAACCGCCGGGAGCAGCACTTGCGGACGCCACATCCGGCGCCGAGAGCGCCTCCACCCCGCGCCCGATGCGTTCCAGTGCTGCGGTAATCCGCCGTTCCAGTTCTGCGATCTGCTGCATGCCCTGCCCTTTGTTCCGTTTCATCGCCGCCGCGACCCGCCGCTTGCGTGCGAATCGCCATACGTGTCGTCATCACTGATCTTAGCGCATCGGATGGGGCGAGGTCGCCCCTTTCTGTTCAATGCGTTGCGGGGCGCGCTTGATCTTGCCACCCGAGGTGCTATGCAGCCCGCAACCTTGTCCCAGCAACAGGATCCCGGCCTTGGATATCCAGACCCTCCGCGCAGAACACCCCGATCACTGGAAGCGCGCCTGCGCAATCCGCACCTTGACGATGGATGCGGTGGCGGCCGCGAATTCGGGCCATTCGGGGATGCCGATGGGCATGGCGGATGTGGCAACGGTGTTGTTTGAAAAGCATCTGAAGTTCGATCCCGCCGCCCCGCGCTGGCCGGACCGCGACCGGTTCATCCTGTCGGCGGGCCACGGCTCGATGCTGATCTATGCGGTGCTGCATCTGACGGGCTATGCCGACATGACGCTGGAGCAGGTGAAGAACTTCCGCCAATGGGGGGCGATCACAGCGGGCCACCCTGAGTATGGCCATGTGGCGGGGGTGGAAACCACCACCGGGCCGTTGGGGCAAGGCATTGCCAATGCGGTTGGTTTTGCCATGGCCGAAGCGTCCTTGCGCGCGCATTGGGGCGTCAAGGTGATGGACCATTACACCTATGTGATCGCTGGTGACGGCTGCCTGATGGAGGGCGTCAGCCACGAGGCGATCGGCCTTGCCGGCAAGCAGGCGCTGAACCGGCTGATCGTGCTGTGGGACAACAACGGCATCACCATTGATGGCAAGGTTTCGATAGCCGACATCACCGATCAGAAGGCGCGCTTTGCGGCTGCGGGCTGGGATGTGTTCGAATGCGACGGCCATGATCCGCTGGCGATTGACCGTGCGTTGACCGCCGCCAAAGCCAGCCCGCGCCCGGCGATGATCGCCTGTGCGACGCATATCGCACTGGGCTCGTCGGCGCAGGACACCGCCAAGGGCCATGGCGCGTTGACCGATGCCAAATTGATCGCCGACACCCGTGCCGCCTATGGCTGGAGCCATGGGGCGTTCGAGATCCCGGCGGATATCAAGGCTGAATGGGAGGCGATGGGCGCACGGGGGGCAGCCGCACGGCTGGCCTGGGAGCAGCGTCTGGCGGCGATGCCCGCCGGGCGGCAGTCCAGTTTCGCACGGATTTTTGCGGGCGACGTGCCCAAGAGCCTTGCAGGCGCCATCCGCGCGGTCAAGCTGCAGGCGGTGGCGGATATGCCGAAGGTGGCCACCCGTGCAGCCTCGGAAACCGTGCTGAAAGCGGTGAACCCGGTGATGAGCGAAACCATCGGCGGCTCGGCCGATCTGACCGGCTCGAACAACACCAAAACCGCCGATATGGGGACCTTTTCACCCGAGGATCGCAAGGGCCGCTATGTCTATTACGGCATCCGCGAGCATGGCATGGCCTCGGCAATGAACGGCATGGTGCTGCATGGCGGCGTGCGCCCTTACGGCGGCACCTTCATGTGTTTCACCGATTATGCCCGCCCCGCGATGCGGCTTTCGGCCCTGATGGGCGTGCCGGTGATCTATGTGATGACGCATGACAGCATCGGCTTGGGCGAAGATGGCCCCACCCATCAGCCGGTGGAACATCTGGCGATTTCCCGCGCGACGCCAAATACTTATGTGATACGCCCGGCCGATCTGGTGGAAACCGCCGAGGCGTGGGATGTGGCACTCAGGGCGAAATCGACGCCGACGGTGCTGGCACTTTCACGCCAGAACCTGCCAGCCGTGCGGCGGGTGCACACCAACCGGAATCTGGTGGAAAAGGGCGCCTATGTGCTGGCAGAATCCGAGGCCAGGCGGCAGGTTATCCTGCTGGCCACCGGTTCCGAGGTGGAGATTGCGCTGGCGGCACGGGCGGTGCTGGAGGCCGGGGGCATCGGCTGCCGGGTGGTATCAATGCCCTGCATGGAGTTGTTTGCCGCCCAGCCGGTCGCGTATCGGCGCAAGGTTCTGCCTGCGGGGCCGGTGCGGGTGGCGATTGAGGCCGGGGTGCGAACGGGCTGGGACCGCTGGCTTCTGGGCGAGCGCGGGCGCGAGGCCAAGGCCGATTTCGTCGGCATGACGGGCTTTGGTGCCTCGGCCCCGATCGACCGGCTTTACAGGGAGTTCGGCATCACCGCCGCGGCCGCCGTCGCCAAGGCCAAAGCGCTGCTCTGAATGTGACCGGGCGGCGCACCTCTCAAGGTGTTTGCCCCCGGAGTTTGCGGGTGCAGTGTTTTCCTTGAACTGGAAGGACGCAGTACAGGCCAGGTTCTTCACGGTATCAGCCGATTGGCTGAGACCGGAAAAATTCACCCTGAACCCAACCCGTCAAAGCCCGCCCCTACCTCAGCGCCCCCCTACCCCAAAGCCCGCCCCTACCCCAGAGCCCGCCCTACCCCAGCGCGACCCTAACCCAAAGCATAACCGGCACCGCGCACCGTGCGCAGCGGGTCTTCGCCGCCGAACTGGCACAGCGCCTTGCGCAGGCGGCCGATATGCACATCCACCGTCCGGCTGTCGACATAGATATCGCGGCCCCAAACCCGGTCCAGCAGGGTTTCGCGGCTCCACACCCGGCCCGGCCGCTCCATGAAACTTGCCAGCAGCCGGAACTCGGTCGGCCCCAGCTTCAGAACCTTGTCGGCCCGGTACACCCGGTGGCTTTCGGTATCGAGGCGGATATCGCGGAACTCCAGCACCACCCCCACCGCCGCAGGCCGCACCCGGCGCAGCTGCGCCCGCACCCGCGCCATCAACTCCACCACCGAATAGGGCTTGATCACATAATCATCCGCCCCCGTCTCCAGCCCCCGCACCCGATCCACCTCCTCGGCCCGCGCCGACAGCATGATGATGGCGATGCCCCGCGTTTCCGCCCGCGATTTCAGACGGCGACACACCTCGATCCCCGACACGTTCGGCAACATCCAGTCCAGCACGATCACATCCGGTGCCGCCTCGTCGACCAGTACCATCGCCTGCTCGCCGTCCTCGGCCTGCACCACGCGAAAGCCCTCTGCCTCCAGATTATACGACAACACCGCGCGCTGTGCGGGCTCGTCCTCCACCAGCATCACCGTCGCCTGATGCACTCCGGCCATGCCCTAGCCCCCGATGCCCGGCGCACGCGCGGCGGTGATATCATCCTTGGGCCGGTCATCATCGGGCAGTTTGCCTTCCACCAGATAGATCACCTGCTCGGCAATCCCGGTGGCATGATCGCCCATGCGTTCGATGTTCTTGGTGATGAAATGCAGATGCATGCAGGCGGTGATGTTGCGCGGATCCTCCATCATATGCGTCAGCAACTCGCGGAAAAGGGCGGTGTACATCTGGTCCACCTCCAGATCGCGCTGCCGCACTTCGGCGGCAAAGCCCGCGTCACGCTGCACATAGCTGTCAAGCGCATCGCTCACCATCAGCCCCACCGCCTTGGCCATCCGCCGCACCGATCCCGAGGCCCCGGCAATCGCCGGCATCTGCGACAGCAGAACCGAGCGTTTGGCCAGGTTCTTGGCGTAATCGCCACACCGCTCCAGCGAGGCCGCGATCTTGATCACCGTCAGGATGGTGCGCAGATCGCCCGCCACCGGCCCGCGGAGCGCAATCACCCGCGCCGCCTCAAGATTGATCTGCTCTTCCAGCGTATCAATCGCCGCATCGCCACGCCGCACCGTTTCCGCCAGCTCGTCATCGCGGGTATCAAGGGCGGTGGCGGCGTTCAGAATGGCGGTTTCCACCAGCCCGCCCATCTTCATTATCATGATCAGAATGCCCTCAAGATCACGGTCAAAGGCGCTGGCAATGTGGCGTTCGTTGCTCATCATGATCTCCCTCAGCCGATCCGGCCGGTGATATAGCTTTCGGTGCGCGGATCTTTGGGGTTGGAAAAGATCGTCGCGGTTGCGTCATATTCCACCAGATTGCCCAAGTGGAAGAATGCGGTCTTTTGGCTGACCCGCGCCGCCTGCTGCATCGAATGGGTCACGATCACCACTGAGAACTGGCTGCGCAACTCGTCGATCAACTCCTCGATCTGCGCTGTCGCAATCGGGTCCAGCGCCGAGCACGGCTCGTCCATCAACAGCACCTCGGGCGAGGTGGCGATGGCGCGCGCAATGCACAACCGCTGCTGCTGCCCCCCTGAAAGCCCGGTGCCGGGGCTGTCCAGCCGGTCCTTCGCCTCGTTCCACAACGCCGCCCGGCGCAGCGATTTCTCAACGATCTCGTCCATCTCGGCCTTGTTGGTGGTCAACCCGTGAATTTTCGGCCCATAAGCCACGTTCTCATAGATCGACTTCGGAAACGGGTTGGGCTTTTGAAACACCATCCCCACCTTGGCGCGCAACTGCACCGGATCAATCCGCGCGTCATAGATATCGCGCCCGTCCATCTTGATCTCACCCGAAACCCGGCAGCCGGTGATGGTGTCGTTCATCCGGTTCAGACAGCGCAGAAACGTCGATTTCCCGCAACCCGAAGGCCCGATGAACGCCGTCACCGTCTTGTCCAGAATATCGACATTCACATCGCGCAACGCATGGTTGGCGCCGTAATGCACCTGCACGCCCCGCGCAGTGATCTTGTTGGTCTGGGTGTCCAAAGCGCTTTCCGTCCTGCTCATATCGTTCATATATTTCCCCTTACCAACGCCGCTCGTATTTACTACGCAAAAAGATCGCAATCGCGTTCATGATCAACAAGAAGCCCAGCAACACCAGCACCGCCGCCGAGGTGCGGCTGACAAAACCGCGCTCGGTGCTGTCGGCCCAGATCAGAATCTGGGTGGGCAGCGAGGTTGCCGCATCAAAGGGCGTGCTCGCGGCCTCGGTGATGAAAGCGTTCATCCCGATCAGCAACAACGGCGCCGCCTCGCCCAAAGCCCGCGCAAGGCCGATGATGGCCCCGGTCATCACGCCGGGCATGGCGAGGGGCAAAACATGGTGAAACACCACCTGCTGCTTGGATGCACCAACCCCCAACGCCGCCTCGCGGATCGACGGCGGCACCGCCTTCAGGGCACCCCGCGTCGCAATGATGATGGTGGGCAACGTCATCAGGGCCAGCGTCAGCCCGCCCACGAAGGGCGCCGATCTTGGCATCCCGAACCAGCCCAGAAACACCGCCAGCGCCAGCAGCCCGAACACCACCGACGGCACCGCCGCCAGATTGTTGATGTTGATCTCGATGAAATCACTGGTGCGGTTTTTCGGCGCAAACTCCTCCAGATAGATCGCAGCGCCAATGCCGATCGGAAAGGCCAGCACAAAGCACGTCAGCAGCGCATAGAAAGATCCCACCAACGCGCCCCGCAGGCCCGCAAGCTCGGGGAACCGGCTGTCGGCGTTGCCAAGTATCGCCCAGTTGAACGGCTTCGTTACCCGGCCTTCCGCCACCAGCACATCAAACGCCGCAATCTGCGCATCGCTCAACCGGCGGTTTGCTTCCGGCGTGGCGCGGTCGATCAACCCCTTGTTCAACTGGTCATAAGGGTCCGATACCGGCACCACCATCGTCACCGTTCGCCCGATCAGCCCCGGGTCCGCCACCACCAGATCACGCAGCCGGAACTGTGCTGCATCCGACAATATGCCCGTCAACTCCTTCGGCTTCAACCCTTCGGCACCCGGCACCGCCGCCGCCATCGCCTCTTTCACGATCACCCGGTAATTGCCGCCCTCGATCTTTTCCGGCTTCACCAGATCGGCGCTGACCACAAAATCCACTGCCACATGGGTTTGCGTGAAGGCCTGCCAGCCGGTCGAGATCAGCGACGACAGCAGGATGAACAGCATCAGAAATGCCACGGAAATCGCCCCAAACCCCGCGCCCTTCAACAGCAGTTCCGACCGCCGCCGCCGTGACAGGTTGGCCTTCGCGTGCGGCGTGGCCCAGTCGCCCGAAACTTCGCTCATATCGCCCTCAATCATAGATTTCGCGGTACTTGCGCACGATGCGCAGTGCCAGCACGTTGATACACAGCGTCACGATGAACAGCATCAGCCCAAGCGCGAAGGCCGCCAGCGTTTTCGGGTTGTCAAACGAGGTGTCGCCGATCAGCAGCGTCACGATCTGCACCGTCACCGTGGTCACGCTGTCCAGCGGGTTGATGGTCATGCTGGCGATCAGCCCCGCCGCCATCACCACGATCATCGTCTCCCCCACCGCCCGGCTGACCGCCAGCAAGATACCGCCCGCAATGCCCGGAATGGCCGCCGGGATCAGCACCTTCATCACCGTCTCGGCCCGCGTCGCCCCCAAAGCCAGACTGCCATCGCGCAAGGACCGTGGCACCGCAGCCAGCGCATCATCGGCGAAAGACGAGATGAACGGGATCAGCATGATCGCCATCACCCCCCCCGCCGCCAGCGCAGTATTCGGAGACATCACGATGCCCCAATCCGAAGCCGTGGCCCGCAACGCCGGTGCCACCGTCAACACCGCAAAGAAGCCGTAAACCACCGTCGGGATGCCTGACAATATTTCCAGCACCGGCTTGGCAAAGGCACGAAACCGGCGCGAGGCGAATTCATTCAGGTAGATCGCCGAGAACAGCCCGATCGGGATGGCGAAAAACAGGGCGATGACCGTGATCACCACCGTCCCCAGCATCACCGGCAACCACCCGAACGCCCCCGCCCCCGCCACCTGATCGGCCCGCAGCGGAATTTGCGGCTCCCAGTTGGTGCCAAACAAAAACTCGGTGATCGGCACCATGCTGAAAAACCGCGCGCTCTCGAACACCAGCGAAAAGAAGATGCCAACGGTCGTCACGATGGCGATCAGCGAACAACCCACCATCAGCCCCAGCAAAATCTGCTCCACCCCCTGGCGCGCGCGAAATTCGGCACTCACCCGGCCGCGTGCCACATAAAGCCCCGCCCCGATCAGCAGCGCCAGCACCGCCAGCATCGCCCACCGCGCCGTGCCCTGCAGCGCCAGCATATGCGCACCCGCCGCAATCTTCCAATCCTCGGGCGTGCCGAACACCTGCCCCCGCGCCAAAGACCTGATTTCAGCCTCGACCAGTTGCACCGCACCGCTGTCAAGCCCGTCCAGCACGCCAGAAGGCAGGGCCGCCATCACCAAACCCAGAATGACCGGCCCCTGAAACATCAAAAACAACAGCAAAAACAACAGCCCCGGCAAAAGCACCAACAGCACCGAATAGCCGCCATGATAGCTTGCCAGCGAATGCAGCGGCGCACCGCCCACCCGGATCTGGCGCGCCGCCGCCCGGTTCATCATGAACCCTGCCACCGAGGCCGCCAAAAGCAACAGAAACGCGATACCCGTCATGTCATCGTCCCGGTGGTAAAAGCACCGCCCGCGGAGATCGCGGGCGGTCTGGTGTTGTCAGTGTTACTTCACCGGCGCCGTCATGTTGACCGCATCCGTCGCCGTCGCCTGCACGCCGGCAATCAGATCGGCCGCAAGCGGCGTCAGCCCGCGCTCTTCCATATAGCCGCCAGCCGCCATCGCCCCATCCGACACAAACTCGGACACGAACTCGTTCAGGCCGGGGATCACACCGCGATGCGCGTTCTTCACATAGATATAAAGCGGCCGCGCCACGCCATAGCTGAAGTCGGCGATGGTGGCCTCGGTAGGCTCCACCCCGTTGATCGAGATGCCCATCAGCTTGTCTTCGTTCTCATACAGGAACGAATAGCCAAAGATGCCAACCGCGTTGGGATCGGCCTCAAGCCGCTGCACGATCAGGTTGTCGTTCTCGCCCGCTTCCACGAACAGCCCGTCCTGCCGCATGCGCGAGCAGCTTTCCTTGATGAAATCATCGTAGACTTCCTTGGTCGCGGTTTCTTTCATCGCCTTGACCATGTCCAGCTCCTTGCAGCCGTCATGCATCGCCAACTCGACAAACGCATCGCGGGTGCCCGAGGTTGGCGGCGGTCCGTAGGCCAGAATTGCCACGTCCGGCAAGCTGGCGTCGATCTCGGACCACTTCTTGTAAGGGTTGGCAACCCACTTGCCATCCACTTCGGTTTCGGCGGCAAGGGCTTGATAAATCTGCTTTTCCGTCAGCGCCCATTTGCCGGTGGTGGCGCGCGAGACGGCAATCGACAGCCCGTCATAACCGATCAGCAATTCGGTGATATCGGTAACACCGTTGCTGGCGCAAAGATCGTATTCCGATTTCTTGATGGCGCGCGAGGCCCCCGTCACATCGGCAAAACCTTCACCAACGCCTTCGCAAAACACTTTGAAGCCACCGCCGGTGCCGGTTGATTCGACGACGGGTGCGGCGTTGCCGGTTGCGTTGGCAAAGTTCTCGGCTGCGGCCTGCGCATAAGGAAACACGGTGGAAGAGCCCACAACCCGCACCTGATCACGCGCCGCGGCGGCAGTGGCCGACAAGCCGGTGGCCGACAGGGCGGCGATGGCAACAAGGGTGGCACTCATTTTGACGGACTTCATCGAAAACTCCTCTTTGGTCATTCTGGGATCTTACTCGGCCTTCAAGCCTGCGCCTTGCCTAGCCATGGTTTATGACAGCTATGCTTGATCTGTGTAACAGATTTGTGACAATCGCCGCACCACACAAGCTTTTCTTGTCGCAAACATTAAACCTGCTATTGCTGGCCAGGCACCGGAACCCGAGGCCCGATGGAACCCAATCCTGCCACCGCTTTGATCGAAGCCATGCCGTTGCCCGCCGTACTGATCGAGGCCACGGGCAGGATTGCGGCGGCCAACACCCATGCGCAAACCCTGTTCGGTGCGCTCGCTTTGGGGCGTGATTTCCGCATGTCGTTCCGCCAGCCCGAGCTTGCCACCGCCATCGAGGCGGCTCTGGTGCAGGCCATCCCGATGCAGGCGCGTTACACCACCGCGCGGGCCGCCCTGCAGCCCGCCACCTACCGCGTCACCATCAACCCGATCACCGCCGCCACCGCCGCCGCGCTTTGCACCTTCGAGGATGTGACCGAGGCCGAACTGATCAGCCAGATGCGCCGCGATTTTGTGGCCAACGTCAGCCACGAGTTGCGCACACCGCTGACAGCCCTGCTGGGTTTCATCGAAACCCTGCGCGGTGCCGCCCGCGATGATGCCACCGCCCGCACCCGGTTTCTGGCCATCATGAACACCGAGGCCGAACGGATGAACCGCCTGATCGGTGATCTTCTGTCGCTCAGCCGGGTCGAGGCGCAGGAACGCGTGCGCCCCACCACGCTGATTGATCTGCGCGACATCATCGGTGCGGTGCTGGATACCTTGCGGCCGATGGCGGCCGAGGCGGGCATCACCCTGGAGATATCCGGCACCGACCGCCCGTTCGAGGCCCTCGCCGATGCCGATCAACTGACCCAGGTGTTCAGCAATCTGCTCGAGAATGCGATAAAATATGGTGGCTCTGGCAAGCTGGTCAGCGTCGAGATGGCGCATCTGCCGCTTGACCCCCAGTTGCGTCTGCCCGCCCTTGTCATCAGTGTAACGGATCGTGGCGAGGGCATAGACCCGGTGCATCTGCCGCGCCTGACCGAACGTTTTTACCGGGTGGATACCCACCGCTCGCGGCAAAAGGGCGGCACCGGGCTGGGTCTGGCAATCGTCAAACACATCCTCAGCCGCCATCGCGGGCGGCTGCGGATCGACAGCACCATAGGGCTCGGCAGCCGCTTTCAGGTGATCCTGCCCGCACCTTAACGTGCACCGTGCCACGCGTGCCAAACCCCCGCCACTGTGCTACCCTGTGTGAAACCCTTCAGGAGCGCGCGCCCATGCCCCGCCTTTTCGCCGTTTTGCTGATTGTGGCCTGCCTCGCCGCCCCGGCCCAGGCCGCCCCGAGGGTCTATGCCTTGCAACCCGACGGCTCGAGCGTCAGCTTTTCCACCGATTTCGGCCCGGATAAAATCACCGGCAGCTTCCCGGTGCAGAAAGCCGATCTGACGCTCGATTTCGAGAACCTCGCCAAAAGCAAGATCGCCGTCACCCTTGATGTGGCCCGCGCCAACGCCTCGTTTCCCTTCGCGGCGCAAGCCCTGAAAGGCCCCAAGGTGCTGGACGCCAACACCTTTCCGCTGATCACCTTCAAAAGCACCGCCGTGCGCCGCAGCGGTGCGGGCGCCGATGTGGACGGCACCCTGACCATCCGCGGCAAGGCCAAAGCCGTCACCCTGAAGGCCACGCTCTACCGCCAGAAGGGGCAGGCCGAGGGCGATCTCTCGCTGCTGACCATCCACCTTATCGGCGCTGTCAACCGCTCCGAATTTGGCGCGGTGGGCTGGAATGATCTGGTCAGCGACGAGGTGCGCCTTGATATCCTCGCCCGCATCGCCGAGCAGAACTGAACCATGGGCTGGCACAACACTGAGCACGGCTTTGGCCGCATCAGCCGCCTGATCCACTGGGCAATGGCGGCGCTGATCATCGGGCAGTTGCTGCTGGGCCTGCGGATTGCCGACATGCAACCGGGGCTGGCCAATCTGTGGCTTTACGGGTTGCACAAGACCATCGGCTTTGCGGCCCTCGCGCTGATCCTGCTGCGCCTCGGCTGGCACCGGTTCAGCCCGCCACCACCGCCCTTGGGCGACCCCAGAGCCTGGGCCAACCGCGCCGCCCGCGCCGCCCACCGCCTGCTTTACACGCTTTTGCTGGTGATTCCGCTCTCAGGCTGGATCGCCAGTTCCGCCACCGGCATCGACGTGATGGTGCTGGATCGCTGGACCATGCCGGTGATCGCCCCGATCTCCGAGGCGTGGGAGAAAAACGGCTTTCTGGTGCATTCCGTCGCGGGCAAGGTGCTGATGGCCATTCTGGTGCTGCATGTCGCGGGGGCGCTGTTGCGCGCAATCAAGGGCGATGGCACCCTTGACCGGATGATCAGCGGCGGCGAATAACCCAGCGGGATCAATTGGTTGACGCCATCTCCGTCAACTCGGCCGCCCTCACCTCCGTCATCCGCGCCCGGCAGGCATAGATCACCATCGGCTCGATCGAGCCGCCATGGTACATGAACCCTTCGGCTGCACAGCCCGCATCGCGCAAGGTAATCCACGCCGTCTGCGCCTCGCGCAGATACCCCTCCGCCCCCCGCTCGGCCTCGGGCAGGCCCGCATCAATATCGCGCATCAGGCCGCGCGCCGCCTTGTAGGCCTCGTTCAGATCGGCGTCCGCCGCGATCCAGTCCTGCTCGGCGCAATAGGTCAGTTCCATCTGCGTCCCGGCCACGTCGCAATCCACATCCTGCGCCATGCCCGGCCCCGCAACCGCCAAAGCCATCACCCCAAGCCACCACCGCATCGCATCCTCCCCGCCAAACCACGCCGCAAATCTAACCGCAAAACCCGCCCCCTGCCAAGCGGCGGCAAAACGCCCGCTCCGATGCATTGCCTCTGGAAAATTCCCCACCACTCCGTTACGCGCTTTGCCATGATCCAGCGCCTCACGCTCCGCCGTCCCGACGATTGGCACCTGCACCTGCGGGATGGTGCCATGCTGCAAGGCGTCTTGCCCGAAACCACCCGCCATTTCGCCCGCGCGCTGATCATGCCCAACCTTTTGCCCCCTGTCGTCACGCTGGCCGACGCCACCGCCTACCGCGCCCGCATCATCGCAGCCCTGCCCGCCAGCGCCAGTTTCGAGCCGCTGATGACCCTCTATCTGACCGAAGGCACCGACCCCGCCGATGTCGCCGCCGCCGCCGCCTCCGGCCTTGTAAAGGCGGTAAAGCTTTACCCCGCCGGTGCCACCACCAACTCGCATTCCGGGGTGAAAGACCTCTCGCGCGTGATGCCGGTGCTGGAGAAAATGGCCGACATCGGCCTGCCGCTTTGCCTGCACGGCGAGGTGACCGACCCCGCGATTGATATATTCGACCGCGAAGCCGCCTTCATCGAGACCGTCCTCGCCCCCCTGCGCGCCCGCCTGCCCGAGTTGCGCGTGGTGATGGAACACATCACCACCGAAGAAGGCGTGGCCTACGCCCGTGCCGCAGGCGATACCCTTGCCGCCACCATCACCACGCATCACCTGATCCTGAACCGCAACCACATCCTCGCCGGTGGCATCCGCCCGCATTATTACTGCCTGCCGGTCGCCAAACGTGAAAAGCACCGCGCGGCCCTTGTCGCCGCCGCCACTTCCGGCGAAGCGCGGTTCTTTCTCGGCACCGATTCGGCTCCCCACACCGACGCGCTCAAAGAACACGCCTGCGGCTGTGCGGGCTGCTTCACCGCCACCAACACCATGCCGATCCTCGCCCATGTGTTTGAAGACGCGGCCGCCCTGCCAAGGCTTGAGGCGTTCACCTCGCTGAATGGTGCTGCCTTCTACCGCCTGCCGCTCAATCAAAGCCAGATCACCCTCGTCAAACACCCGCAGCGCCAGATTTTCCCCGACAAGATCCTCACCGAGGCCGGCCCCGTCACCGTCTTCAACCCCGGCTTTCCCGTGCACTGGCACGTCGAAGCCTGATACCCCCGGAAAGCCCGCCATGATCCCCACCGCCTTCCCGCCTGCACCTGAGATCGCCCGCCTCACCGCCCGCGCGCTGTTGGAGATCAGGGCCGTGCATTTCAACGCCGATACCCCCTTCACCCTCGCCTCCGGCCTGCCCTCGCCCACCTATATTGATTGCCGCAAACTGATCTCCTACGCCCGCATCCGCGCCGTGCTGATGGATTTCCTCACCCTCACCGTGATGCGCGACGCAGGGTTTGAGGCTTTCGACAACATCGCGGGCGGTGAAACCGCAGGCATCCCCTTCGCGGCATTGGTGGCCGAACGGATGGCCCTGCCGATGAGCTATGTGCGCAAGAAACCCAAAGGCTACGGTCGCAATTCCCGCATCGAAGGCGAGATGACCCCCGGCCAGCGCGTGCTGCTGGTCGAAGACCTCACCACCGACGGCGGCTCGAAACTCAGCTTTGTCGAGGCGATCCGCGAAACCGGCGCCACCTGCGCCCACACCGCCGTCATCTTCTCCTACGGCATCTTCCCCGAAACCGCACAGCGCCTCGCGGATCACGGCATCGCCCTGCACCACCTCTGCACCTGGTGGGATGTGCTGGCCGAGGCCCGCGCGCAATCCGCCTTCAACGCTGCAACCCTGCACGAAGTAGAAGCGTTCCTCCACGATCCCCGCGGCTGGCAAGCCGCCCAGGCCAAATAATCCACAGCTTTCTTGCACGCCTCCCCCTGTGGACAATCCGGGAAAACTCTGCCCCCGAATCGCCACTCTGGTAGATTTCCCCCCATCCCCCCGCCAGATGTGGTAGTCTCGCCCCCACCACGACGCCCGGGCACCGCCAATGTCCGCAGTTTTCCACCGACTTGTGCCCCGGTTGCGGCCCCCGCCCGGAACCTGCAATAGGATCACTGCAACCAGTCAAACCGCGCAAAGAGGATGGCCATGAACGAGATCGCAAACATCAGGCCCCTGTTGCCCGCAGCCCTGCCGGAAGCCGAATCCCTGCCGCAAAACGTCGAGGCCGAACAGCAGCTTCTGGGCGCCATCCTCACCAACAACGACGTGTTCGACCGTATCGCGGCCCTCGTGAAGCCCGAACACTTCTTCGATCCCGTCCACCAGCGCATTTTCGAGCGTGCCTCCGCCCGCATCCAGAAAAATGCTCTCGCCTCGCCCGTTACCCTGAAGCCTTTCTTCGAGGATGACGCGGGCCTGAAGGAACTTGGCGGCCCCGCCTATCTCGTGCGTCTTGCGGGGGCGGCGATCTCGGCCTATGCCGCCCGCGATTACGCCCAGATGATCTACGATCTCGCCGTGCGCCGCGAACTCATCGCTCTGGGCCGCGACATCGCTGCCAAAGCCGCCCGCGTCGAGGTGGAAAGCGAGCCGCGCGAACAGATCGTCGAGGCCGAACAGCGGCTCTATAAACTGGGCGAACAGGGCCATGCCGAGCGTGGCTTTCAATCCTTCCTCAAGGCGGTCACCGATGCCGTCAACCACGCCAACGCCGCCTATCAGCGCGACGGCGGCCTTGCGGGCATCGCCACCGGCCTGATTGATCTCGACAAGAAACTCGGCGGCCTGCACCCGTCCGATCTGCTGATCCTCGCGGGCCGCCCCTCGATGGGCAAAACCTCGCTGGCGACGAACATTGCCTTCAACATCGCCAAGGCCCACAAACGCGGCCGCCTGCCCGATGGCTCCGAAGGCTCGGTCGAAGGCGGCATCGTCGGCTTTTTCTCGCTCGAGATGTCGGCCGAACAACTCGCCGCCCGGATCCTCTCCGAGGCGTCCGAAGTGCCTTCCGAACAGATCCGCCGTGGTGACATGACCGAGGCCGAATTCCGCCGCTTTGTCGAGGCCGCCAAGGCGCTGGAATCCTGCCCCCTCTACATCGACGACACCCCCGCCCTGCCGATCTCTCAGGTCGCCGCCCGCGCCCGCCGCCTGAAACGCACCCACGGGCTCGATCTTCTGATCGTCGATTACCTGCAACTCCTCAAAGGCACCGGCAAAGGCGAAAACCGCGTCAACGAGGTGTCGGAGATCACCCAAGGGCTCAAGGCCATCGCCAAGGAACTCAACATCCCCGTCATCGCCCTCTCGCAGCTTTCCCGCGCCGTGGAATCCCGCGACGACAAACGCCCGCAACTCTCCGACCTGCGCGAATCCGGCTCGATCGAGCAAGACGCCGATGTGGTGATGTTCGTGTTCCGCGAGGAATATTACCGCGAGCGTGAAAAGCCCGGCGATCACGAATTGGAAAAGATGGCGCAGTGGCAGCAGATCATGGAAAACGTCCATGGCAAGGCCGAAGTGGTGATCGGCAAACAGCGCCACGGCCCGATAGGCTCTGTTGAGCTCAGCTTTGAAGGCCGCTTCACCCGCTTTGGCAACCTCGCAAAACCCTGGCAGAACACCGGCACCGACGTCGGTTTCTGATCCCGTCCGCATTCTTCATTGCTCAAATATCCCCGCCGGAGGCCCGAACCTTTGCCCCCGGCGCAAGCCCCCGGCGCATATTCCCCCTTGACCCCGCCCCCCTGCCTGTCAAAACGCACCTTATGGCCCTACCGACGCTCTCCATTGATCTTGATGCTGTCGCCGCCAACTGGCGCGCGCTGGACCGTGCCTCGGCGCGCGGGGTGCAAACCTCGGCGGTGGTCAAGTCCGATGGTTACGGCCTCGGCGTCACCCGCATCGCGCGCGCTTTGGCCGGGGCGGGGGCGCGGCGGTTTTTCGTGGGTGTGGCCGAAGAAGGCGCTGCCCTGCGGCAAACCCTTGGCGACGGCCCGCAGATCTGCGTGCTGAACGGCCATATGGCGGGCGATACCGAGATGATCGGCGATCTTGATCTGACGCCGATGCTGAACTCTATCGACCAGATCACCCGGCATCTGGAAGCGCTGCCCGGCCATGGCTTTGGCGTACAACTCAACACCGGCATGAACCGGCTCGGCGTGGATGAGGCCGAGTGGGAGGCGATTGCCCCCTTCGTGCTGGACGCGGGCCCGGATATGCTGATGTCGCACCTCGCCTGCGCCGATGATCCCGACCATCCGCTGAACGAGGTGCAACTCGAAACCTTCCACGCGATGACCGATGGCACCGGCCTGCCGCGCTCGCTGGCCGCCACCGGTGGTATCCTTCTGGGCCCGCGCTATCACTTTGATCTGACCCGCCCCGGCATCGGCCTTTACGGCGGCGCGCCCTATGAGGGGGCCGCGCGCGTGGTGTCGCTGGCGCTGCCGCTGATCCAAAGCCGCGAGATCGCGGCGGGGGCAAGTGTCGGCTATGGCGCGTCCTGGGTGGCAAGCGTCCCTTCCATCATCGCCACGCTGGGCGGCGGCTATGCCACCGGGCTGTTGCGCAGCCTTGCGGGCCGCGCCAGCCTTTGGGATGGCGACACCGCCGTGCCGCTGGTGGGCCGGGTGTCGATGGAACTCGTCACCGCCGATATCACCCATTTGCCGCAGGTGCCGCGCAGCCTCGATATCCTCGGGGCGCATCAAAGCATCGACGCGCTGGCAGCCCTCGCCGGCACCATCGGCTACGAGTTGCTGATCCGCCTCGCCGCCGGTGTTGAGCGCCGCTATCTGGAGGGCGCGGCGTGATCGCGGCCTTCCTCGCCCGCATCGGCCGCCCGGTGCTGGCAGCCATCGCGTCCCTTGGCCGGATCACCCTGTTTGCCGCCTCGGTGCTGCGCCACCTGCTGCAGCCGCCGTTCTACTGGCGCGAGTTTGGCCAAAGCCTGCTGCATATCGGCTGGTTCACCCTGCCCGTGGTCGGCCTGACCGCCCTGTTCACCGGCGGCGCGCTGGCCTTGCAGATCTACTCCGGCGGCGCGCGTTTCAACGCCGAGGCGGTGGTGCCCTCCATCGTCGCCATCGGCATGGCGCGCGAGCTTGGCCCCGTGCTGGGCGGCTTGATGGTCGCGGCCCGCGTGGCATCGTCCATCGCGGCCGAGATCGGCACCATGAAAGTGACCGAACAGATCGACGCACTGGTAACCCTTTCCACCAACCCAATGAAATATCTGGTGGTGCCCCGCGTGCTCGCGGCCACCCTGACCGTGCCGATACTGGTGGCCGTCTGCGATTCCATCGGCATCGCCGGCGGCTGGCTGGTGGGCATCACCCGCCTTGGTTTCAACTCCTCCACCTACCTCGCCAACACCGTCGATTTTCTGGAGTTCTGGGATATCGGCTCCGGCCTCGTCAAGGGTGCTGTGTTCGGCTTTATCGTGGCGCTGATGGGCTGCTATTTCGGCATGAACTCGGCCCGCGGCTCGCAAGGGGTGGCTTCGGCCACCAAATCGGCGGTGGTGGCCGCCAGCATGCTGATCCTCGCCGCCAACTACGTTCTGACTGGGTTGTTTTTCACCTCATGATCGAACTTGCCGCATGATTGAACTTCTGGGCGTCACCAAAAGCTTCGGGTCCAACCGCGTGTTGCGCGGGGTCAACCTCGTCATTCCGCGCGGCCAAAGCATGGTGGTGATCGGCGGCTCCGGCACCGGCAAATCGGTGCTGCTGAAATCCATCCTCGGCCTCGTGCGCCCCGATGCGGGCCGCATCACCCTCGATGGCGAAGACGTCTTGCGGGCCGAGCGGGATGCCTTCCTCGCCCGTTTCGGCATGCTGTTCCAAGGCGGCGCGCTGTTCGACAGCTTTCGCGTCTGGGAAAACGTCGCCTTCCGCCTGATGCGCGGCCCCCGTGCCCTGCCCAAACCCGAGGCCCGCGCCATAGCCATCGAGAAACTGCGCCGCGTCGGCCTCAAACCCGAGGTGGCCGATCTCTACCCCGCCGAACTCTCTGGTGGCATGCAAAAGCGTGTCGGCCTCGCCCGCGCCATTGCCGCCCAGCCCGAGATCATCTTTTTTGACGAGCCCACCACCGGCCTTGATCCGATCATGGCGGGGGTGATTAACGATCTGATCCGCGAGATCGTGGTGGAAATCGGCGCCACCGCCATCACCATCACCCATGATATGACCAGCGTTCGCGCCATCGCCGACCGGGTGGCGATGCTGCATGACGGGGTGATCAAATGGAGTGGCCCGGTCGCCGATCTTGATTCGACCCCCGACCCTTATGTGCAGCAATTCATCCATGGCAGCCCCACCGGCCCGATTGCCGCCATACGTTGAGGCGGTTTTCCCGCAAGGGTTGCGACATTGTTTCCGCATCCGCAACAACACCCGGTATCTGATTGAGTTTGTGGGGAATTCCCCGCGAAAAACTTAAAAAACATTGCAAATTCTTTGCGAAATGGAACAGTAATCCGGTCGCTCGGGGGAGTTTGGTATGTCTTTGAAACTGATAGGTTTGTTTTCGCGCTCGCAAGAAACCCTGCAATCGCTGGCCCAGGGGCTGGTGGTGATGCTGGCGCTTGGGCTGACGGGGGCCACGCTGGCGGCCGCCTTCGGCCTGCTGCCCTGGCCACAGGTCGCCCTGTTCTTTGGCGGTCAAGCGGTGCCGCAGGCCGGCATGTGGCTGCAGATCGGCCTGACCGGGCTGCTGGCGATGCTGGTGTTCTTTCTGCCCGCCAATCACCGGATGGCCCGGCTGGAACGCTCGCACCGCAGCTTTGCCATGGGCATCGAGGATGTCAGCCACGCCTACCGCATGGCCCACGCCGCCGACCGCAGCGGCGTTTTCGCCCTGTCGGGAGAGTTCGCCGAGATGCGCGCCCGGATGGAGCACATGCGCAACCACCCCGATTTTCAATCGCTGGAGCCCGAGTTGTTGCAGCTTGCCGCCCAGATGAGCCTTGAGACCCGCGATCTGGCCCGCGCCTATTCCGAGCCCAAGGTGGCCCGCGCCAAGGCGTTTCTGCAGCAGCGTCAGGAAGAGGTGCAGGCCCTCACCGACAAGCTGCAAATCGCCCGCCACACCTGCGACGAGCTGCGCCGCTGGCTTAACGACATCGAGGCCGAAGAGCGCATCGCCCAAACCCAGATCCGCAGGCTCGAGGCCGACCTGAAAGAGATCCTGCCCGGTCTGGGCTACGCCTTCGATCACGAAGAGCTGCGCGACGCCAACGTGGTGGCCCTGCCGAAACCCGCCAAAGAGCAGGCCAGCACCGCCCCCTGAACCCCGCAGCAAGCGCCAAACAGCTTGACCCCAAACCCCACAGCGGGCATCACCCGGCCCATGAAATACGCCAACCTCGCCCTCCTCATCCTCTTCCCCATCGCGTGGTTCGCGCCCCTTTTGCGCGCGGCCCTGCTGCCCGTCTTCGGGATGGACGAAATATCCGTCATCACCGGCCTGCAATCCCTTTGGGCCACCGATGCCGCTCTCGCCCTCCTCGTCACCTTTCTCGCCATCTTCGCCCCCTTCGCCAAAACCCTCGGCCTTGCCCTGCTGCACTTCGGCCTTCTCAGCCCCCGCACCCTGCCTGCGCTGTCCGCGCTCGGCAAACTCGCCATGGCCGACGTCTTCCTGATCGCCCTCTACATCGTCGTCGTCAAAGGCGCGGGCTATGTCACCATCGAGGTGGCATGGGGCCTTTACCTGTTCACCGCCTGCATCCTCGCCTCGCTGATGATCTCGATGCGCACCGCCACCAAGCCTTGATCAATCCCGCCATTCAGGGCACCTAAGGGCGATGAGCAAAGCCAGCCCCAGCTTCACCTGCACCGCCTGCGGTGCCAGTACCCGCAAATGGGCCGGGCGCTGCGAGGCGTGCGGCGCCTGGAACTCGATCATCGAGGAAGCGCCGCTTTCCGCAGGCCCCAAATCGCTGGGCGCAAAGGGCCGCACCATCCCCCTCTCCGATCTTGCCACCGAAGAGGCCCCACCGCCCCGCATCGGCTCGGGGATTGACGAATTGGACCGCGTGCTGGGTGGCGGCCTGGTGCCCGCCTCGGCCATTTTGGTGGGCGGCGATCCCGGCATCGGCAAATCGACGCTGCTGTTGCAAGCCGCCGCTTCCTTCGCACGCCAAGGGGTGAAATGCCTCTATATCTCGGGCGAAGAGGCCACAGCACAGGTGCGGATGCGCGCCAACCGCCTCGGGCTGCAAGACGCCCCGGTCAGCCTTGGCGCGGAAACCAACCTGCGCGATATCCTGACCACGCTGGATGCCACCCGCCCCGGTCTTGCGATCATCGACTCGATACAAACCATGTGGCTTGACACCATCGAGGCCGCCCCCGGTTCCGTCTCTCAGGTGCGCGCCGCCGCCCATGAGCTGGTGACTTTCGCCAAGAAACGCGGCGTGGCGGTGATCCTTGTGGGCCATGTCACCAAGGATGGCCAGATCGCCGGCCCCCGCGTGGTCGAACACATGGTCGATACCGTGCTGTATTTCGAGGGCGAGCGTGGCCACCAGTTCCGCATCCTGCGCGCCGTGAAAAACCGCTTCGGCCCTGCCGATGAAATCGGCGTGTTCGAGATGACCAGCGACGGCTTGCAACAGGTCACCAACCCCTCCGCCCTGTTCCTCTCCGAACGCGGCACCTCCACCCCCGGCTCGGCGGTGTTTGCGGGCATCGAGGGCACCCGGCCGGTGCTCACTGAAATTCAGGCCCTCGTCGCCCCCTCCACCCTCGGCACCCCGCGCCGCACCGTGGTGGGCCTCGATTCCGGCCGCCTCTCCACCATCCTCGCGGTGCTGGAGGCGCGCTGCGGCATCTCGTTCGCGGGCCTTGATGTGTTCCTCAATGTGGCGGGTGGGATGCGGGTAACCGAACCTGCCGCCGACCTCGCCGTCGCCGCCGCCATACTTTCGTCACGCGAGGATGTTGCAATTCCGCCAGAGACCGTGCTTTTCGGTGAAATCAGCCTCTCGGGGGCCCTGCGCCCGGTGGGTCAAACCGAATCCCGGTTGAAAGAGGCGGCGAAACTTGGTTTCTCGCAGGCAATCGCCCCCAGCCGTTCAAAACTGGGAGAGGCTGCGGGTATGACAGTGCGTCAGATGCCGGACCTGACGGCGTTTGTCGGGGAAATTTTCGGGGCAGGCTAGCGCCCCCAATAAGGCCGCAAGGCCAAAGGAGACCGAGATGGAAGGCTTTACCCTGATTGACGCGGGCGTCGGCGTGATCATCGTGCTGTCGGCGATCCTCGCCTATTCGCGCGGCTTCGTGCGCGAGGCGATGGCGATCGCGGGCTGGGTTGGGGCGGCGTTTCTCGCCACCATTTTCGCCTCCTC
>JANNAV010000162.1:0-2945 GCA_031384695.1 Paracoccaceae bacterium
GGCAGGGCGCCGGCGCGCAGCAGAACCGACAACTCCGTCGATTCCTCGATGGTGAAACTGCCGGTGATGATGCCCGATCCGCCCGAGATATGGCTTTGAATGGTCGGCGCCGAGATCACCTCACCGTCCAGCACGATGGCAAAGGGCGCGCCGATATTGGCCGCCGTATAATCGCCGAACTTCCGCGCGCCCGCGGGGTTAAAGCGGAAATTCACCGCCGGCCGGCTGTCCTGATCAAAGGCGGGCTGGCTGTCCACCAACTCCTCGCCGCTCACCACCGGGGCCGCCTCGACGATGTAGAACACCCCCGGCTCGCCCCGCGCGGGCAGCAGCAGATTGCGCGCGCCCGGTGCCGCCCCCGCATCGCTGGTGCGCCCCACCACCGGGTTGAACGTCAGCTTGGCGGTCTTGCCGATCAACTGCTTCAACTCGGCGGCTGAACCGATCCCGGGCACCTGAATGAGGATACGGTCGGTGCCCTGCCGCTGAATGGTAGGCTCGCGGGTGCCCACCAGATCAATACGTCTGCGAATGATTTCAAGGCTTTGCTGGATCGTGCGCGCATCCGTCGCCACCCGCTCCGCCTCGGAAAGCTGGATCACGATCTCCTGCCCGTCCACCGTCACCTCGATGTCGTTCTGCCCGATGCCGGTCAGGCTGACCACCGGTGTGGCCAGCGCCCGCACCTTTTCCACCGCCGCCGCCAACCCGTCCGGGTTGGTCACCGCCACCCGCAGCACCCCCGCCACCGAGGGCAGCCGTTGCACCGCACCCACCTGATCGCGCAGATCGCGCAGCGCGTCGCGCACCTCGGGCCACAGCACTTCCATCCGCTGCGTATAGACATCGCCAACCTTCACCTCGGCCAGAAGATGCGCACCGCCCCGCAGATCAAGCCCCAGATTGACCAGCTTCGAGGGCAGAACCTCAGGCCAAAGCGCCAGATCCGCCTCTTCTTGGGGGGTGGCAAACCCGGCCTTGGCAATCGCCTTGGCGGCATCGTTATGGGTTTCCACCCGCGTGTAGTTGAGGTTCGGCACCGCCGCCACAATCCCCCAGATACAGATCGCGAGGATCAGAATGCGCTTCCACAGCGGCGTGTACAGCATGATTACGCCTTCGGTGCCGCGACGGGTTCAACCTTGTTCATCACCTGCACAATCGTGTGGCGCGGCATCTTCACCCGCACGCCCTCGGCAATCTCCACCTCAAGCACGCCGTCGTCGCCCACCTTGCTCACCTTGCCCATGATGCCGCCCTGCGTCAGCACCTGATCGCCGCGCCGCAGCGCATCCACCATCGCCTTGGTCTCTTTCAGCTTTTTCTGCTGCGGGCGGATCAGCAGGAAATACATGATGCCAAAGATCAGGATCAGCGGCAGGAAAGACGCAAAAGCCGATCCGGCACCAGTACCGGCGGCTTGGGCATAAGCGGGGGTCACAAACATGGAAATCCTCTCTCAGCGCGGGGTTTGCCCCCGCATTTGTCGCCGCGCACCCTATCGCCGGGGGTTGGGATAGGCAAGACGCGCCGAACCTCACTTAGGCAGGCGACGGCCCCTTGCCAACCCCTCAGACAAATCGCCGTAAAACCGGCAGCCGCTGCCAAACCCAGGTGCCCGCCCAGGCCCCGGCAAAGGCAAACAGCGCGCCAAGCGATCGGTCCACCCCCGCCCCGAACAGCTTGTAGGCCACCAGCATGAAAAACGGATGCATCACGTAAATGCCAAAGGCAAAGCCGGCAAGCCAGGTGGGCCAGATGCCCTTGATGTTGATCCGCCAGACCGCCTCGAACACCACCCCCGCCAGCAACATCTGCGCCGAGGCAAACTCCGGCGCACGCCACACCAGAACGCCCGAGATCACCGCCGCAAACGCCATCGGCATCCACGCAAGCTTCAGCCGGTGCGCCACCGCCAACAGCGCGCCGAACCCAAACAGCGGGATCGAGAAGAACCACTGCGGCAACGGTTGGGCAAAATTGGCGTCATTCATGAACCAGGCCAGCGGCGACACCCGCGCATGCAACAGCCCCATCGGCAGCGCCACCACCAACAATGCGATGCACCCCAGAAACAGCCCCCGCCCATCGACAATCCCGCCCGAGATCACCGGCACCGCCACCAGCGCCAGCATCACGAAGGGCAAAAACCACAAATGCACGAACGGCCCGATCAACAGCGATCCCGGCTCGCTCAACAGCGGCTCCAACCCCGGCCGATCTGACACCACCTCCAGCACCACCCGGAACACCGCGCACCAGAACAGCCACGGCACCGCAATCCGCCACGCCCGTGCCCGCCAGAACCCCGTCCCATCCGACCGCTCGAAAGACCCCACCGCCAGATACGCCGTCAGCACCAGAAACAGCGCCAGCGCCAGATACCCCTCATCGGCAAACGGCGCGCGGGCATGGTCCCACACAATGCCGAACGCCGCCAGAAACCGCATCAGGTCTACCGACCGCCGATACCCCGCGCCCTTGATACCGCCCGCCGCCATCCGCGTCCCGCCTTACCTGCCCCGATGACCGCTACACTCCATTCCTGCGTCTTGATAGCCCCCTTTGGTCAGACAAAGTGTTTCCACCAGATGCCCCGATCAAACCCGAAAAACCCTGCCAAATGGTAAACATGCGCCGGTTTCCCTGCGCAGCCGCGTCTGCATCACATGTGCATAGCCGCATGCATGGCCGGTGCGCCCGAATTCCCCGCTTCACCCCGCCCCGCCGATCGGGCATACACGGCCGCATCCGCCCTGAAATCCGGTGAGCCCCATGCACGATATCCGCGCCATCCGCGAAAATCCCGCCGCTTTTGACGCTGGCCTCGCCCGCCGGGGTGCCCCGCCTCAGGCCGCCGAAATCCTCAGCCTCGACGAGGCCCGCCGCGCCGCCATCCTCGCCTCCGAAACCCTGAACGAGGCGCGCAACACCGCCTCCCGCGC
>JANNAV010000176.1:0-4703 GCA_031384695.1 Paracoccaceae bacterium
CTACTTCTGGCTGGGCCTGCGTTTTCTGTCGCGCGGCTGGTTCAATCTGGATCTGCTCTGGGCGCTTAGCCTGATCGTCGTGGGTGGCATCGGTGCCGGAACCGCCCTGAGCCAGCCGGGATGACTGGCAACCGGCTGATCATGCGCCGGATGCTATGCTAGAATGGCCGTGACGGGCGCCGGTGATCCCAGACCAAAGGGCGGAGCGCCGACAGGCAAGGGGGTCCGCAGTCCTGACGCCAGGGCAAATCCAGAAAAAACAGAAGGAAAGAGGCACGGTGCCGGTTAGAGCGTGTTGCGTACAATCGGGTTCATCTTATTGTACGCAACACGCAACATTCCCAAGCTGATCTTGTCCTGGATTTCCTTCAATCTGAAGCAGATTGAAGGAAATCCGCTCTAGGCTCTTCCTGCTCTGGGGTAGCGATAAACCGGTGTGAAACCGGGTTTCAGATTGCCTGAATGGATTGACAGGGCCCGCAGCAGCCAGTTTGGCGGCATGGTCGGATCGTTCCCGTCTCGCTCACTCCAGCCATTGCGGCACCCTGACCGGCACCCGTCCCGTCAGCGTTGCCTCAACACAGTCTGCCAAACTGCCAAACCGTACGGTGCGGCCGCTAAGAGCAGGACCATAATGGGCGTATTTGCCGGAATTGGTCATCAGCGCGCGCGTTTGCGGCGGGAAAACCGGCTCGGATATGGAACACCAGCAAATGTCGGGCAGAACCTGCACGCCGCTTTGGTGCAAAAGGTCCAGCGTGCCGTTGGCCTGTGCGGCGGCGATCACCTGATGGCCTGCGGTGACAATGACTTGGGTGTTGGCATGGCGCGCGCGGCCTGCCAAAGCCACCGCCAGCCGTTCACATTCCGTCAGCGAATAATGCGGACTGCCCAGTGCCACCAGCTCTACCGCCTCGGGGCCCGCGGCCAGCTTGCGCCACGCATCGCGCATATCGGCGCGGGTGATTGTTGCCTGGCTTGCATCGAGGGTGGCTGCGCCTTCTGCTTCGGGCGTGACCCCTTCAATATGCAACATCGGGGCGGCGGATGTGGTGCCAAAAGCTGCACACAAGGCTTTCAGATCGTCGCGGCTTGGGTTGGCCGCCGCCAAACCGCGCAGCAAGGGAATACAATCGGGCGCGCGGTGACCTGCAAGATAACCAATCAGCGGCCAGAATGCATCATCTATGCCATCGGGCAGATCAACATGAACAATGCGTCGGGCCTTGCGGGGGCCGTCAAGATAAACCCCGGCCAGCGGCGCGCGGCCTGTCAGTGCAATGCATAAATCCAGAAAATCCGGGTGCTTGGCGGTTCGCGCGCCCAGCACGGTATTGGCAAAGATCACCGCGTTCGATTCCGCCCAAGCGATGTTTTCGCCCTTGGACGGGGCGGTTTCCAGCAGATAGGGCGAGCAGGTGAAGCTTGGCCGGCAACCCATGCGCACGTAGGCGTCGGCCAGCCGCGCCGCAGGCAGGCCAAACGATGGCGGAACCCCTTGGGTTTGCCAGTTCGCACGGTCCACCGAAATGGCGTTCATCGTGGTGGGCACGCACACCGATGCCCCCATGTCAGCCATCTTTTCGGCGAAGGTCAGATTGGCGGGGCTGGCGTAAATACAGCCATCGATATGGGCCTGAGTCACGTCTGTCAGCCGCAACGCCCCTTGATTGGCGGCCATCGCACAGATGATGCGCATCGCTTGTTGCACCGCAGGGCCACTATCCCCAGCCAGTATGGCGTGGTCTGTCGGCGTCAGATCTAACGCCGCCACTGCTGGGGGAATGATCGGAATTGACAGATCATCCGCAGTGATTGACGTCGCATCAATGCGCGCCGTCCGTGCCGCTGACAGCGCGCGGAAAGCCTCTGCCGACAGGCGCAGCACCGGCAGACTTCGCCCGAACATTTCAGCCGCGATCAGCGCGCCAAGGGTCAGAACATCTTCGTCTTCGCTAAAGATCAGGGCCGCAGGGCCGCGCCCGGTTAACGACAGATCAAGCAGCACGCCCGACCCGGTGCAAGACCCCCGGCTTGACGGCATCAGCAAGATGGCACCCGTGATGCAGGTTCCGAGCAGCGGGTGATGCACATCGATGACAAGACCAGTTGCCGGATCAACTCCGCCCCAAAAACTGAGTGCCTCGGTGGTGGCGATAATCGCGCCACTGGCTGTGCCACCAAGGATACTGCGGGCAGGTGGGTTGGGGGGAAGGGTCATGTCACTACAAATCCATGCGCAAAGGGATCACGGTCGTCGATAAAGATGGTGCTATAGCCCGTCATCCGCGCCCAGCCTGCCACGGACGGGATAATCGCCGGGCGCCCGGCCACGGTGGCCGCCGCCTCGATCCGGCCATGAAACAACGATCCGATGATGGATTCATGGATGAAATCATCGCCTACCGCCAGTTTGCCCTTGGCGGCCAGTTGCGCCATTCGGGCCGATGTGCCGGTTCCACAGGGCGATCGGTCAATCGCTTTTTCTCCATAAAATACCGCGTTGCGGGCGTGGGCTTGGGGGCTGATGGGTTTGCCTGTCCACAGAATATGCGACAGGCCGTTGATGGCGGCGTGTTCGGGGTGCGCAAAATCGTATTTTGCGTTCAACGCCGCACGCAGTTCTGGCGAAAACCCGACCAGCGCACCCGCACTAAAATCGGCCATATCGCGGAAATTCTTTTGCGGCTCGACAATGGCATAGAAATTTCCGCCGTAAGCCACATCTACCACAATTTCGCCCAAGCCTTCGACTTCGGCGGTCAGCCCCTCGGCAAACAGAAAGCTTGGAACGTTTGTCAGGCGGACTTCTTCGACATAGCGGCCTTCCTGACGGTAGGTGATATCTACTTTGCCCGCGGGCGTGTCGATCGATAACTTGCCCGGTACGCGCGGGGTGATCAGACCGTTTTCAATCGCAAAGGTGATGGTGCCGATGGTGCCATGGCCGCACATCGGCAAACAGCCTGAGGTTTCGATGAACAAGACCCCTGCCTCGCAATCGGGCCGGGTTGGCGGATAGAGGATGGTGCCCGACATCATGTCATGGCCGCGGGGTTCGAACATCAGGCCGGTGCGGATCCAGTCAAATTCGGCCAAAAAATGCGCGCGGCGTTCCAGCATGGTGGCACCGGCTAACAACGGCCCGCCGCCCGACACCAGCCGCACCGGATTGCCGCAGGTATGCCCGTCGATGCACATGAATGTGTGGCTTGCCATGGTCAGAACCTTTGCGGTGAAAACGGGGTCAGGTCGATCCGAGGTGTTTGGCCGGTCAGCAAATCTGCCACCAGCGTTGCGGTGCCGGTGGATTGGGTCAGGCCAAGATGGCCGTGGCCAAAGGCATAGATCACACGGTTGGTGTCGCGGGCGGTGCCAATCGCGGGCAGACTGTCGGGCAGCGACGGGCGAAACCCCATCCACTGCACCCCGCCTGTGGTCTTCAACCCCGGCAAAAACCACTGCGCCTTGGTTAGCATGGCATCTGCGCGCTTGTAGTTCGGCGGCAGGTTCAGCCCGCCCAGTTCCACCGCCCCGCCCACGCGAATGCCTGTCGAGAGGGACGATACAACAAACCCATGCCCGCCAAAGGTGATCTGCAGGCGCAAATCAAACGCATCCGGCGGCAGTGTGGTGTTGTAACCGCGTTCGGTTTCCAGGGGGATCGTCTCGCCTATCGTTTGCGCAATCCGGTGCGAAAACGCCCCCGCCGCCAGCACAACTTTGTCGGCGCGGTGGGTGATGCCATCGGCGGTTAGCACGTCAACCGCATCGGCCCCCGGTTTAAGCGCATTCACGTCACCCCGGCGCAGATCGCCGCCATTCGATTTGAAATGATCGGCCAAGGCTTGGGTATAGGCTTTGGGGTCAGCGATGGAATACCAGCCCGGCGTAAAGGTGCCGTGGGTGAAGCGGGGGGACAATCCCGGCTGAATGTCAGCCATCTGGTCTGCCGTCATATGGAAAAATTCTATGCCATGGGCAGCGCGCGCGGTCCAGCCGGGCAGGGATGCCGCAAATTCGGCAGCGCCTTCGTAAACCTGAAGATTGCCTTTCTTGCGCAGCATATGCGCGGTGCCGGTGGCGGCAAGAAACGGCTCCAGTGCCGCTTTTGAAAGTTCCATCAGCGTGGTTTGCGCAGCAGTAGACCGGGCAACGCGCAGAGCCGAACTTGCGCGCCAGAACCGATACATCCATGGCGCTATTTTCAAGGCATAAGCGGGCGGCACCGACAGCGGCCCCAGCGGATCAAGCAACCATTTCGGGGCTTTGCGCAGAATGCCGGGACTGGCCAGCGGCAGGATATCGGTAAACGCAAAGGCTCCGGCGTTGCCCGCCGAGGCGCCGGCAGCGGGCCCCTCGCGATCCATCACGCAAACCGAAAGCCCCCGTGCCTGGGCCGCGATGGCCACCGACAGCCCGATAACGCCTGCGCCAATGACGATAACTTGCACCGGCATTCCTACCGAACGCCCGACAGGAATTTCTGCGTTTCAGGGTTTTGCGGGCTGCCGAAAATCTGATCGGGACTGCCAATTTCGGCCACAACACCCTGATGAAAGAATGCCACCCGGTTGGACACATCGCGCGCAAAGGCCATCTCATGCGTCACGCAGATCATCGTCATGCCTTCTGTCGCAAGCATTTTCAGGGTGTCCAGCACTTCACCCACCAATTGCGGATCAAGTGCTGATGTCACCTCA
>JANNAV010000218.1:0-13264 GCA_031384695.1 Paracoccaceae bacterium
TGGCGATGGCGATGGAGGCCGATCCGACGGTGATCCTGATGGGCGAGGATATCGGCGTCTATGGCGGCGCGTTCCAGGTCACGCTGGATCTGGTCGACCGGTTCGGTCCCGACCGGGTGATGGACACGCCGATTTCCGAGCTTGGCGGCGCGGGCGTGGCGGTGGGGGCGGCGCTGACCGGCCTGAAGCCGATCTTCGAGTTCCAGTTCAGCGATTTTGCCATGCTGGCGATGGAGCAGATCGTCAACCAGGCCGCGAAACTGCGCTACATGCTGGGCGGCGAGGCCTCGGTGCCGGTGGTGTTCCGCCTGCCGTCGGGGTCAGGCACCGGGGCGGCGGCACAGCACTCGCAATCCATCGAGGCCTGGTTCGGCCATGTGCCGGGGCTGAAGGTGCTGCAACCGTCAACCCCCGAGGATGCCAAGGGCATGCTGCTGGCGGCCCTGGCCGACCCCGACCCGGTGATGATCTTCGAGCACAAGCTGCTGTACAAGATGCGCGGTCACGTCCCGGCGGGTCACTACCTGACCCCCATCGGCAAGGCCCTTGTCCGCCGCCCCGGTACCGACCTGACCATCGTGGCAGGCTCGATCATGGTGCACCGCGCGCTGGAGGCCGCCGAGGCGCAGAGCGCCGAGGGCAACAATGCCGAGGTGATCGACCTGCGTTGCATCCGCCCGATCGACCGCGACACCATTCTGGCGAGCGTCCGCAAGACCGGACGGCTGATGGTGGTCTACGAAGGCGTCAAGGCCTTCGGCGTGGGCGCCGAGATCAGCGCCATGGTGGCGGAAAGCGACGCGTTCGATTACCTCGACGCGCCGATCATCCGGCTGGGGGCCGCCGATGCCCCGGTGCCCTACAACCCCGATCTGGAACGCGCCTCGGTGCCGCAGGTCGACACCATCACCGCCGCCGCCCGCCGCCTTGCCACCCGTCAGGTGTAAGTCATGCCCACCGAAGTGATCCTGCCCAAGGTCGATATGGACATGACGCATGGCACCCTTGCCGTGTGGCATGTGGCCGAGGGCGGTGTGGTGGCCAAGGGGGCCGCCCTGTTCGATATCGAAACCGACAAGGCCGCGATGGAGGTGGAATCGCCGGCAAACGGCACGCTGCATGGCGTGAGCGCCCGGCCCGGAGACAAGGTGGCGGTAGGCACGGTCGTCGCGTGGATTTATGCGGTGGGCGAAGCGATTGGCGCGGTTCCGGTGTCGGCGGCCCCCAACCCCGAGCCCAACCCCAACCCTGAGCCTGAGCCTGAGCCTGAGCCTGAGCCGGCGCGCGCGCCCGATATCGACCCTTCCCCGCCAGATGTAGCCCCCGCCTTCATACCTGACCAGAACGGTGCGTTGCGCGCCACCCCGGCGGCGCGCGCGGCGGCGCGGGAGGCGGGCATGGCGCTGGAGAGTATTGCGGGGTCCGGGCCACGGGGCCGCATTCAGCGCGGCGATGTGGTGGCGCGGCTGGATGCCGGAGCGCAGGCCGCCCCCTTGGCCGCCCCCTTGGCTGCCCCGGCCCGATGGGCCCCGCAGGCCGGCCCGCTGCATATCAGCCGCCGCGAGGGCGCGGGGGTGCCGGTTGTGCTGATCCACGGCTTCACGGCGGACAGCCAGAGTTGGGCCGCGCTGGAAAAATCCATCGGGCCGCAGCGGGCCTTGATCCGCATTGATCTGCCGGGGCATGGCCGCTCGCCCCGACGCGGGTTGCGGGGGTTCGCCGATCTTGCCCGGATGCTGGTGGAAGCCTTTGACGACGCCACCCGGGGGCAGGACAGCGTTCACCTGCTTGGCCATTCACTGGGCGGGGCGCTGGCCATTGCCATCGCCGATATCCGGCCCCGCCGCCTGCGCAGCCTGTCGCTGATCGCGCCTGCGGGTCTTGGCCCCGAGATTGATGCCGCCACTCTGATGGGCATCGTCCGCGCCAGCCGCGCCGAAAGCCTTGCGCCCTGGTTGCGGCGGCTGACGGCCACACCCGATGGCATCAGCGATGATTATGCCCGCGCCGCGATGAAACTGCGGGCCGACCCCGCCTTGCGGGCAGTGCAGGCCGATATGGCCGACAGCCTGTTTCCGGATGGCGTGCAGGCTTTCGATCTGCGCGCCGCCGTTTCGCGGCTGGACCTGCCAAATTGCGTGATCTGGGGGCGGCAGGATCATATCTTGCCTTACCGGCACGTGCTTGCTGCTGACGGGGAATTTGCTATGCATCTTCTGGCGGGCGCGGGACATGTTCCGCAGATCGAATGCCCTGACCGGGTGGCGCGTATCCTTGCGCGCCATCTGGCAGCAGCCGAGATTGCCGCCTGAGCGGACTGAAACCGGGGACGATGCATGCAGCCGGCGATACAAGCCATCGGAGCGCAAAGCGAAACCGACCGTTTGCGCGCGCGGGCGGTGTGGCTTTATCATGTCGAGGGCTGCACCCAGAACGATATTGCCACTCAGTTGGGGATCAACCGGGTGATGGTGGTGCGGCTTCTGGCAGATGCCCGCCGCCGCAACGAGGTGCGGGTGACAATCTCGGCCCCCCTCGCCGAACTGGTGGAACTGGAACGCAGCGTTGAAAACCGCTATGGCATCGCGCGGGTGATCATAGCGCCTTTCCTGAACCCCGACGAAGACCCGGTGAAGGTTATCGCGGCGGCGGCCGGAAACTTTATCTCCGGCCTGATGAAATCGGGGATGACGGTGGGGGTGGGCTGGGGGCGCACGCTTTACAACACCTTGCCGTTCATCTCGGGTGCCACGCTGGTGGATTTCCGGGTGGTGTCGCTGCTGGGGGGGATCGCGGCGGCGCGGCGTTTCAACCCGGCGGAATTTGCCTGGCAGTTTGCCGAACTGTTTCAGGGTGAAGGTTTTTTGATCCCGGCACCTGCCGTGGTGGACAGCCCGGAGACCAAGCACGCGCTTTTGGAGCGCTGTGGCTTGGCCGCGATCTTTGAGATGGCGGAAAAGCTGGATGTGGCGCTGTTGTCGGTGGGCGGGATATCGACCCTGACGACCAGCTATCGCACCGGTTATATCAGCGAATCCGACCGGCGGTCTTTGATCGAGGCCGGGGCGGTGGGCGATGTGCTTTACAATTTCATCGACCAGCGGGGTGATCTGGTGAAGCATGACGTCAATGACCGGGTGATTTCGGCAAATCTGGCGCATCTGCGGCGCACGCCGGAACGGGTTCTGATCTCGGGCGGCAAGGACAAGCTGATTGCCCTGAAGGCGGCGATCAACACGCTGGCGCCGACCACCCTGATCACCGACGAGCAGACGGCGTCCGACCTTGTGCTGCGAGCCTGACCGCGTGATGATGTTCGCAGCCTGGGGGATCAGGGCGTCGTTGCGGGTTGCGCCAGGGCCGCGACGGCGGCGGCAATGCCGGTTATCAGGGCACCATGCGCCGTGCCGGGATGATCATGCGAGGTGGCTTCGCCCGCAAAGAGCAGGCGGCCCGCCCAATCCGGCCCGAACAGGGCGCGGCGGCTTTGCGCCGAGGTGCCCACGGCGTTGAAGGAATAGGCGCCGCGTGCGAAGGGATCCTGCCGCCAGCGGGTGATCTGGCTGGCCACGGGATCGGGAATGGCGGTGCCGAACATTGCGCGCAGGGCCTGCATCGCCGAGGCGGTGGTGGCGCGGTCATCGAGGCCTTCGATCCGTTCGGCCATGGCGGCGGCGTTGAACCCCACCAGCACCGGCTGGCCCGTGCTGGGTGCGGCATTCAGCCAGTCGCCCCAAAGCCCCGGTTCGGGGGCGAGATAGTCGATCCAGTCCAGATCGGCGGGCCAGAACACCCGGTCGAACCGCAGCCAGCACTTGTTCAGCAGGCCCATTTCCAGCCCGTCGATGGCCTGTTGCCGCGCTTGGCCCAAGGGGCTGGCAAAGCGCGGCTGCCCCGATTTCAGCACCCCAAGCGGCAGGGTAACGATAACCCGGCCAGCCTGATGCCGCCCCCGGTTGGTGGTGACGAGGACACCGCCCTGAACGGGTGCCACCGCCTGCACCACTTCACCAAGGCGGATGTCCAGCCCGCGCGCCATGTGATCGACCAGCGGGCCGTAGCCCCGGTTGAACACCACATCGCCACCGGGAAAATCGCCGCCGTCATCAAAGTTCCATGCCGACAGGCGGCTCCAGTCGCCGGAATATTCATGCTCGATCCGGGTGTTGATCGCGAGCCGGAGGATACGCCGGTCGCGCGCGGCAAGACCGGCCCATTCCGGGGATGCCTCGACGGCCTGTTGCAGCGAAATGTCCTGCGGCAATGTGCGGGCCCGTTTGCGTGCGGCTTTGATCAGGGCCATGGCCTGTCTGACCATGGCAGGATAGCCGATGCGGCCGCCGGTTTCGTCATAGGTGACCGACTTTGCATAGGTTGTGGGGGTGCGGGCGGCGCCGATTGCGTCGGCGATGGCGGTCAGCGGATTTCCGGTTATGCCGTGCAGCCAGCTTGCCCCCATATCGAGCGGCAGGTCGGGCCAAAGGTGGCTGGTCCAGCTGCGCCCGCCGATCCGGTCACGCGCCTCGATCAGCGTGACGCCGACGCCTGCCTGCGCCAGGTGTTGCGCCGCCCCAAGACCGGCCAGTCCGGCACCGAGAATGAGGATCGCCGGTGCTTTGACGGCCGTTATCCGTTCCGTCATCTGACCCTGCCCCAACTTCGCCGCGCCCGCCTGACAAACTTTGACGCGGCTGAATTGAGAACTTGACTCGTTTTCAAACGTCGCGCAATGATTGAATGAGTATTCAGTCGATAGATGATATCCGGCCACCCAACCGGGGGCCCGGATATTGGCCTGACTTGCAGCCGTAGCAACACGGGAGACGATCAGATGGATGTGCTCGACCAACTTGGTGCGGTTCGTGACGGCAAGTTAAGCCGCAGGGTGTTCAACCGGTCGCTGTTCGCGGCGGGGGTGACGATAGCCGCGATGCCGGTTCTGCCACGCCGGGCCATGGCCGCGCCCGAAGATCAGGCCACCTATTTTACCTGGGGCGGCTTTGATGTACCGGAGATGTTTGTGCCCTATGTGGAAAAGCACGGCGAAATGCCGAACTTCTCGATCTATGGCAGCACCGAGGATGCGCTGACCAAGCTGCGGTCCGGCTTTGTGGCCGATGTGGCGCATCCGTGCAGTTCCGACATTCCGAACTGGGTTTCCACCGGGCTGTTTCAGCCGATCGACACCACGCGCCTGTCGAATTGGCCGGATGTGTTTCCTGAGCTTTACGACATGGCCTATAATCAGGCGAACGGGCAGGCGGACGGCATGATCTGGATGGCGCCGTTTGAATGGGGCCAAAGTTCGATCATCTACCGCACTGACCTGTTCGAACTTCAGGGCGAGGAATCGTGGGATATGATGTGGGACGCGCGCTATGCGGGGCGGCTAGGCAGCCTTGCGACCGCGAGCGATGCCTGGTGGGTGGGTGCGATCAAGGCCGGGGTGCCGTTTGCCGAGATCGGCACTGATGCTGCTTTTGACAAGATTGCCGCCGCGCTGCGCCAACAACGCCCGCTGATCCGGGTTTACACCGATGACACGACATCGACCGACAATGCGATGGCTTCGGGCGAGTTGGTGGCGGTGCTGGGTTGGAACAGTTCGGCCCTGTCGTTGCAGACCCAAGGGGTGCCGGTGAAGTTCGCGCAACCGAAAGAGGGGGCGTTGACCTGGGTTTGCGGGCCGATGCTGCATGCGCAGGCCCCCAATCTGGACCGCGCCTATGACATCATCGATTCGCTGATCAGCGTGCCGTCGGGAGAGTTCATTCTGAAAGACTATGGCTATGGCGCGGTGAACCGCAAATCGTTCGAAAAGTTTGGCGATGCCAAGCTGGCCAGCATGGGGCTTTCGCGGGAGCCCAACAAGATTCTTGCGGCGGGGCATTTCGGGCTGCCGCAATCACTTGAATGGAACGCCCGGATCGTCAACGAGTTTGAAGTGATCAAGTCGGGTTTTTGATCTGCCAGACGGGGCATCGCCCAATGAAGTGAGGTATCCGTTGCATTCTGACGCGCCGTTTGTGGCTGACAGGTCTGCGGCCCGGCCCCGGACCGGGTGGATCGGCAGGCTGCTGTTCAGGCACGAGCATCTGCGCGGTTACGGGTTGTTGGCACCGGCACTGATCGTGACGGGGCTGACGGTTCTGGTGCCTTGCGCCATGCTGGTGATGCTGAGTTTCTGGACGCAGGTGGGCTATGATTATGACACCACCCTAAGCTTGCAGAACTACCAGACCGCCTATGAAAAGCCGATCTACGCCGCGCTTTTGCAACGGTCACTGTGGATTTCGGGGATGGCCACGATTGTGACGGTGCTGCTGTGTTATCCGATGGCCTATTACGTGGCGTTTCATGTGCATCGCCACAAGATGATCTGGATCATCCTGATCACCCTGCCGTTCTGGACCAGCTATCTGTTGCGGGTTTTCGCGTGGAAGGTGATCCTTGGCTATGAAGGGGTGATCAATTCGGGGTTGATGCATCTGGGCCTGATCACCGAGCCGCTGCGGTTTCTGCTTTACAGCACTACGGCGGTGTCGATCACATTGGCGCATTCATGGGCGGCCTTTGCCATCCTGCCGATTTACGTATCGCTGGAAAAGATCGACAAATCCTATCTGGAGGCGGCGGCCGATCTGGGCGATGGGCCGGTGCTTCGGTTTTTGCGGATCACGCTGCCACTCTCGTTGCCGGGGGTTATTGCCTCGGTGTTTTTGATGTTCATCCCAACCTTGGGCGATTATGTGACACCCGCCATGGTGGGCGGGCCGGACAGCACGATGATCGGCACGTTGATTCAGTTGCAATTCGGGTCGGTCAACAACTGGCCGATGGGGGCGGCGCTGTCGGTGATCCTTGTCATCATCATCTGCTTGCTGGGGCTGTGTTCGTTCGGATTGACCCGCATGTTTCAGCGGTGGGCGGCATGAAGCCTGGCACCTACATCAGCCAGCCGAACACTTCGCTGCGGCTTTATGCGGTGGTGTTCATGCTTTTCATCTATCTGCCGCTGCTGATTCTGCCGGTGTTTTCGTTCAACAGCGGGCTTTATGTGAGGTTCCCGTTGGAGGGGTTCACCTTCAACTGGTATCTGGCCCTGCTGAACCGCGAGCCGGTGTTTGCGGCGCTTGGCAACAGTATCCGGGTTGGTCTGACGGTATCGATCCTGTCCACGGTGATCGCGGTGTTCGCGGCCAAGGCGATTGCCCGCAACCGCCTGCCGGGCAGCGGGCCGATTGTGGGGGTGATCATGCTGCCGCTGGTGGTGCCGGGCATCATCTTTGGCGTGGCCCTGCTGGTTCTGATGAGCAGGCTGGGGGTGCCGCTGTCGCTTTATACCGTGACCCTTGGCCATATCGTGGTGTGTCTGCCGTTTGCGATTGCCACCCTGCTGCCGCGGTTCGAGGGGTTTGATCTGTCGATGGAGGAAGCCTCGGCCGATCTGGGAGAAAACGGCTGGATCACCTTTTGGCGGATCACCTTTCCCATCGTGGCGCCGGGGATCGTGGCCAGTCTGCTGATGTGTTTCACCATCTCGTTTGATGAATTCATCATGGCGTTTTTCCTCGGTGGCACGGATGCCACCTTGCCGATGTATATCTGGGGGCAACTGCGGTTTCCGACCCAGTTTCCTTCAATGCTGGCGCTGTCCAGCCTGATCATTCTGACCTCGTTCATCGTCATTTTCCTCAGCCTGTGGATTGGCCGCATCGGCTTGCCCAAAAGCGCGCAAAGCGGGATTTTCAAGTGACAGTAAATACGGAACCGATGATATCCATCCGCAATGTCGGGAAACGCTTTGGCACGTTTCAGGCCATTTCCGATGTGTCGATCGACATTCAGCGGGGCGAGTTTTTCTCGCTGTTGGGCGCGTCGGGCTGTGGCAAGACCACGTTGCTGCGGATGATTGCGGGATTTGAAAGCACCTCGGGCGGCCAGATCATGATTGACGGCCAGCCGATGGCGGATGTGCCGCCGCACCACCGCCCGGTGAACATGGTGTTCCAAAGCTATGCGATTTTTCCGCATCTGAGCGTACGCGACAACATTGCCTATGGGTTGCGCAAGCAAAGGCTGACCCGTTCACGGCGATACGAGATGGTCGAGGAAATGCTTGATCTGATCAAACTGCCCGGCTACGGCACCCGGCGGGCCTATGAGTTGTCGGGCGGCCAGCGGCAGCGCGTGGCTTTGGCCCGCGCCCTGATCATGCGGCCCAAGGCGCTTTTGCTGGACGAACCCCTTGGTGCGCTGGACAAGCAGTTGCGCGAACAGATGCAGTTGGAACTGCGGGCGTTGCAGAAATCGGTGGGGGTGACCTTTGTGCTGGTGACCCATGATCAGGAAGAGGCGCTGACCCTTTCCGACAAGATCGCGGTGATGGCGGCGGGCCGGGTTTTGCAGATTGATACCCCGGCGGGCCTTTATGAAACCCCTGTCAGCCGGGCTGTGGCCGGCTTTATCGGCCATATGAATTTCTTTGCAGGCAAAGTCAGCAGGCCAACCCCGGGATCGGCGCAGATCGAGGCCGAGGGGTTGGGCCGGATCGAGGTTGATGCGCAGGGTTTGCGTCAGGCGCACGGGGCGAAGGTGGTTGTCGCCATGCGCCCGGAAAAGCTGGTGCTGGGGGCAGCGCCGCCGGAAGCTGCACGCAATGTGATGGCGGGCACGGTATTGACAACGGCATATCTGGGCGAGCGGCGGCAGCATTACGTCAAGGTGGATGGCATGGCAGAGCCTGTGGCGGTTTCTGTTCCGAACCAGCAGCGCGACGGGCAGCACGCGGTGGAGCAGGGCCAGAAGGTTTGGCTGACATGGAGCGACGACGCCTGTGTGGTGCTTGATCATGCGTGACAAAGCCGGAAAAGATATGACCGTGGCCCCAACCGATGCAACCGCCCAAAAGCCGCGCCGGACCGAGGATAAATCGGTGCGGCAGGGGCAACTGATCGAAGCGACGATTGACTGCATCGCCAGATATGGCATCACCGGCACCACTTTGGCCAAAGTCACCGAAGTGGCGGGACTGTCGCTGGGGCTGGTGAATTTCCACTTCGCCAGCAAAGAGCGATTGTTCGAGGAAACCCTGCGTTTTGTGGCGAGCGAACATCGGGATCAGTGGCAAAAAGGCATCGGGGCCAGGGGTTTGAGCGATGCGGACCGCTTTCTTGCGATCATCGATTCATTTTTCCATCCGGGCATTTGCAGCCCCAAAAAGCTGTCGGTCTGGTTTGCGTTTTTCGGCGAAGCCGCCAATCGCAGCACCTACCGCGCCATTGTCGAGGATATCGACGAAGAGCGGCATCAGGAATCGATGCGCCTGATCCGGGCGATTGCGGCGGATCAGGATGACATGGGTATCGACCCGATCTTTGTGTCGCTCACTTTGGAGGCGCTGATGGACGGCCTGTGGTTGAACATGCTGCTGTATCCGGCGGATTTCACGCGTGAGAGGTCAAAAGCGCAGGTGCGCCGGGTGTTGGCGCTGATGTTTCCCCGCCAGTTCGGCACCCCGCAAACCCTATTGAACGGACCTGCCACATGACCCGCGACCCGCGTTACGATATTCTGTTCGAGCCGGTGAAGATTGGCCCGGTGACGGCGAAGAACCGGTTTTATCAGGTGCCCCATTGCACCGGCATGGGCTGGCAGCGCCCGCGCACTTTGGCCGCGATGCGGGGGGTCAAGGCCGAGGGGGGGTGGGGGGTGGTGAACACCGAATACAACTCGATCCACCCGGCATCCGATGATGCGCATCACGTTTCGGCCTCGCTTTGGGATGACAGTGATATTCGCGCCCATTCGCTGATGACCGATCTGGTGCATGAACACGGGGCTTTGGCGGGGGCGGAGTTATGGTTCGGCGGCGCGCGGACGGGCAATATGGGCACAAGGTTGGGGGCGATGGATGTTGCGGACCTGCCCAATTCGGTTGGCCATCCGTTTCAGGCCCGGGCGATGGACAAGACCGATATCACCAACCTGCGGCGCTGGCACAAGAAGGCCGCCTTGCGGGCGCGGGACGCGGGCTTTGATATCGTTTATGTCTATGCCACGCATGACTATCTGTTGTCGCATTTCCTGAACCGCCATGTGAACACCCGCAGCGATGAATACGGCGGGTCGATGGAAAACCGCACCCGCCTGATGCGCGAATTGATCGAGGAAACCAAGGCGGCGGTGGGCGACCGATGTGCGGTGGCGGTGCGGTTTTCCGCAGATGAGGAAGAGGGCGCCGACGGGGTGCCGATCTGGGGCGAGCGGCGCGACATGCTGGCCTCGATGGCCGAAATGCCGGACCTGTGGGATATCAACATTCAGGATTATTCCTATGAAATGGGGGGGTCGCGCTTTGTGAAAGAGGCGTCTTTGGAGCCTTACATGGCCTTTGTGAAATCGGTGACCACGAAGCCGGTGGTGACGGTGGGCCGCTTTACTTCGCCCGATACGATGGCGTCGCAGGTCAGACGCGGGATCACCGATTTCATTGGTGCTGCGCGGCCTTCGATTGCCGATCCGTTCCTGCCGAACAAGATCATGGAAGGCCGCGAAGCCGATATCCGCGAATGTATCGGCTGCAATATCTGTTATTCCGGCGACAGCATCGGCGTGCCGATCCGCTGCACCCAGAACCCGACGATGGGCGAGGAGTGGCGCAAGGGCTGGCATCCCGAAAAGATCGCCAGAAAAGGCTCGGACGCCCGCATTCTGATTGTGGGTGCTGGCCCTGCGGGGCTGGAGGCGGCGCGCGCGTTGGGCATGCGGGGGTATGAGGTGACGCTGGCAGAAGCCAGCCGGGTGCTGGGGGGGCGGGTGGTGCGCGAGGCATCTTTGCCCGGAATGAGCGAATACATCCGGGTGCGCGATTACCGCGAGCAACAGCTGCTGCGGCTGCCGAATGTCGGGATTTTCCGCGAAAGCCGCCTGACGCCGGAGGATGTGCTGGCGGTTGGTGCCGATCATGTGGCGATTGCCACCGGCGCGCGCTGGCGCAAGGATGTGGCGCAGGACAATGTCTATGTGACCGTGGCCGATGCGGGCAGCGAGGTGCTGACCCCCGATGACATCATGGACGGGCGTTTGCCCAGCGGACCAACCGTGCTTTATGATGGTGACGGCTATTACATGGGCGGCGTGATCGCCGAACGGGTGCGGGCGGCGGGCCTGCCGGTAACGCTGGTGACGCCGCTGGATTCGGTATCCTACTGGGCGCAGATGACGTCGGAACGCTGGCGCGTCCGCACGCATCTGATGAAGATCGGCGTCAGGATCGTGACTGCGCACGGCATCGCGCATTTTGACGGCACCGAGGCGACGCTGATCTGCCAGTATTCGGGGCGCGAGATGGTTTTGCCCGCCACGTCACTGGTGGTTGTCGGCCATCGTGCGCCGTCGGATGCGCTGTATCAAAGCCTGATGGCAAGCCCGCAGGGGGTGGCGGGAACGCTGCCCTTCACGCTGAAGCGGATTGGCGATTGCGAGGCCCCCGCCATCATCGCCGCCGCCGTGGCCGCCGGGCATGGCTATGGGCGCGAGATGGACGATCCGGTCGATGTCGATATGCCGATCCGGCATGAACGGATTGATGTGGGGCCGATGGCGCCGCCGCATCGGACGCCGGGGGAGTAGAATGCGGCGGCGGGCCAAGCCATTGGCAAGCGGGCTGGCGGAGCGTCTGAACTTGCACCGCGCTTCATAAAAGGCAGCGCCATGACCGACCAAAGACCGAGGAGTGCCGGAATGCCCGATTTTGTGACCACAGCCGAGATTGAACAGGCCACCCCACATGTGCTGGCCGCGCCGCGCGACAATGGCCCGGTGTCGATGCTGATGTACCGGCGCAGATACAATGACCGGGTGTTCACCGACCGGCTGCGCCTGACGCGGGCGGGCGGGGTTGAGGGTGATTTCGAGATGGCAACCCCGTGGCTGAAACTGGAGGACGGCACGCCCGACCGGCGCATTCAGGTGTCGATCCTGCCGCAGCGGGTGCTGGATCTGTGCTGGCGCAACCGCGATAAAACCGTGCATCCGGGCGATCAGATCGTAGCCGATCTGAACATGTCGGTGGAAAACCTGCCACCGGGAAGCCTGATTGCCACCGGAACTGCGGTGCTGCGGGTGTCTGATCTGTGGAATGACGGCTGCGTGAAATGGAAAGCGCGCTGCGGCAGGCCGGCCTATGCCTGGGTGCGCGCGCACGCGGCATTGCGGTTGCGCGGCATCTTCTGTTCGGTCGAAAGCGATGGCAGCGTGGCTGTCGGCGACAAGATCATCCGGCTTTGAAGGCTGCTGGACCTTATGGGTTGGCGCTTCTTTGTCTGTTGCCAACCGGCCCGCCCGACAGCGGCTTTTTCCCGCAGGGCTGGTGGTGGCCGCAGAGGGGCAGACCTTGTGTGAGCATGCGCTCTGCCAGCGCCAGTGCGATCTGGTTCAGGATCAGTTTTGGCCGGGACGGCTCAGATCAGGTCACGTATGCGGGTAAGCCGGTGGCCATCTGCAACCTTCACCCGCGCACCGCCACCCCATGGCACCACGAAGAACGGAACCTCTGCCGCGAGTGCGGTGGCCTGATCAATGCCACTGTCGCCGACATAGGCCCATGTTCCGGGTTGCAGGCCCATTTTACCGGCCACCGCCAGCAGATGGCCGGGGTCGGGTTTGCAGGCTGGCACGGTATCGGAGCCCACAACCGCGCTGAACAGGGGGGCAATTCCCAATTGGTCCAGAATGCGCAGGGTCAGCGCCTGCGGTTTGTTGGTGCAAAGACCAAGGGCGATGCCTGCGCCGTGCAGGCTGCGCAAATCCGAGGCCACATCGGGGTAAAACTGGGTCAGCCGCGTTGGCGACGCCCAATAATTTGCCATAAATGCCGTGTAGGCGACATTTATGCTGGTGGCATCGGTGGGCAGTTGCAGGTCGGTGAACATATCTTGCAGCAGGCGACGGGGGCCGTGGCCGATGAAACGCTCGACATAAGCGGTTCCTTGGGCCGGCCAGCCTTGCGCCACCAGATAGTGATTGACAGCCGCCGCCATATCGGGGGCGCTGTCGATCAGCGTGCCGTCAAGATCGAAGATCAGGGCGGCGTAAGCGTGCGAGGAGCGGATCACCGGATCAGCCAGGGTTGTGCGGTGTTGGCTTGCCAGCCGCTGCGGTGCAACAGCGGCGTGTCATCGGCAAATTCGGCGTAGCCCACACACAGATACCCCACGAATTGCCATCCGGGCGGCGGATCGAGGGCATCAGATGCCGCCTG
>JANNAV010000335.1:0-1887 GCA_031384695.1 Paracoccaceae bacterium
GAGGGGCACTTTGCCTGCGGCCTCCAGCGCGGGGCCTGCGGCCACAAACTCATCCCAGTTGGTGGGCACCGCAACGCCCGCATCGGCAAAGGCCTTGTTCGACAGCCACATCCACTGCCACGAGTGGATGTTCACCGGCGCACAGTAAATCTTGCCCTCGTAAGTGCAGGCATCGAGCAGGCTGATCGGCTTGATGATGTCTTTCCAACCCTCGGCCTCGGCCACGTCGGTGATGTCCTGCAAGAGACCCGCCTCGATCAGTTCCTGCGCCTGAAGGCCGTGGTTCAACTGGGTGGCGCCCATCGGATCGCCACCCAGAATGCGGCTGATGATGATCGGGCGGGCGGTGCCGCCCGACCCGGCAATGGCGCCGTCAACCCATTTGTCGCCGCTGGCATCGAATGCCTTGGCAAGCTCGGTCACCGCCGCCGCTTCGCCGCCCGAGGTCCACCAATGGGTCACCTCAAGATCGGTGGCATAAGCGGCATTGGTCAAGGCAGTCGCGGCCAGCAGGGCCGCCGCCAGTTTGGTATATTTCATGGTATCCTCCCTTTACGTAATCGTTATAGTACGCGACTATAACGATTACGCTTTCGTTTTCAATCCATAACAACACTGTCCCTTGCCCCGGATGCTGGGTATCATCCAAAGCCGGTATGCCGGTGCAACTGCGCCGCCAAAGGAAAGCGAACCCCCCGTGCCGAATGGTTTTTCCAGTGAACGCCCCACGCTCAAGACCATCGCCAATCTGACGGGATTGTCGGTGGCCAGCGTCTCGCGCGCGTTGCAGAATGCGGGTGATATCGGGGCGGATACCAAGGCCAAGGTGCGCGAGGTGGCGTTGCAGGTGGGCTACCGGCCGAATCGCGCCGGTGTGCGGTTGCGCACCGGGCGCACCAACGTGATCGCCTTGGTGATGAGTGCGGAATCCGATGTGATGAACCACACCTCGCGGCTGATCTATTCGGTGGCAGCGGCGCTGCGGGGCACCGCCTATCATATGATCGTGATGCCGTTTTTCCCGGATGAAGACCCGATGACGCCGATCCGCTATATCTGGGAAACCAATTCGGCGGATGGGGTGCTGATCAACCAGATCCTGCCCGATGATCCGCGCGTGGCCTTCATGGCGGCGCAGGGCATGCCGTTTGCCACGCATGGCCGGTCGGACATGGGGGTGGAGCATGCCTATTTCGATTTCGACAATGATGCGTTTTGCCGGGTTTCGGTGCAGGAACTGGCCGCGCGCGGGCGGCGCAATCTGGCGCTGATCACGCCGCCGCGCGGGCAAAGCTATGCGCGCCACATGATGGCGGGTTTTCTGGCCGAGGCGCAGGCACAGGGGGTGGCGGCGCGGTTGGTGGAGGGGATCGACAGCGATTCCCCCAGCCAACGGGTAGAGGCGGTGATGGCCGCCCTGTTCGCTGGCCCGGACCGGCCCGATGGGGTGATTGCCGGATCAACCACGGCGGCAATGTCGGCGGTTGTGGCCGGCGAGGCTGCGGGTTTGCTGCTTGAACGCGATTTCGATATGGCCTCGAAAGAGGCGATCCCGATCCTCGCGCGGTTTCGCAAAGGCATCATCGTGGTGCGCGAGGATGTCGGCAAGGCCGGTGATTTCATCGCCCGCGCGGTGATGGCCGCCATCGAGACGCGCGATGCGCCGGTGATGCAGGGGCTGGACATGCCGGTTCTGGCGGCGCGCGGTTAGAGTATCCGTCTTGATCAAGCCCCTTTTGGCTGTCAAAGTCGATCGGCTTTGACCAGTGTGTTTGCCAGTTCGATGAGTTTTCGCATCAGGGCGGTGATGGCGACTTTGGCGGGTTTTCCGGCGTTTCGGAGGGCTTGATACTTCGCCTTGAGGTCCGGGTTGAAGCGCATCGCGAC
>JANNAV010000316.1:0-1955 GCA_031384695.1 Paracoccaceae bacterium
TGCACCTCCAGATCGGCCATATCGCTGTTGGCATAGCGGTAGCGTTTCGCCTTGCACAGCCGCACCCCGTCGATGATCGAGGCATGGTTCAGAGCGTCCGAAATGATCGCATCTTCCGGCCCCAGCAGCGGCTCGAACAGCCCGCCGTTGGCATCGAAACAGGCGGCAAACAGAATGGCATCGTCCATCCCCAGATAGTCCGCCAGCCGCTCTTCCAGCGCCCGGTGCAGGTTTTGGGTGCCGCATATGAACCGTACCGAAGCCATACCGAAGCCATACGCATCCATCGCGTCTTTCGCGGCCTGAACAAGACGCGGATCATCGGCCAGCCCAAGGTAGTTGTTGGCACACAGGTTCAGCATCCCGCGCCCGGCAACCGTCACATGCGCGCCCTGCGCCCCGGTGATCTCGCGCTCGCGCTTCATCAGCCCCTCGGCATCAATCCCCGCAAGCGTCTCGCGCAGATGGTCCAGAAAGCTCGCCTTATCCGTCATAACAGATATCCTTCCACATTGGCGGAAATCTGCGCGCAAATTACCGCGGTGTCAACTGTCCTGCACGATCAGCAACGCCCGCGCCGGCCCGCCAACCGCCCGGATCGCATGCAGCCGGTCTGCCGGATAATGCGCGGTATCGCCTTGATTCAAAACGCTTTCCTCTTCACCCGAGCGCAGGCTGATCACCCCTTCGATCACCGTCAGATGCTCGCGGCAGCCAACTGAGTGCGCCTCACTCTCCAGCGCACCACCGGCGGCAAAACTCAGATCATAGACCTCGTGATCCCCCACCGCCTCGGCCGCAGACAGGATACGGATACGCAACCCCTGCCCCCGCCCACCGATCACCGGTGCCGCATCTGCGCGTGTCACGGTGATGCCCGGTTCTGGCCGCCCCTCTAAAAGCCCTGCAAAATCAACCTGTAACGCCTGCGTCAGGTTCCACAGCGTCGCCACCGTCGGGCTGCTTTCGCCCCGCTCGATCTGGCTGACCATCGAGCGCGAAACCCCCGAAAGCTTGGCCACCGCATCCAGCGACAGCCCGCGCGCCTTGCGCGTCTCGCGCAAAGACGCCGCCAACCGGTTATGAATATCAACATGCGGGTTCATCGCATCACTAGACCGATGGAACGCCGTCCCGTCAACGTCCCTCAGGTGCCGCAATAGGTAACATAGGGCCCAAACCCGCTTGGCGCGGGCAAAGCAAAGCCCTCCCGCCCCGCCACCGCCCCGAAAGGCGCCCGCACCGCCGCCAGCAACGCCTCAAACGGCGCCATATCGCCCCCGGTTGCCGCCGATAAAGCCTGCTCCACCAGATGGTTACGCGGAATGATACTCGGGTTCGCGGCGGCCATCACCGCCTGCCACCCCGCCCCCCGCCTTGCCTGCCAGCGTTGAAGCCACGCCTGCAACCCACTCTTTTCCTTGATCAATCCAGTATCGCCCGCCGCCAGACGGTGAAACACCAGCGTCCAATCCGCCCCCTCGATCAGCCCCAGAAAATCCTCCACCAGCGCCACGTCGCCCGCATCTTCCCCCAAAAGCCCCAGCTTCGCCCGCATCACCGCAAGCCATTCCGCTTGATAAATCGCCGCAATCCCCCCCAGCCGCGCATTGGCAATCTCCACCGCCCGCTCAGGCTCCTCTGCGAAAAACCCCAGCAGCGTCTCGGCCAGCCGCGCCAGATTCCACCCCAGAATCAACGGCTGATTGGCATAGGCATAGCGCCCCTGATGATCAATGGATGAGAACACCGTGCCCGGCGCATAGCCCTCCATAAACCCACATGGCCCGTAATCGATCGTCTCGCCCGACAGCGCCATATTGTCGGTGTTCATCACCCCGTGAATGAAGCCAACCCCCATCCACTGCGCAATCAACCGCGCCTGTAGCACCACCACCGCATCAAACATCGAAAGCGCCGGCACCTCGGCCCCTGCCGCCTCAGGGTAATGCCGC
>JANNAV010000063.1:0-12190 GCA_031384695.1 Paracoccaceae bacterium
GGCCCCAGTTTGGTATCGCGCGCCGCCACTTCGTATTCTTCGATATGGATCGAGGTGAACACGTCGTCGCGCAGGATACGCTCGGAAATCAGGATACTATCCTCGTAGTTATAGCCATTCCACGGCATGAAGGCCACGACCACGTTCCGCCCCAAGGCCAATTCGCCCAGATCGGTACAAGGCCCATCGGCCACCACTTCGCCGCGCAGCACCGTGTCACCCACCTTCACCAGCGGCCGCTGGTTTATGCAGGACGACTGGTTAGAGCGTTTGAACTTGCGCAGACGGTAGATATCCACCCCCGGCTCGCCCGGCTCCAGCATCTCGGTGGCGCGCACCACGATACGCGTGGCATCCACCTGATCAATCACTCCGGCGCGGCGGGCCATGATCGCGGCCCCCGAGTCGCGCGCAACCACCGCTTCAATCCCGGTGCCCACAAACGGCGCATCGGCTTGCAGCAAAGGCACCGCCTGACGCTGCATGTTCGAACCCATCAGGGCGCGGTTTGCGTCGTCATTCTCAAGGAACGGGATCAGGGATGCCGCAACCGAAACTAACTGCTTCGGCGAAACGTCGATCAGGTCAATCGCCTCGGGCGGGTTCAGCATGAACTCACCGGCTTTGCGCGAGGAAATCAGATCATCGGTGAACCGACCTTCGGCGTCTTGTGCGGCGTTGGCCTGTGCCACCGTATGGCGCATCTCTTCGGTTGCCGACATGTAGACAACCTCGTCGGTCACCTTGTTGTCGATCACCTTGCGGTAGGGTGTTTCGATGAAGCCGTATTTGTTCACCCGCGCAAAGGTGGCCAAGCTGTTGATCAGGCCGATATTCTGGCCTTCTGGCGTTTCAATCGGGCACATCCGGCCATAGTGGGTGGGATGCACGTCGCGCACCTCAAAGCCCGCACGCTCGCGGGTCAGACCGCCCGGCCCAAGGGCGGAGAGGCGGCGCTTGTGCGTCACTTCCGACAGCGGGTTGGTCTGGTCCATGAACTGGCTAAGCTGGCTGGAGCCGAAGAACTCACGCACCGCCGCCGCCGCCGGTTTGGCGTTGATCAGGTCTTGCGGCATGATCGTGTCGATTTCCACCGACGACATGCGTTCCTTGATCGCACGTTCCATGCGCAGCAGGCCGACGCGATACTGGTTTTCCATCAACTCACCAACCGAGCGGACCCGGCGGTTGCCGAGGTGGTCGATATCGTCGATCTCGCCCTTGCCGTCGCGCAGTTCCGTCAGAGCCTTGATGCAGGCGATGATGTCGGCGCGGTCCAGCGTGCGCTGCGTATCCAGCGCCCCCAGATCAAGCCGCATGTTCATCTTCACCCGGCCAACGGCGGACAGATCGTAACGCTCGCTGTCGAAAAACAGCGTGTCGAACAACTGGCTCGCGGCTTCCACCGTCGGCGGCTCGCCGGGGCGCATTACGCGGTAGATGTCCATGAGTGCTGTATCGCGGCCCATGTTCTTATCGGCAGCCATGGTGTTGCGAATGTAGGGGCCGACGTTGACATTGTCGATATCCAGCACCGGAATCTCGGTGATGCCCTGATCCAGCAACAGCTTCAGACTGCCGCCCTTGGCACCGCCATCGCGGTCATATTCCATCGTCAGTTCGTCACCGGCTTCAACCCAGATTTCGCCGGTAATCTCGTTGATGATGTCCTTTGCGACATAACGACCGATGATATGGTCATAAGGCACCAGCAAATCAGTCACTTTGCCAGACTTGATCAGATCATTCGCCATACGCGGCGTCATCTTGTCGCCCGCCTTGCAGATCACCTCGCCGGTGGCCGCATCGACCACGTCATAGGTGGGACGAGTGCCGCGCACGCGTTCGGGGAAGAATTTGGTGACCCAGCCCTGATTTTTCACATGTTTGAACATGACGGTCTGGTAATAGGCATCCATGATGCCTTCCTGATCCATGCCCAACGCATAGAGCAGCGTTGTCACCGGCAGTTTGCGGCGGCGGTCGATGCGCGAGAACACCAGATCCTTGGCATCAAACTCGAAATCCAGCCACGAGCCGCGATAGGGAATGATCCGGCAGGCAAACAGCAGTTTGCCGCTCGAATGGGTCTTGCCCTTATCATGGTCAAAGAACACTCCCGGCGAGCGGTGCATCTGGCTGACGATCACCCGCTCGGTGCCGTTGATCACAAACGTGCCGTTATGCGTCATCAGGGGCATGTCACCCATGTAGACGTCTTGTTCCTTGATATCCTTGACCGACCGCGCCCCGGTGGTTTCATCCACATCAAACACGATCAGACGCAGCGTTACCTTCAGAGGGGCGGCATAGGTCATGTCGCGCGACTGGCACTCGTCCACGTCATATTTCGGCTTTTCAAGCTCGTATTTCACGAACTCCAGCACGGCCGTTTCGTTGAAATCCTTGATCGGGAACACCGACTGGAAGGTGCCCTGAATCCCCTGCCCGTCGCCGGGCTTGTCGCCCTCGCCAGACCGCAGGAATAGATCATAGGACGATTTCTGAACCTCGATCAGGTTCGGCATATCCAGAACTTCGCGGATTTTGCCGAAGTACCGGCGGATCCGCTTTTGGCCAACGTAAGCTTGCGCCATGGTCGTCGTAACCTTTCATCATTTCGCTGGCGCGCGTCCCGTCGGGCCACGGGAGCGCACCGCATGCGAAGCAGGGGGTCAGGTTCTATTCGTGCCACACGTCCCTTAGGGTGGCTCCCGAACCTTGCACCGCGCCTGGGAAGCCGCTTTAACAAAAGCCCCTTCCAAGACACAGAAGGCCGGGCCCAAATTGCTTTGGACCCAGCCATTTCTTTGGGCAAGGGCCGGATGGCCCCGGCTGAATTACTTCAGCTCAACCTTGGCGCCAGCTTCTTCCAGCTTTTTCTTGATGGCTTCGGCGTCGGTCTTGGTGGCAGCTTCTTTGACCTTGCCGCCGGCCTCAACCAGATCCTTGGCTTCTTTCAGGCCCAGACCGGTGATGGTGCGGACTTCCTTGATCACGTTGATCTTGTTCGGGCCGGCTTCCAGCAGCACGACGTCGAATTCGGTCTGCTCTTCAACCGGAGCCGCCGCAGCCGCAGGACCAGCCGCCATCATCACAGCGCCGCCGGCAGCGGGCTCGATGCCGTACTTGTCCTTCAGGATGGTTTTCAGTTCTTGTGCCTGAAGCAGGGTAAGACCCACGATGTCTTCGGCGAGTTTGTTCAGATCGGCCATTTGTTCATTCCGTTCGTTTAAGATTGGGTTCTAACGAGGCGAGAAATCATCCCACGCAGGCGTTGGTTGCTTTATGCGGCGAACCGCTCCTCGATGGTGGTGAGGATGCTCGCGATGTTGGAAGCAGGCGCACCAATGGCCCCGGCAATGCTTGCGCCCGGCGCACCGATGCAGGACACGATCTGAGCGATAAGCTCTTCACGCGACGGCATAGCGGCCACGGCTTTCACACCAGCCTGGTCCAGCACCGTATCGCCCATTGCCCCGCCCAGAATCACGAACTTCTCGTTGATTTTGGCATAGGCTTCCGTAACCTTCGCCGCAGCGACAGGATCTTCGGAATAGGCAAGTACGGTCATACCCTTTAGCAGGTCACCCATTTGAACACCGGGTTTCCCATCAAGGGCGATCTTGGCAAGCTTGTTCTTGGCAACGCGAACGGACCCGCCTACTTCGCGCATTTTGGCGCGCAGGTCCTGCATTTGTGCAACTGTCATACCTACGTAATGGGCAATTACCACCACGCCAGAGCTTGCGAAGATCTGGCCGAGTTCATCGACCACTTTCTCTTTTTGGGCTCTATCCACAGGTTCACTCCAAGTGTGGGGGTTTCCCCCCGGCTCATGTTTGTACGCGGCATTGGCCCCGCACGTTCGGGTCCGTGATGCGTCCCGAAACAAGATCACCCGAGGAAATCCCCGTGAAACCGTCTCGAACCCCATCTCAGGAAGGAAATTAAGCCCTTTTGCGAGGGCACCCACCGTCTTGGACAAAGTATACCCAAGCGGCGCGACGAATCACGCAACCTGTGGTATCCGGGCTAGATAGCGATTGCCTGCGGGATATCCAAGCCCCCAAGCCACCAAAGCCTTCGCATACCAGAAAATAAAACGGCCGCCGATACCCGCGGCCGTCTCAGGATCAGATCCCGTAGGGTGCGCATTCATGGCGCGCCCCTTGAGCTTACTTCGCCGTAGCCGATGCCAGATCAAGCGACACGCCCGGCCCCATGGTCGAAGCCAATGAGACCTTCTTCAGGTACGCACCCTTGGCACCGGTCGGCTTGGCACGCGCCACGGCCTCAACGAACGCCCGCACGTTTTGCGCCAGCTTTTCATCCGAGAACGAGATCTTGCCGATCCCGGCATGGATCACCCCGGCTTTTTCCACCTTGAACTGCACTTCGCCACCCTTGGCTGCTTCGACGGCGGTTTTCACGTCCATCGTAACGGTGCCGACCTTGGGGTTCGGCATCAGGTTGCGCGGGCCCAGGATCTTGCCCAGACGCCCCACCAGCGGCATCATGTCGGGGGTGGCGATGCAACGATCGAACTCGATTTTGCCGCCCTGGATGATCTGTAACAGATCTTCCGCGCCCACAATGTCCGCACCCGCCGCCTTGGCCTCGTCGGCCTTCAAACCGCGCGCGAACACAGCAACCCGCACGGTCTTGCCGGTGCCGTTGGGAAGTGCCACCACGCCGCGCACCATCTGGTCCGCATGGCGCGGATCAACGCCCAAATTCATTGCAATTTCAAGTGTTTCGTCGAACTTGGCGGTGGCGGATGCCTTGATCAGCGTCACCGCAGCCTCGACCGAGATCAGGTCTTTGCCGTCAAAAGCCACGCGCGCGGCCTTGGTCCGTTTTCCGAGTTTGGCCATGACTTACCCTTTCACTTCGATGCCGCAGGATTTCGCCGAGCCGATGATCACCTGCATCGCCGCCTCGATCGAGTTGGCGTTCAGGTCTTTCATCTTGGTTTCGGCAATCATCCGCACTTGCGCCAGCGACACCGAGCCCACCATGGCATGGCCCGGCTTGACCGAACCCTTGGCGCGGTTGCGCTTGCCAACCTGCGGCAGGCCAGCGGCTTTTTTCAGCATGAAAGAGGCAGGCGTGGTCTTCAACTCAAGGCTGAACGACTTGTCCTGATAGTAGGTGATCACCACCGGAGTGGGCGTGCCCAGTTCCAGATCGGCGGTTTTCGCGTTGAATTCCTTGACAAAAGCCATTATATTCAACCCGCGCTGGCCCAAAGCCGGGCCCACCGGGGGGGACGGGTTCGCTTGGCCCGCCTTTACTTGCAGCTTCAGGCTGCCGATAATCTTCTTGGCCATCCGGCCTCTCCTTTTTCACAGCGCCCGCCCTGAATTGGGCTGCTAGGCGTGTTGAGTGGTCCGGTCTGTCATCCCGGGACAAGTCCGGGACGCGCGCCTCCCACAAGATGCACTCAGAGTTCCTTGGAAACCTGAGTGAATTCCAATTCCACCGGGGTTGCCCGGCCAAAGATCGACACGGCCACTTTCAGGCGGCTGTGGCCTTCGTCCACGTCTTCAACCATGCCTTCAAAGCCCTCGAACGGCCCGTCAGTAACCTTGACCTTCTCACCGATCTCGAAGCGGATCAGGTTGCGGGGGGCGATCTCGCCCTCTTCCACGCGGTTAAGTATCTGATTTACCTCGGCATCGCGCATCGGCATCGGTTTGCCTTGCGGCCCGAGAAACCCGGTCACCCGGTTGATCGACGAGATCAGATGATAGCCCCGGCTCGACATCTCCATCCTGACCAGCACATAGCCGGGCATGAAACGGCGCTCGGAGGTCACCTTCTTGCCGCGCCGCACCTCGATCACCTCTTCGGTGGGCACCAGCACTTCGTTGATCTCTTCTTCCAGCCCGGCATCCGTGACGGCCGTTCTGATCTGCTCGGCCACCTTCTTCTCGAAGTTCGAGAGAACGCTTACCGAATACCACCGCTTGGCCATACCACTTCCACCCATCTGCCCGAACGCATCCGCGCCCGAATAATTCATATATTTTAGGTGGTTAACCCACCCGTTCCCGGAACAAAAAACAGCGCGCAGCTCGAATCGCTGCACGCCGATGCCCCATTTCTGCTGTGCGGATAGCGCCCCGGATCAAAGATTTCAAGGGAATTCCAAAGCCTGATCCGGCCATCGGCAAGACTTTACCGCCCTAGACGCTGTTGACGATGGCACCCAGCCCGAACTTGATCGCGATATCCACCAGCGAGAAAAACGTGGCCGTCAGGGCCGCCATCACGAACACCATGATGGTGGTCAGAACCACTTCGCGCCGGGTTGGCCAGACCACTTTGGCCACCTCGGAACGCACCTGCTGGACGAATTGGATGGGGTTGGTTCTGGCCATTTTCGCTTCCGTTCATCTGTCTTGCCGCCGCGAGATACGCGTTTTGCCGGTGGTTTTCAAGCGCCATAGGGCATGCAGCCCGCTATGCACAACCCATGCATACGACCCGCATCCGCAGAGTTGCCGGATTTCGCGCAAAATGCTGCCATTGTTGCGCGGTATGAAACGGCAAATCCGGGGTGGCTCCGGGGCGGTTCACGTAACGCGGGGTGCAATGTCGGCAGACGTCATCAGAGCAGAGTTCGACGCCCGCCTGCAGCGGATCACTGCCGGCACCGGCCATACCAAGAGCGCCATCTTTGTCGGGCAGGACGAGGTTTATCGTTACGTCCCGCGCGTGCAGCCACGCCGGAAACCGGCGCAGGGGGTGTTTCGCAGCATCGCATATTCGCTGTCGGTTCTGCTGGCGTTCGGGCTGGGGCTGAGCGGCGGGTTGCTTGGCCTTTTCGCGCGGTTTCACCTTGCGGCCGGTCTGGGGCAGGATCTGACGCCTGCGTATCAGTTGCTGGTGAACACGCTGACCGGGTTCGTGATCGCCTGTTGCCTGACGACGCTGCTGCGGCTGCGGGGATCGGAGCAACTGACGGTCAAGCTGACCGGCGTGGTGGTGGCGCTTTGCAACTATCATAATCTGGTGCATCAGTACCCCGAAGAGTTCGCCCGCGCCTTTTCGCAAGTCTGGGTGCAATCGGTGATCAGCCTCAACCCGGCGCAGTCGATCATGATCCTGGGGGCTGCGGTGCCGCTTTAGGAGGGCAAGCCGTTTTCAGAACCCATCCCGCCACCGCAAAACCCAGCCGGCGGTTCAAGCCAGCCGCCGGTTCACGCCAGCCGCACATCGGTTTCCCACTCGCGGCAACGGCGCATCAGATCATCGGGAAAGGGCTGATCGGTGAACACCACGTCGATCTCGGACAGGGACGCCAGCCGCACTGGTGCCGAGCGGCCGAGTTTTGAGGCATCCGTCACCAGAAATACCTTGCGCGACTGGCGGATGATGGCGCGCGACACCCGCACCTCGGGCAGATCGAAATCCAAGAGGTCGCCGTCGGCATCCAGCGCCGATGCGCCGATCACCGCGTGATCCACCTTGAACTGGCCCATGAACTCGGTGGTCAACTCGCCCACCAACCCGCCATCCGACCGCCGCAGCGCGCCGCCTGTCACCATGATTTCGCAGGATTCGTTGGCGAGCAGGATATTGGCGACGTTGATGTTGTTGGTCACCACCGTGATGTTGGTGTGTTTCAGCAATTCGCGCGCCACGGCCTCGGTGGTGGTGCCAAGGTTGAGGATCAGCGACGAGTTGTTGGGGATCGCCCTGGCGCAGGCCCGCCCGATTGCCGCCTTGGCCGCATCGTTCATCCGCCGCCGCTCTTCATAGCCATAATTGGTGACGCCGGTGCGCAGGACGGCGCCGCCATGCACCCGGTCCAACAGGCCCGCGTCGGCAAGTTCGGTCAGATCGCGGCGAATCGTTTGCAGCGTGACCTGAAACCGTTCGGCCAGCAATTCCACCGCCACCCGCCCGTCAACCCGTGCAATTTCAAGGATTTCGAATTGCCGAAAGCTGAGCGCCATGTTTGCCGTCTCCTCCCGCCGAACGGCCCGGAACCGCCCCTCTTTTACAATCGTTACAACGAAAACCGGCAAAGGTCTTGCGGTGATTTTGCCGCATTGTGCCACGAGAACGGCGGTTTGGTGGCGCTGCGGCGTGGGCGCGTTCGTTTTCGCATCGGTTCCTCGCGCGGTTTCGCCAGAAGTTTGCCGCAGCCCGAAGCCCCAAAATATGCGTTTTCACAAAAATCGCACAAAAACGAACATTGTGATTGACAGGAGGCGGCCAAGCGGCTTTTCTGCCGCTTGCGTTGAATTCGGGGAGGGGGACAGCGTGCTTCAAAGACCCGCAGCGTCAACCCCGGTTGACCTGTTCATTATCGGTGGCGGCATCAACGGCTGCGGCATTGCCCGCGACGCCGCGGGCCGAGGTCTGAGTGTGGCGCTGGCCGAGATGGGCGATCTGGCGCAGGCCACTTCCAGCGCCTCGACCAAGCTGTTTCACGGCGGCTTGCGCTATCTTGAGTATTTCGAGTTCGGGCTGGTCAGCAAGGCGCTGACCGAGCGCGAGACCTTGCTGGTGGCGATGCCGCATATCGCGTGGCCGATGCGGTTCGTGTTGCCCTATCACCGCGACATGCGGTTTGAGGGCGATACGCCGACCTCGAAACTGTTGTCGCTGGTGATGCCGTGGATGCGGGGACGCCGCCCGGCGTGGCTGATCCGGCTGGGGCTGTTTCTTTATGACAATCTGGGGGGGCGGAAGATTTTGCCCGGCACCCGCACGGTAGACCTCACCACCGATCCGGCGGGGCGGGCGCTGAACCCGAAGTTCACCCGGGCCTATGAGTATTCCGATGCCTGGGTCGAGGACAGCCGCCTTGTGGTGCTGAACGCCCGCGACGCCGAGGCGCATGGCGCGCGGATCATGGTGGGCACCCGCGTGCTGTCGGCCAGCCGTGCGGATGGCCTGTGGCAGATCGCCCTTGACGGACCGGACGGACTTGCCACCGTCAGCGCGCGGGCATTGGTCAACGCAGGCGGGCCCTGGGTAGAGGATATCATCCGCAACGTGGCGCGGATCAATTCGGCAGAAGGTGTGCGGCTGGTGCGCGGCAGCCATATCGTGACGCGCAAGCTTTACGATCACGACAAATGCTATTTCTTTCAGGGCACCGATGGGCGGATCATCTTCGCCATTCCCTATGAGCAGGATTTCACCCTGATCGGCACCACCGACCATGATCATCAGGGCTCGCCGAAAGATGCGGTTTGTACCGAGGGCGAGCGCGATTACCTCTGCGCCTTTGCCAGCCAGTATTTCGCCAAACCCGTCACCGCCGCCGATGTGGTCTGGACCTATTCCGGGGTGCGGCCCTTGTACAATGACGGGGCGAAATCGGCGACGGCCGCGACGCGCGATTATGTGCTGTCGCTGGATACGGCGGGTGCGCCGCTTTTGAACGTGTTCGGCGGCAAGATCACCACTTACCGCAAGCTTGCCGAAGAGGCGCTGGCGAAACTGGCACCGTTCTTTCCCAAGGCCAGCGGCAACTGGACCGCCCGCGCGCCGCTTCCCGGCGGCAATTTTCCGCATGACGGGGTGGCGGCGCTGCGCGGCAAACTGCGGGCCGATCATCCCTATCTGACCGAGGCGCACGCCGCCCGCCTGATCCGCGCTTATGGCACAGAAAGCTGGGCCGTGCTGGGCGGGGCCAAATCGCTGGCCGATCTGGGGCGCGATTTTGGCGCCACGCTGACCGGGGCCGAGTTGAACTGGCTGATGACGCGCGAATATGCCCGATGCGCCGCCGATGTTGTCTGGCGGCGCGGCAAGTTTGGCCTGCGCCTGACACCAGACCAGATCGCGGTGATTGATGCCGCGATGGCCACCGAGATATCCCCCGCGGTGCTTTCCACCGCACCTGCAGCCGAATAGGACCAAGGCAATGGCGCTTGAATTCAAGGCAGTCTCGCGGCAGGTGGAAGGGCGGACGCATATCCATCCGACCACGCTGACGCTGGAAAAAGGCACGATGAACGTGCTGCTTGGCCCGACGCTGTCGGGGAAAACCAGCCTGATGCGGCTGATGGCGGGGCTTGATGTGCCAAGTGCGGGGCATATCCGCTGGAACGGCAGCGATGTCACCGGCATGCGGGTGCAGGACCGCCGCGTGGCGATGGTGTATCAGCAGTTCATCAATTACCCGGCGATGAGCGTCTATGACAATATCGCCTCGCCGATGCGGCTGATGGGGATTTCCGCCGCCGAAGTGGACCGCGCGGTACGATCCACCGCCGAGATGCTGAAACTGACGCCGATGTTGCAGAGGAAACCGCTTGAGTTGTCAGGCGGCCAACAGCAACGCTGTGCTTTGGCGCGGGCGCTGGTCAAGGGCGCGGGGCTGGTGCTGCTGGACGAGCCGCTGGCCAATCTGGATTACAAGCTGCGCGAGGAGTTGCGCGCCGAGATCCCCAGGATATTCGAGGCTTCGGGGGCGATCTTTGTTTATGCCACCACCGAGCCGGAAGAGGCGCTGCTGCTGGGCGGCAATACCGCGACGCTGAGCGAAGGCCGTGTGACGCAGTTTGGCTCGACGCCCGAGGTGTACCGGATGCCGACTGACGCCACCACCGCGCGGGTGTTTTCCGATCCGCCGATGAATTTCATGCCCGTAACCAAAGACGGCAGCCGCATCAACTTTGGCGCTGGCACCACCGCCCCAGCGGCGGGCAGCTTTGCCACCCTGCCCGATGGCCCCTACCTCGCGGGCTTTCGCGCCAACCATCTGGAATTGCACAAGCATTCCGATGCCGCGCTTGAATTGCCGTGCAATCTATCGGTAACCGAAATCACCGGCTCGGAAACCTTCCTGCACCTCTTCCACGGCCCCGACCGCTGGGTTGGCCTTGTGCACGGGGTTCACACCCTTGCGCCCGGTGCCAATGTTTCGGTCTGGCTTGACCCCGCGCATGTCTATCTTTTCAACCAAACCGGGGCACTGGCCGCCCCTGCCGCCTATGCAAAGGCCGCCTGAATGTCTGAAATCACCCTCTCAAAACTTGCCCACAGCTATCTGTCCTACCCCAAATCCGACGCCGATTTCGCGTTGAAGGAAATGGATCACGTCTGGCAGGATGGCGGCGCCTACGCGCTGCTCGGCTCCTCCGGTTGCGGCAAGACAACCCTTCTCAACATCATCTCGGGCCTTGTGCGCCCCAGCCATGGCCGGGTTCTGTTCGGTGTCAAGGATGTCACCGACGCCCCCACCGCCGAGCGCAACATCGCGCAGGTGTTCCAGTTCCCGGTGGTTTACGACACCATGACCCTGCGCGACAATCTGGCCTTTCCTTTGCGCAACCGGGGGATGGACGCCGCCTATATCGCGGCAAGGGTGCAGCACATCGCCCGGATGATCGGTATGGAAGACCGGCTGGATCACAAGGCGCGCGGGTTGACCGCCGATGCCAAACAGAAAATCTCGCTGGGCCGTGGCATGGTGCGCGAGGATGTGAACGCCATCCTGTTCGACGAGCCGCTGACGGTGATCGACCCGCATATGAAATGGGAGTTGCGCACTCAGTTGAAATCGCTGCACCGCGAGTTTGGCCATACCATGATCTATGTAACGCATGACCAGACCGAGGCGCTGACATTTGCCGATAAGGTGGTGGTGATGTCGGAGGGCCGGGTTGTGCAGCTTGGCACGCCGCAGGAATTGTTCGAGACCCCCGCGCATACCTTTGTGGGGTACTTCATCGGCTCGCCGGGGATGAACCTGCTGGAGGCGCAGGTAGCGGGGGCTATGGCGCAGGTGCAGGGCGTTGAAGTGCCGCTGGGGGCCATCTATGGCACCCCCAAAGGCCGCATCCAGATCGGCATCCGGCCCGAGTTTGCCAGCCTTGCCACAACCGGCGGCCTGCCTTTTGCGCTGCACCGGGTTGAAGACGTAGGCCGCCACCGCATTCTGCGCGGCGAGGTTGCGGGGGCCGCCTTCAACATCATTGCCGCCGAAGGCACCGAAATCACGGCCGACCAGACCCGCGTGGTCTTTGATGCCAGCAAGATCAACGTCTATGCCGACGACTGGCGCATCGCGGGAGGAGCCGTCTGATGGACAAGACCCAGAATAACAAGGCGTGGTTTCTGGTGCTGCCGGTGCTGGTGCTGGTGGCGTTTTCTGCCGTTATCCCCTTGATGACAGTGGTGAATTACTCGGTACAAGACACCTTCGGCAACAACCAGT
>JANNAV010000179.1:0-20293 GCA_031384695.1 Paracoccaceae bacterium
CAATGACCTGCTCGATGGCGCTGAAGACAACGACAATCTGCTGGGACAGTCCGGCGACGACGACCTGTTCGGCGGCGTCGGCTTTGACACGCTGATCGGCGGGTCGGGAGCAGACAGCCTGGTGGGCGACCTCGACAGCGACACGCTTCGCGGCAACACCGGCAACGACACCCTGTTCGGCGGCGAAGGCTTCGACGATCTGTCCGGCGGTGCCAACGACGACCTGCTGTTCGGCGGCGATGGTATTGACCAGCTCATTGGCGGCAGCGGCAATGATACCCTGAATGGCGACGCCGATCTCGACTTCCTGTCTGGCGGCGACGGCTTGGATGCGATCAACGGCGGCACCGGCGAAGACGCGCTTAGCGGTAACGCCGGCAACGACACCCTGAACGGTGATGACGACAACGACTTCCTGTATGGCGGCGACAACGTCGACTCCCTGCTTGGCGGCAACAACGACGATCAGTTGTTCGGCGGCGCAAACGCCGACCGGCTGTTCGGCGGCAGCGGCGCCGACAGCCTGACCGGCGGCATGGCAAGCGATACCGGCGCCAACCGCCTGTTCGGCGGACAGGACGGCGACACCTACTTCGTCAACTCCGCCAATGACATCGTCAGCGAGGCTCCGGCCGACACCGGCATCGACACCGTTTTCAGCAGCATCAGCTACACCCTCGTCAATAACGTTGAAAACCTTGTTCTGCAGGATACCGGCCTGCTCAGCGGCTTTGGCAACAATCAGGCCAACCAGATCACCGGCAACAGCAGCGCAAACTTCATCGACGGCGGCTTGGGGCGCGATACCATGATCGGCGGCCTGGGCGATGATGTCTTCATCATCCGCGACAGCACCGATGTGGTGCAGGAACTGAATGGCACCCTGGGGGGCCGCGATACCGCGCGCAGCTTTGTCACCCACACGCTGGCCGATAACGTCGAAAACCTGATTCTGCTGGGCACCAACCCCGTCAACGGCACCGGCAATGGCGCGATCAACAAACTGATCGGCAATGATTTCGCCAACGTGCTGAACGGCGGCCTCGCCAATGACATCCTCACAGGCGGCCTCGGTACCGACGTCTTCCTGTTCAACACCGCCCTCGATGCCACCGCCAACGTCGACCGCATCGTCGATTTTTCCGGCGCGGGCGAACGCATCCGCCTGTCCGACGATGTCTTTACCACCCTCGCCCCCGGCAACCTCAGCAACAACTTCTTTGTCAACGGCACCGCCGCCCTCGATGCCAATGACCGCATCCTCTACGACGCTGCCACCGGCACCCTGCGCTATGACGCCGACGGTGTGGGCACCTTCTTTCAGTCGATCGTCTTTGCCGTGCTCGACAACAACTTCGCCCTGTCAAATACCGATTTCCAGATCATCGCCTGACCAAAGCAAAAGCCCGCGCAACATCCATTGCGCGGGCTTTCATCGCGGCAAACTCAATCAGCCGACCAGTTCCAGCCCCGAAAAGTAAAACCCGATCTCGCGCGCCGCCGATGCTTCCGAGTCCGATCCATGCACCGAGTTCTCGCCCATCGACAGCGCGAACTCCTTGCGGATGGTGCCCGCGTCGGCATTGGCCGGATTCGTCGCCCCCATCACTTCGCGGTTCTTCAAAATAGCGCCCTCGCCCTCCAGCACCTGCACCACCACCGGCGCGGATGCCATGAACTCGCACAGCTCGCCGTAAAAGCCCCGCGCAGAATGCTCGGCATAGAACGCCCCCGCCTGCGCCATCGTCAGATGGATGCGCTTTTGCGCCACGATCCGCAAACCGGCGGCCTCGAACTTGGCGTTGATCGCCCCCGTCAGGTTGCGCCGCGTGGCGTCCGGCTTGATGATCGAAAGAGTGCGTTCGCTGGCCATAAGATGTCTCCATAAGACAAGGCGCAGGGCAACCCCGCGCCGAAATTCAGGTGGCCGCCTGCTATCACGACCCCGCCGCCTTGAAAAGCCGCGAAGCAGGCTGCGTATGCATAGGATGTGCATAGCCGGCTGCATCAATTGGATGCAGCACCCAGCCGAACCCCAGTTGACGCCGCGCCTGCCATAGGGCACTTCCCCCCCATGCTGAAAATCGCCGATATCACCTATTCCGTCGAAGGCCGCCCCCTGTTGGAGGGCGCGTCCGCCACCATTCCCACTGGCCACAAGGTTGGTCTTGTCGGGCGCAACGGCTCGGGCAAAACCACGCTGTTTCGCCTTATAAAAGGCGAATTGGCACTTGAGGGGGGCGAGATTTCGCTGCCCAACCGCGCCCGCATCGGCGGTGTGGCGCAAGAGGTGCCGTCGTCTTCGACCTCGCTGCTGGACACCGTTCTCAGTGCCGATACCGAACGCGCAAGCCTGCTGGAAGAGGCCGAAGACGCCGCCGATCCGCACCGCATCGCCGAGATTCAAGCTCGCCTGACCGACATCGACGCATGGTCCGCCGAAGGCCGGGCGTCAAGCATTCTCAAGGGCTTAGGCTTCGATGCTGATGCACAACTACGCCCCTGTTCCGACTTTTCCGGCGGCTGGCGCATGCGCGTGGCCCTCGCAGGCGTCCTCTTCGCCCAGCCCGATTACCTGCTGTTGGACGAGCCCACCAACTACCTCGATCTCGAAGGCGCGTTGTGGCTTGAGGCCTATTTGCAGAAGTATCCGCACACCGTCATCATCATCTCGCATGACCGCGGGTTGCTGAACCGGGCCGTCAACGGCATCCTGCATCTGGATGGCAAAAAGCTCATCTATTGGAGCGGTCCCTACGATCAATTCGCACGGCAAGTGGCCGAACGCCGCGCCGTGTTGCAGGCCGAGGCCAAAAAGCAGGATCTGCGCCGCGCGCATCTGCAAGCCTTTGTTGACCGTTTCAAGGCAAAAGCCTCCAAAGCCGCACAAGCCCAAAGCCGGGTGAAAATGCTGGAAAAGATGACCACGATCACCGCACCCGAGGATGCGAAGAAAGTGGTGTTCACGTTTCCAGTGCCCGAGGAACTCTCGCCCCCCATCATCAACATGGAGGGGGTCGCAGTCGGTTATGGCGGCCCGCCGGTGCTGAAAAAGTTGTCATTGCGAATAGATCAGGATGACCGCATCGCGTTGCTGGGTCGCAACGGTGAAGGAAAATCCACTCTTTCCAAGCTGTTGGCAGGTAAACTTCAACCATCCGATGGCAAGATGGTCTCATCCTCCAAACTGCGCATCGGCTATTTCGCTCAGCATCAGGTGGACGAGTTGCACATCGACGAAACCCCCCTGCAACACATCATGCGCTTGCGCCCCGCCGAGGGCCAGCCCCGCCTGCGGGCTCGTCTTGCAGGCTTTGGCCTGATGGCCGATCAGGCCGAAACCGTGGTCGGCAGGCTTTCGGGTGGCCAAAAAGCTCGTCTTTCCTTACTGTTAGCCACCATCGACGCCCCCCACCTGCTGATCCTAGACGAGCCCACCAACCACCTCGACATGGAAAGCCGCGAAGCTTTGGTCGAGGCCCTCACCGAATATTCCGGCGCGGTTGTGCTGGTCAGCCACGACATGCATCTGCTGGGCCTTGTGGCCGACAGGCTCTGGCTGGTCAAAGGCGGCGCCGTCACCCCCTATACCGAAGATCTGGAGGCCTACCGCCGCCAGCTTCTGGCCGGTGACGAAGACATGAAACCCGCGAAACCCGTTGAAAAGCCAAGGAAAATCAGCCGAGACGAGATCATCGCCTACCGCTCCGAGGTAAAGGCCTGCGACGAACGGCTGGGCAAACTGAATGATATGCGCGATCGTCTGGCGAAAAAACTGGCCGATCCGGCGCTTTACGAGGCAAGCCGGATCGGCGAATTGGAGACATGGAACAAGAAATATGCTGAAGTGATGGGCGCGCTGGACCGCGCCGAGGCGCTCTGGCTCTCGGCGCAAAGCAAGCTTGAGGCGGCAACAGGGTAAGGTCATGATAGAGCAGGGATTTCTGATCACCGCCTTCGCCACCCTGTTTGTGGTGATCGACCCGCCCGGCCTCGTCCCCCTGTTCATCGCCCTCACCCGTGGCATGAACGCCGAACGCCGCCGTGCCATGGCCCTCAGGGCCTGTTTGATCGCGGCGATTATCCTTTTGTTGTTTGGGCTTGCGGGCGAAACCCTGCTTGGTTTCATCGGCATCTCGATGCCCGCATTCCGCATCGCGGGCGGCATATTGCTGTTTCTGACCGCCCTCGACATGCTGTTCGAGCGTCGCACCCAACGCCGCGAAGGTCAGACCGCCGAGCCTGATCACGACCCGTCGGTTTTTCCCCTTGCAACCCCCCTGATCGCCGGGCCGGGGGCGATTGCCACGATGATTCTGCTGATGGGCGAGGCCGACGGCAGCTGGCCCGCAACTCTGGCAGTGATGGGGTTACTTTTATCAATGATGCTTGCCACCTATCTGTTTTTACTGGCTTCTCCGCCGCTGGAGCGTTTGCTGGGCCGCACCGGCACCATCGTGATCACCCGCCTTTTGGGCATGCTTCTTGCAGCATTGTCGGTGCAGTTCGTGATCGACGGCGTGCGCGGCACCGGGTTGATCGGATAAAGGGCACAGGGTTTGGACGCAGATCGCATCACGCAACTGATCTACCTCGGTATCCTGCTGCTGGCCATCGGCGGTTGGGTGATCGTGGAGTACCGCACCCGCCTTGGGCTGGCCCTGCGCAGCGCCCTCGCCTGGGGAATGATCTTTGTCGGCATCATGGCGGGTTACGGCCTTTGGGGCGATCTGCGCCAGAATATCACGCCGCGCCAGATGGTTACCGAAGCAGGCGAACTTGTGCTGCCGCAGGCCGAGGATGGTCACTACTACATGACCCTGCAAATCGACGGCAAGGAAATCCTGTTTCTCGCCGATACCGGCGCCAGCAACATCGTGCTGAACCGCAACGACGCCGAAACGCTGGGCATCGACATCAACGGCTTGCCCTTTCTGGGCGAGGCGATGACAGCCAACGGCACGGTGCGCACGGCGCGCGTCAAACTAGCCAAAGTGGTGTCGGGGCCATTTCAGAACAGCGATGTCACGGCTTGGGTGAACGAAGGTGCGATGGACACATCGTTGCTGGGCATGGACTATCTGGGCATGTTCAAAATCCGGATCGGCGATGGTCAGATGGTATTGTCGCGCTAAAGCGGATTTCCTTCAATCTGATTCAGATTGGAGGAAATCCAAGACAAGATCAGCCTGGGAATGTTGCGTGTTGCGTTCAACCGGGTGAACCCGATTGGACGCAACACGCGCTAATTCATTGATAATAAATCAGTTTACCGTTGCCTTTTCGGCCTTTTTGGCCCAGGTTCCGCTGTCTTCCGACCAGTACTGCGCCGCCACACCGGCTTGGGTCAGCGCTGTCCACTGTCCGCGCGCATGCGCAAGCGCCAGCGCGTCCGCACCGTCAAAAATCACCCAGACCCGGTCAAGCACCTGCGCTTCCGCCGGACTGACCTCGGCCCGGTCAACCAGCATTAGCGCGCGGGCGCCATTGGCAATCTCCCCCATACCCAGCAAAACCGGCTGATCCGCATCGCGCGCGCCGCCCTGAATGCCGTGCGGCACGAAAGCCTCCGGCGCACCCAGCCACAACTGGCCATCGAGCCCGGCAAGGCGGGCAGGATCAGTGCTGCGGATCATCACCCGCCACCCCTGCGCCAAAGCCCGCCCCAACAGGTTCGCCACCGTGTCCCCGGCGGCCGACCGGCTCAGTTGATAGAACATCGCAAGCCCCATCAGCCCGGCCTCACTTCACCTCATAGCCATCCCTGATCAGCCGGTTCAGCGCCATCACCCCCCAGCCCGTCGCCCCTTTGGGCGCCAGCGTGCTGTCGGTTTTCAACAACGCCGTCCCCGCAATATCCAGATGGCACCACGGCGTTTCCGGCTTTACGAACCGCTGCAAAAACTGCGCCGCCGTGATCGAGCCCGCATCCCGCCCGCAAGAGTTGACCATATCCGCGATCCGGGATTTGATCTTGTCATCATAGGCTTGCCCCATCGGCATCCGCCACGCGCCCTCGCCCTCTGCCGCCGCGGCCTTCAGAAACGCGCCGCACAAAGCATCGTTGTTCGAGAAAACTCCGGTGTTCTCATGCCCCAAAGCCACGATGATGGCACCCGTCAAAGTGGCCAGATTGATCATGCCCGAGGGATTGAACCGATCCTGGGTGTACCAAAGCACGTCGGCCAGAACCAGCCGCCCTTCGGCATCGGTGTTGATCACCTCGATGGTGTCCCCCTTCATCGAGCGGACCACATCCCCGGGCCTCTGCGCGCGGCCGTCGGGCATGTTCTCGACAATACCCACCACCCCCACCACATTGGCGGCCGCCTTGCGCAGCGCCAGCGTGCGCATCACCCCCGCCACAACGCCCGCCCCCCCCATATCCATGGTCATCTCTTCCATGCCGCCCGCCGGTTTGATCGAAATACCCCCGGTATCAAACACCACGCCCTTGCCCACCAGCGCGAAGGGCGGCTGATCCTTCGGCCCGCCATTCCACTGCATCACAACCACCTTGGACGGGCTTTCAGACCCCTGCCCAACCCCCAACAGTGCGCGCATGCCCAGCTTTTCCAACTGCGCTTCCTCAAGGATTTCCACCTCAAGCCCCAACTCGTGCATCGCGGCAAGCCGGGCGGCAAAATCGTGCGTGGTCAGGATGTTGGCGGGTTCATTTACCAGATCGCGGGTGAAAAATACCCCCTCTGCCACCGCCGCCATCGGGCTTGCGGCGGCGGCCACTGCCTCGGGGTCGGCCACGGCGATGGTCACCGGACCCACGGCTTTTTGCGGCCCGGTTTTATGCGGCGTGAAATCATAGGCGCGCATGGCAAGGCCAAAGGAAACCTCGGCGGCTTGCGGATGGCTTTCGGCAAAAACGGTCGTCGGCCCCTGCCCCAGACTGCGCCCGATCGCGGCACCGGCCTTGCGCGCCTGCTCGACGGTGGCGCGGCGTGGCAAAGGCACAAGCTGCACCGCCTCGGCCACAAGCCCCGCCGGAAAGGCAAGCTCCATCGCATCCCCGGCTTTCAGCTTGCCGAACGCCTCCGACGCCATCGCGCGCGCCAGACCACCCCGCATCAACTTGTCTATCCGGCGGGCCGCAGCCGTGCCCGGTTTTGCGCCGTCCACCAGCAGAACGATACGGCCCGGCATCTGCGCCAAAGCACCGACATCGCGGGAATGAAACTGTATGGCGACGGGATGGGACATCATGGTCTCCGCTTGGGGCAAGGTTTCGCGCAAGGCTAACGCAGCAGGTATCGGAAGGCCAGATAGGAGTTTTCCCGGCCATGGAAAGCCGATACCCTTGCGCAGGAAAACCTCAGGGGCGTGGCGCGGTGTCGAGATTCGACCGATACATATTTTCGCAATTGCTGGGGGTTTTCGGGTTTTTCTCGCTTATTCTGGTGTCGGTCTACTGGATCAACCGCGCCGTCGGATTGTTCGACACCCTGATCGGCGACGGACAGACAGCGCTGGTATTTGTCGAGTTCTCGCTGCTGGCACTGCCCAACGTAATCGGCCTTGTGCTGCCGATTTCGGCTTTTGCGGCGGCGGTTTACGTGGCCAACCGCCTGACTCAGGACAGCGAACTTGTGGTGATGCAGGCCACCGGCTTTTCGGCGTTCCGGCTGGCACGGCCGGTGCTTTATTTCGGCCTCAGCGTGACGGCGATGATGCTGGTTCTGGCCCATGTTCTGGTGCCCGCCAGCCAATCCGAACTGGTCAAACGCTCTACCGAAGTGTCGCAGAACGTCAGCGCACGCTTTTTGCGGGATGGGCAGTTCACCCACCCCGCGCCGGGCATCACGCTTTACATCCGCGAACTGGCGCAGTCGGGTGAATTGCTGGATATGTTTCTGGCGGATGACCGGGATCCAGACCTGCGCAACACCTACACCGCGCGCAAAGCCCTGTTTGCCCGCACGGAAACCGGGCCAAAGCTGGTGATGTTCGATGGCATGGTGCAAACACTTGCAAAAGAGGGCGCGCGGCTGTCGGTGACGCGCTTCGTTGATTTTACCTACGATCTTGGCGGTCTGGTTGAAGATGATGCGCTGCAATCGCGCGGCGTGGGCGAGATACCCACCGCCGAATTGCTGATGGAAAGCCCCGCTTTGCTGGCAGAAACCGGTGTCGATGCCCAAACCCTGCGCGAAGCCGCGCATAGCCGGTTCGCCCAGCCGTTTCTGGCGACCGCAGCCGCTTTGATCGGGTTTTCGGCACTGCTGGTTGGTGCGTTCAGCCGGTTCGGGCTGTGGCGGCAGATCATCGTCGCCATCGTGTTGCTGATCGTGGTGCAGGTGATATCGACCTACAGCAGCGGCCTTGCGCTGCTTTATCCGCGCGGCTGGACAACACTTTATGCGGCACCCATCGTTGGCACAATTTTTGCCGCAGCCCTGCTTTGGCTGTCACAGCGCGCAAGGCATCTGAAACGGCGCCCGCCTGCCGGACTGCCCGCATGACCCTGACATTTTACATCGCCCGGCGCTTTCTCAAGATGTTTTGTCTGGTTTTCGGTGCGTTTCTGGGGATTTTGCTGCTAATCGAGGTGATCGAACAACTTCGCCGTCATTCCGACCAGGCCATCAGCATGGGTGACGCACTTTACCTTGCAGCCCTGAAGGTGCCGTTCAACCTGTACCAGATATTCCCCCTGATCATGATGCTGGCGGCAATCGCCCTGTTCATCGGTCTGGCCCGGTCGTCGGAACTGGTGGTGGTGCGGGCTTCCGGCCGCTCGGGCTTGCGGTTCCTGTTGACGCCGGTGGTGACATCCATAGTGATTGGCATGCTGGCGGTGGCGGTGTTGAATCCTTTTGTTGCCGCCACGTCCAAGGCCTATCTGGTTGCCTCGGCGCGGATGGAAAACAACAGCGGCGCCATCCTGTCGGTCTCGGCCGAGGGGCTCTGGATGCGACAGGGCAGCGATGCCGGGCAAATGGTGATCAAGGCCGCGCGCGCCAATCCCGATGGGTCTGAACTGCTGGACGTCAGTTTTCAAACCTTTTCCACCGATGGCACCTTGCTCGAACGGATCGAAGCGCAATCCGCGCGGCTTGAACCGGGTGCCTGGGTGCTGCAAAACGCCAAGCGCTGGCCGCTTGACGGCACCAACCCGGAACGCGAGGCGAAACTGGTGCCAATAGGCTTGCGTCTGCCGACCGATCTCACATTGGAGCGGCTGCGTGACGGATTTGGCACCCCCTCGGCCATCGCGTTCTGGGCTTTGCCGGGATATATCCAAAGTCTGGAGCGCGCCGGTTTTTCGGCCCGCAGGCACCGGGTCTGGATGCAGATGGAGCTGACATTTCCCCTGTTCTTGTCGGCCATGGTTCTGATCGCTGCTGGCTTTACCATGCGCCATGCGCGGGCGGGCAAGACCGGCAGCATGGTTTTGTTCGCGCTGCTGGGCGGGTTCACGATCTTCTTTATCCGAAACTTCGCGCAAGTCCTTGGCGAAAATGGCCAAATACCGATTCTTGCGGCTGCCTGGACACCCCCTGTCGCGGCAACGCTGCTGGCGCTTGGCCTGCTTTTGCATCTGGAGGACGGCTGATGCTTCGCCGCATTTGCGGGCTTCTCCTCGCCCTGTCCGCCGGGATTTTGCTGTCGGCAACAGATGTTCCGGCGCAGGACCGGGCAACGCTGGTTGCCGATTCCATCACCCTGAATGGCACAACCGTGCTGGTGGCTGCGGGGCACGTAGAAATTTTCTATCGGGGCCAGCGCCTGACGGCCAGCAAGGTTTCTTACGACAAAGCCACCGACCGGCTGGAGATCAGCGGCCCCATTGTGCTGACCGACGGCGCCGATATCACCATACTTGCCGATCAGGCGGCGTTGAAATCCGACCTCAGCCAAGGCGTTCTGCTGTCGGCGCGGTTCGTGCTGGCGCAGCAACTACAACTGTCGGCGGCGGAACTGATCCGGGTGGATGGCCGCTATACTGCGCTGAACCGGGTGATTGCTTCGTCCTGCAAGATTTGCGCCGGCGATCCGACACCGCTTTGGGAGATCAGGGCGCAGCGCGTGGTGCATGATCAAACCACACAACAGCTTTACTTTGATCACGCGCAGTTGCGACTGGCCGGTATACCGGTGCTCTACATTCCCCGCCTGCGGCTTCCCGACCCGACGCTGAACCGTGCCAGCGGCTTTCTGAACCCGGCTTTGCGCTCCAGCAGCAATCTGGGGTTCGGCCTGAAAGTGCCCTATTTCATCACCCTCGGCCCCCACAAAGACCTGCGCATCACCCCGTACCTCACAACCAAGGGCGCGCGTTCGGTCGAATTGCGCTACCGGCAGGCTTTCGCCACCGGTGATATCGAGGCCACCGGCTCGATCGCCCGCGACAAAACCCGCCCGGGCGAGACGCGCGGTTATCTCTTCGCCACCGGCGCGTTCACCTTGCCGCAAGGGTTTGGCCTGCGATTGCAGGCGGAAACGGTCAGCGACCCGGCCTATCTGCTGGATTACGGCTATCCCAACAAAGACCGGCTCGACAGCCGGATCGAGGTTTCGCGCACCCGCCGGAACGAGCATATCGCCGCCCGCCTGATCGGCTTTCAGTCGATCCGCGAAGGCGAGGTGAACGCGGCCTTGCCAAGCGTCATCGGTGATCTGACCTATCACCGGCGGTTTTCACTGGGCAGTTTCGGCGGCGAAGGCGGTTTGCGGTTTCAAACCCACGGTCATCTGCGCACTTCGGGTTCGGGGTTCGATGGCAATGGCGACGGGATTGCCGACGGGCGCGATGTGGCGCGGGCGTCGATCCGGTTGAACTGGCGGCGCGATTGGGTGCTGGGCAATGGGATGGTGGCCGCGGTGCTGGGTGAGGCCACGGCGGATATCTACTCAATAGGTCAGGATGCAATCTACGGCGGCACCATCACGCGCCAGCACGGGGCGCTGGCGGTAGAATTGCGCTGGCCCTGGATCAGGTCCGGGCGCGCCGGCGTGGCGCAGGTGATAGAGCCCGTGGCACAACTCGTCTGGGCGCCTTCGGGCACGGAAACCTTGCCCAACGAGGATTCGGCACTGGTTGAATTTGACGAAGGCAATCTGTTCTCGCTGAACCGCTTTCCCGGCTCTGACGCCAAGGAACGCGGCCTGCGGGCCAATCTGGGGTTGAGTTATCTGCGGCACGATCCGGCGGGCTGGACATTGGGGATCGTGGCGGGCCGGGTGTTCCGGGCCGATGACACCGCACAGTTTTCGGTCGCCTCAGGCCTTGATGGAGTGAAGTCTGATTGGTTGGTAGGCTGGCAGCTTGATCTGGCCAGCGGTTTGCAGCTTACCAACCGGCTGCTGCTCGACGACGGGTTTGATCTGACCAAAGCCGAAGTGCGGCTGGATGTGCAAAACGAGCGCTACGGCCTCTCCGGCAGTTACGTGCATGCGGTGGCCGATCTTACCGAAAACCGGCCTGATCCAACCTCGGAACTGGTGCTGGACGGTAACGTCAAACTCAGCCCCTCCTGGACCAGCCGGATCACCAGCCGCTATGATTTCGAAGCCCGGCGTGCGGCCCAGGCCGGCCTCGGCTTTGCTTTTCGCAACGAATGCCTGCTGGTCGATGTTTCTCTCTCGCGTCGGTTCACTTCCTCGACTAGTGTGAAACCTACCACCGAATTCGGCCTTTCGCTTGAACTTCTGGGCTTTGGCGGTGGCACCGGGGCGGGCCCCGCGCGACAATGCCGGAGTTGACAGGAACGATGTGCACACGAAATAAACTTCGGCAGGTGATGATGAGAAAGCCCGCGACCTTGCACCTGCCAAGGCTGCTAACCCTATGGAAAAGCGCCGTTCTGGCCGTTGCTCTCGGCGTTTGCTCACCCGCCGTACTGCTTGCCCAAAGCAGTGCCTTTTCGCCCGTGATGATCGTGAACGACCGGGCGATCTCGGGGTATGAGTTGCAACAGCGGACCCTGTTCTTCCAGATCCTGCGTCAGCCCGGCGATATCGAAGCCGAGGCTTTGAAAAGCCTGATCGAAGACAGGCTGCGGATGGCACTGGCAAAACAGCTTGGGCTGGTGGTTGAGCCTGATGCGTTGAAAGCCGGTATGGAAGAGTTTGCGGCGCGCGCCAACCTGACCGCCGAAGAGTTTCTGAAAGCGGTGGGTCAGGCCGGCATTGCGCCCGAAACCTTTCGCGATTTTGTCGAAGCTGGCTTGGCCTGGCGCGATATCGTGCGCGGCAAATTCGCGCCGACAGTGAACATCACTGAGGCAGAGATTGATCGCGCGCTGGCCAGCTTTGTGCCGACAACTGCGCTGAAAGCGCTGGCATCCGAAATCGTGCTGCCTGCAAAAGGTGGTGAGCGTGGCAATGCACTGGTGCTGGCACGCCGATTGAAACAGGAAATCACCAAGAACGGCAATTTTGCCGAGGTGGCGCGGGCAAACTCCGCAGGCCCTACCGCAGGGCGCGGCGGCAGTCTGGGTTGGACGCGGCTTTCCGAATTTCCAACCGAAGTTGCGGCGGTTTTGCGCAACCTTGCACCCGGGCAGGTCTCGGAACCTGTTGTTCTGGCGGAAACGGTGGTGCTTTATCAGTTGCAGGAACTGGGCGAAGACAAGCTTGGCGGGCCTGCGGCACCGCTGGTAGATTATGCGCAATTCCTGTTCCCCGCAGGCGACGCCAAAGAAGCCGCCCGTATCCGCGCCGCCGTTGACACCTGCAACGATCTCTATGATCTGGGCAAAGGCCTGCCCGCCGAAAGGTTGTTGCGCGAATCGCGCCCGCAGGGTGACGTGCCTGCGGATATCGCGGCGGCGCTCACCTTGCTTGACCCCGGTGAAAGTTCCACCGCCCTGACACGCGGCGGCTGGCAGGTGTTCCTGATGCTGTGCAGCCGGGGGGCGCCCGCCGAATTGCAGCCGGGCCGTGATCAGGTACGCCAGCAACTGACCAATCAGCGTCTGTCGCAGCTTGCCGAAATCTACATTCAGGAGCTGCGCGCGGAAGCCATCATCCGCGAGCCGTGAGCATGGATTTGCCCATCGCGCTGACCTGCGGCGAACCGGCCGGGATCGGGCCGGAACTGGCCATGGCCGCCCGGCTGCGACTTGGCAAAAGCGTGCCGTTTTTCTGGATTGGCGACCCGCGGCATTTGCCAGATGGCAGCAATTTTGCGGCAATCGCAACGCCAACCGATGCGGCATCGGTGCCGCCGCATGTTCTGCCGGTCTTGGTGCACGCTTTTGCCGCCCCGGCGGTGTCTGGCGTCGCCAATCCGGCCAACGCGGCTGGGGTGATCGCGGTGATTGCCCGCGCCGTCGGTTTGGTGCAAGACGGGCTGGCTTCGGCGATCTGTACCGCACCGATCCACAAAAAGGCCTTGAAAGACGGCGCGGGGTTCGCTTTCCCCGGCCATACCGAATTTCTGGCGCATCTGGCAGGCGTTGAGCATGTGGTGATGATGCTGGCCTGCGAGGCCTTGCGCGTGGTGCCGGTGACGATCCACCTACCCCTCTGTGCTGTCAAAGCCGCCCTGACCCCGGCTTTGCTGGAGCAGACGCTGCGGATCACCCGGGCCGGTCTGATCCGCGATTTCGCAATCGCCGCACCGCGCATCGCCGTGGCTGGCTTGAACCCGCATGCGGGCGAAGGCGGCAGCATGGGCCGCGAAGAGATCACCGTGATCGCACCCGTGCTGAACCGGTTGCGCGCCGAAGGATTCGTGCTGCATGGGCCGGTTTCGGCGGATACCATGTTTCACGCCCGGGCGCGGGCCGGCTATGATGCGGCGGTGTGCATGTATCACGATCAGGCGTTGATCCCGATCAAGACGCTGGATTTCGATGGCGGCGTGAATGTAACGCTCGGTTTGCCCTTCGTCCGCACGTCGCCTGATCATGGCACCGGTTTCGATATCGCGGGGCTTGGGGTGGCGCGACCCGACAGCCTGATTGCGGCGTTGCGACTGGCGCAGCGGATGGTTGCTGTACGAAAGTTGGCCTTCCGGGGCTTCGGCTGAACCCTGAACAAGCGAACCGGAGGGCCTGATGGCATCAATTGACGGGCTGCCAAGTTTGCGGGAAGTGCTGCAAACCCATGATCTGGTTGCCAAAAGGCAGTTGGGCCAGAACTTCCTGCTTGATCTGAACCTGACCGCCAAGATCGCCCGCCAGGCCGGCGATCTGTCGGGCTGCGACGTGCTTGAGATCGGCCCCGGCCCCGGCGGGCTGACGCGCGGGTTGTTGTTCGAGGGCGCGCGCCGGGTGCTTGCGGTGGAAAAAGACGCGCGCTGCATGGCCGCTCTGGCGCAGATCGCCGACGCCTACCCCGGCAGATTGCAGGTGATCAACGGCGATGCGCTGGAACTGGATCTGCAAAGCCACCTGACGCCGCCGGTGCGGGTGGTGGCGAATTTGCCTTACAATATCGGCACCGAACTGCTGGTGCGCTGGCTGACGCCAAAGGTGTGGCCGCCGTTCTGGCAAAGCCTGACCCTGATGTTTCAAAAGGAAGTTGCCGAGCGGATCGTGGCCAAGCCGCGCAGCGAACACTATGGGCGGCTGGCGCTTTTGGCCCAGTGGCGGTGTGATGCGCGGATCATGATGGTCCTGCCGCCCGAGGCGTTTACCCCGGCGCCAAAGGTTCATTCGGCGGTGGTTCACCTGACCCGGCTGCCAGGGCCGCGCTTTGCGGCCGACGAGGCGGTGCTGCTGCGGCTGACGGCGATGGGCTTCAATCAACGCCGCAAGATGCTGCGCTCCAGCCTGAAAGGCATCGGTGCCGATATCGAAGATCGCTTGCGCGCGGCGGGAATCGAGCCCACCGCCCGCGCCGAAGAGATCTCGCTGGAAGGGTTCTGCGCGCTGGCCCGCGAGGTCGCGCGCGGTTAGAGCGTGTTGCCTTCGATTGGATTCGGGCATTCACTCTGCACACCGAGGCATCGATTGCTCTGGCAAATGCGTTCGGGGTGCAGAGTGAATTCGATTGAAGGCAACACGCTCCAGGTTACGCTTTATTCAGCAGTGTCAGACGGCGCCGGTTTTGCGACTTTTGGCTTTGCCTCGGACGCAGGTTTGCGCGGCGCGCGCGGTGCCCGGGTGACTTTGGCCGGCTCTGCCGCAAGGATTTCAGGCGCGGCCTGTACAACAGGTGCTGTTGCTTCGGGCGCGGGCACTACGGTTTCGATTTGCACATAGACCACCGGCTTCGCCTCACGCGGGCGGTCCTCGCGGGGCCTATCTTCGCGGGGCCTATCTTCGCGGGGGCGGTCCTCGCGGGGGCGATCAGTGCGCGGTTGGTTGTCGCGCGGCTGGTTGTCGCGCGGGCGATCATCGCGCGGCTTATCCGTGCGGGGCTTGTCTTCGCGGGGCCGGTCTTCGCGGGGCCGGTCTTCGCGGGGCCGGTCATCGCGGGGCCGCTCGAAATTGCGCGGCTCACGTGGTTTGTCTTCGCGGCGAAAGTCTTCGCGGCGCGGTTGCTGGCGGGGGGCTTCGGGAAGCTCTACCAACCCGGCATCGCCGTCATTCTGAGGCTCAAAAACGTCAAGCCGTGGCGAGGATGAAACTTCAGTCTCGGCGCGTTCGGGCCGATAATCGCCGCGATCATTGCGATAGTCGCGATCCTGATTCTGCCGATCCCGCTGGCCGTTCTGATTACTCTGGCCGTTCTGATTGTTCTGGCCATTTTGATTGTTCTGGCCCGGCTGGCCGCTCTGGCCGCCCTGCCCCTGATTTTGAAACGGCTGGCGCTGTTCCTGTTCGGCGGCCATCTCGCGCATCGCTTCGCCCAGCATGCGGGTGTAATGCTCGGCATGCTGCATGAAATTCTCCGCCGCAACGCGGTCGTTCGAAAGCTGTGCATCACGCGCAAGGAATTGATATTTCTCAATTATCTGCTGCGGCGTGCCGCGCACCTTGCCTTCGGGGCCGGAACTGTCGAACACACGGTTGATTATGTTGCCGAGGGTGCGCGGGCGGTTCGTTTTCGAACGCGAACGGGACTTGGAAGAACGCATCTTATCCTTTGATCCAGATATCCGATCTGAATTGCGCCTGATCCTTCGGGGATCGCCAACCCACGCGGGGCTAAAGCAGCAATGACCGGGTTTGCGCGATTTTCAGCGCCGATTGGCGTCTTTGTCGCGTGCGCATCAGTAATCACAGGCGCGTTGAACTGACAAGAAGAATTTTCCCCGAAGATCATCCCCGCCGCAGTTTACGCCTGATAGGCTGTACCACAAGAAGTGCGAACAAATGGTTTCACTGCCGTTACCACCCGGTCGCGGCCGTCAAGATCCTGCAAGCAGGCAACGGCGTCAAACCCTTCGGCCCGCAGCAACCCACAGACCGCAGCACCCTGCGTGGGGCCGATTTCCAGCAGCAGCCGCCCGCCGGACAACAGCCGCGCCACCGCGCCGGTTGCAATGGCGCGGTAAGCGTCCAGACCGTCACCCCCCGGCGAAAGCGCCAGATGCGGCTCCCAGTCGCGCACCTCGGGGCTGAGTTCGGGCATATCTTTGGCGGCGATATAGGGCGGGTTCGAGGTGATCAGATCAAATCGGCCATCAACGCCCGCGAACCAGTCCGCCACCTGAAACGTCGCGCGACCAGCCAGACCAAGCGCGTCGGCATTGGCGCTTGCCACAGCGATGGCTTGCGGCGAAACATCGGTGCCGATCCCTTGCGCCATCGGCATTTCGGCAAGGCAGGTGAGCAGGATACAGCCGGTGCCAGTGCCCAGATCCAACAGCGTGGCAAAGGGCCGCCGCAAAGCTTCGGCAATCAGACATTCGGTTTCCGGGCGCGGATCAAGCGTGTCCTGGGTGACGCGGAACCTGCGCCCCCAGAACAGGCGGTGGCCGATGATCTGGGCGATGGGCTGGCGGCGCAGGCGGGCGGCAACAGCGGTATGAAAGCGGCTAAGAGATTGATCGGAAAGGGCATCGCCAAGGTGGAGGGTCAATCTGTCGGCAGCAATTCCAATGGCATGCGCCAGTAGCAGCCGGGCATCGCGCGGGGCGTCAGGCACCCCTGCCGCGCGCAGATCGGGGATGGCCGCGCGTAGGGCCCCGGCCCCGGTCATCCTTCCATCTCTGCCAGTTTGCTGGCCTGATCATGGGCGGTGAGCGCGTCGATCACAGCCCCGATATCACCCGCCATGATCTGCGACAGGGCATAGAGCGTCAGGTTGATGCGATGGTCGGTCATCCGGCCTTGGGGGAAATTGTAGGTGCGGATACGCTCGGACCGATCCCCGGAGCCCACCTGAGATTTACGGTCGGCAGCGCGCGCGCCGTCCACTCGGGCGCGTTCCAGATCATAAAGACGGGCACGCAGCACCTGCATCGCCATGTCCTTGTTTCTATGTTGCGATTTCTGCGCCGAGGTCACGATCATGCCAGTGGGCAGGTGGGTGATGCGCACCGCCGAATCCGTGGTGTTGACGTGCTGACCGCCCGCCCCGGAGGCGCGCATGGTGTCGATGCGGATATCTGAGGCCGGGATCACCAGATCAACCTCTTCGGCCTCGGGCAGCACGGCGACGGTGGCGGCCGAGGTGTGAACGCGGCCCTGCGCTTCGGTTTCGGGCACGCGCTGTACCCGGTGAACGCCGGATTCGTACTTCAGCCGCGCGAAGGCGCCCGCACCCTGCACATGCACCGAAACCTCCTTGATGCCGCCAAGATCGCTGTCTTGCTGCTCCAATATCTCAAAGCTCCAGCCCATGGTTTCGGCATAGCGCTGGTACATCCTCAAGAGGTCGGCGGCAAATAGCGCCGCCTCGTCGCCGCCGGTGCCGGGACGAATTTCAAGAATGGCGGGGCGGGCGTCGGCGGCATCCTTAGGCAACAGCGCCAGTCTAAGTGCCTGCTCCATATCGGGAATTTTTGCGCGCAAGATGGGGATTTCATCCTCGGCCAGACCGCGCATTTCGGGATCGGCCAGCATGATCTCGGCTTCGGCTAGATCATCGAGGGCGCGGCGGTAGTTTGTGATCTCATCCGCCACCGGCTTCAGATCGGAGTATTCGCGGCTGATAGTGGCGATCTCGGCGGGGGAGGCACCGGCGTTGAGGCGGGCTTCGAGAAACTCGAAGCGCTGGGTGATCTGGGCGAGTTTTTCGAGCGGGATCATCGGGGGGGTTTGGCGGTTCTGGCGAGAGGGGTCAAGGGGTTAGAGTTGGCTGAGCCAAAGGGTGACGCGGCGGGCGTTGACGCCGAAATCCGAGCCGCCAAACCGCAGGCGGGCGTAGACAACAAGGCGGGTGCCGGTGGTGGTTTCGGTGGCCTCGGCGGTGGTGTAATCCGGAAAACCCATGATAAGTGAACGGGTTACCCAGGTGATGCGGCCCGACTGCGGATCACCTGCAAGCAGGGTTGTGCGCGGTGTGGCAAGGGCTATGGCATTCAGGCGGGCTAGCAATGCACCGGGGGTATCGGCAAAGACGCGGCTGGTCTGCAAGCCGGTTCTGCCCGATACCGCCTGTGACGGATCAAGGTGCCATTGGCCGGGGTCGGTCGGGGCCAGACGAATATAGGCCATCAGAAGTGCCAGCACGGCGATAATGACAAGAGCGAGCATTCTCATGGCTTTCCTGAGGCTTAGCGACGGTTCTTCGCCCAATCATAGAGGCAGATCAGCTCATACGCCACATGGGCGCCGGCGATGGCGGTGGCACCCGTGGTGTCATAGGGGGGAGACACTTCAACAATATCGCCGCCGACCATATTGATGCCCGCCAGATCGCGCAGCAGGGCGGCGGCTTGCCATGAATGCAGGCCGCCCCAGACCGGGGTGCCGGTGCCGGGGGCGGCAGAGGGATCGAGGGCGTCTATATCGAATGTGACGTAGGTGTTTGAATTTCCTACGATTTCCTTGGCTTTGGCGACAACCGCCGCGATACCCTTTTCATGCACTTCGCGCGCATCTATCACGTTCATGCCGAGGTAATCGTCGGTGGTGGTGCGTATCCCGATCTGCACCGAACGTCTGGCATCGACGAGGCCGGTTTTCACCGCCTTGTACATCATGGTGCCGTGGTCGATGCGGGTCATGTCGTCATCCGGCCACAGATCGGAATGGGCATCAAAGTGGATCACCGACAGCGGCCCGAACTTTTCGGCATAGGCGCGCAGGATCGGCAGGGTGATATAGTGATCGCCGCCGAGGGTGATACTGCCCGCCCCGGATGCCAGAATCGTACGGATATGCGCGGTCAGGGCATCGGGGAAATCAGCCACCTTGGCATAGTCGAATGCGAGATCGCCATAGTCGATAATATTCATATCTTCCAGAGGGTTGGTGCCCCAGCCGAAGGCCGGTTCATAGGCTTGCAAGGCGGAGGCTTCGCGGATGGCGCGGGGGCCAAAGCGGGTGCCGCTGCGGTGGGTGACCGCCTGATCGAAGGGCACGCCGGTGATGGCAAGATCAACCCCTGTCAGGTCTTTGGTATAGCTGCGGCGCAGGAACGAGGCGGCACCGCCAAAGGCGTTTTCCATCGCATAGCCGCGCAGACCTTTGCGGCTGAACGCGGTATCGACTTCGGATTTTGCATCTTCGAGGTTCATCTTCAGGCTCGTGGATTGCGGATGCGGTATCGTTGCAGGCCGGAGATGGCGCGGATCCGGTGGCGGCGAGGGGACAGGTTGGTGCCGGGGATGTCAAGGCGCAACCCGGGCTCATCGCACCCGCCAGCCCCTGAGGACACGGAAAACCGCGATGTCAAAACCATGCAGCCGGCTATGCACATCCTATGCATACGGGCGATGCACCCCGCGCGTCGCCCGCAAGCCCTGCAAAATCGCGGCGCAAGGCGGCCATCACCCCAGCCGCACGCCTTCGCGCACCAGATCGTCGGTGACGATGCGGATGGCCTTTTCCAACGTCTCGGCGATGAAATCCACGTCCGGGGTGGTGATCATCAACGGCGGCGACATCACGTTCAGATGGCCGATGGGCCGCACGATCAGCCCCATGGATTCGGCCACGTTGGAGATGCGTTTGCTCTCATTCACCTCATCGGGCAGCAGCGCCTTGGTGACCTTGTTGGCGACGGATTCCACGCAGAGCATCAGCTTGCGGCCCCGCACCTGCCCGATCAGCGGCAGGGCCTCCAGCGCCTGCATCCGGGCCTCAAAATAGCCCCCCACCCGGGTGGCGTTGCCCAGAAGATCTTCGCGGTCGATGATCTCGATGTTTTTAAGTGCTGCGGCACAGGCGACGGGGTGGCCGGAATAGGTGAGACCCGAGGTGAACCACCGCTCGCCACCTTCGGCCATCGCAGCCCAGATCCGATCGGAAAAGATCAGCGCGCCAAGCGGGAT
>JANNAV010000016.1:0-4132 GCA_031384695.1 Paracoccaceae bacterium
AGCGGTGAACTTTTCGGCATAGCGGGCGAATCCGGATCGGGGAAAAGTGTGTTGATGCAGGCGATCACCGGAATTCTGCCCGGAGCGATCGTCACCGGCCAAGCTCTGTTCGAGGGCCGCGACCTGCTTAAAATCAACCGGACGGAAATGCGCGCGTTGCGTGGTGCGCAAATTGGGATGGTGTTTCAAGATCCGCTGTCCAGTCTGCACCCCTATTACACCATCGGCAACCAGATTACCGAAACGATCCATGCCCATGAAAGCACAAGCAATGCCAAGGCGCGCGCCCGCGCCGTATCAATGCTGGAACGCGTCGGTATCGCTGATGCCGCCGCACGGTTTGACGACTATCCGCACCAGTTTTCCGGCGGCATGCGCCAACGGGTGATGATTGCCATGGCGTTGGTGCTGCGTCCACGTCTGGTGATAGCGGATGAGCCCACAACCGCATTGGACGTTACGGTTCAGGCGCAAATCATTGCTTTGCTGGACGAAATGCGTCGGGAGTTTGGCACAACCGTGATCATGATCACGCATGATCTTGGGCTGCTGTCGAACATCGCCGATCAGATTATGGTGCTGTATGGCGGCAAGCGGATGGAGATCGGCAAAGCCGCGCCGATTTTTCGCGCCCCGTCGCATCCCTACACGCTGGGTTTGTTGGAATCCTCACCTGCAAGCCATGCACCCGGCACTGATCTGACCGCGATTCCGGGGCGGCCGCCCAGCCTGCTGCTGCGCCCCGCCGGATGCGCTTTTGCGGCCCGTTGCCCGCAAGCGCAATCGCTCTGCCACCAAAGGCCACCGCCGATCCGGCGCTATGATGACGGTGTTCTTAGCCTGTGCCATTTTGAAGTATCCCTCCCAGTCGCCGAACCGCTTGCACCACGGATAGTGGCTGAGACTGCTTTACCGACAGCGACAGACATGGTTGTCATTGAGGACATCCATTTAACCTACACAGTCAACCAAGGCTTCTTCAAGAACCGCAAATTGAAGGTGCTGGACGGCATTTCCTTGCGCCTGAGGCGCGGCGAAACACTTGGGCTGGTGGGTGAGTCCGGTTGTGGCAAATCTACTTTGGCCCGCGTGATTGCCGGTTTGGTGGCGCCAACCGCAGGCAGTGTCACATTAGACGGTATCCCGCAGGCAGGGATTTCGCCCGCCGCGTGGCGGGAGATGCGCAAGAAGGTGCAACTGGTTTTCCAGGATCCGTTCGGATCGCTGAACCCACAGCGCAGGATCGGCTCTATCATCGGTGATCCGTTCCGCATTCACCGCATAAATTCAGGAGCAAAACGCAAAGCTGCAGTTCAGGAGCTGATGGAAATGGTCGGGCTGAACCCCGAACATTACAACCGTTTTCCATCTGAATTCTCGGGCGGACAACGCCAGCGACTGGGCATTGCGCGTGCGTTGGCGTTGAAGCCATCGCTTATTATCTTTGACGAGCCGGTATCCGCGTTGGATGTTTCGATTCAGGCTCAGATCCTTAACCTGATCCGCAAGCTTCAGGTCGATCTCAGCCTGACATACCTGTTCATTTCGCATGATCTGGCGGTCGTGCGCCATGTTAGCGACCGGATAGGCGTGATGAACGCTGGTCGCATCGTTGAACTTGGCACGGCCGCGCAGATCCATGATGCGCCGCAAGATCCGTTCACGCGCAGCCTGCTTGCCGCGATGCGTCATGCGCCACCGCTGGATATGCACAGCAGCCGGCGCTTGATTGAAACCCAGGCGGAGGATGCGACATGACCGAAGCTACGCATAGCGCCACGACCGTTGTGCAGCGCAGCTCACTTGCATTGACCCTGCGCAGACTTGGGCGCGACAACGCTAGCATCATTGCACTCATCTACATCGGCTTTCTGATCCTGTTCGCCATCGGAGCACCACTTATCGAAGACTGGACCGGACATTCGGCCATTGAACAATATCGCGAAACCGGCATGTCTGCGACCGGCTTGCCGGTTGGACCGGGTGGCGATTTCTGGCTTGGGGCAGACCAACTTGGCCGCGACGTGCTGGTGCGGCTGGCATACGGTGCGCGCGTCTCGCTGGCGGTTGGGGTGCTTGCCTCCATCGCGGCAGCTTTCGTCGGGGTGGTGATCGGCGCTGTTGCCGGCTATTTCGGTGGCGTGACGGATATGATCCTTGGGCGCTTCATGGATCTTGTGATGAGCGTGCCTTTCTTGCTGTGTGCGCTGGCTTTGGTGTCGGTTTTCGGACCCAGCCTGACCCTCAGCATCAGCGTCATCGTGTTTTTCAGTTGGACAACAATCGGGCGGGTGATCCGTGCCGAAACCTTGTCGATCAGCAGACGGGAGTTCATTCAGGCCAGCAAGTCACTGGGTGCCGGGCCGGTGTCGATCATGGTGCGCGATGTGCTTCCCAATCTGAGTATTTCGATAATCGTCTACACGACAATGATGATTCCGGGATCCATCGTGTTCGAAGCCACCCTGTCGTTTCTTGGCATGGGCATTGTGCCACCGATGCCAAGCTGGGGCGGGATGCTGGCCGATGCCGGGGCAAACTCGGTCTATTTGGTGGCGTGGTGGCTGGTGTTTTTCCCCGGCATGGCGCTGCTTTTTACTACGCTGGCCTTCAATATTCTCGGCGATGGCCTGCGGGACGCGCTTGATCCGAATGCGACAAAACGTTTGGCACCCCGTTCAAAAGGTACCACATGATTGCCTTCCTGTTAAAACGCCTGACCTTTTCGGCGCTGATCCTGTTCGCGTTAAGCGCCTTTGTTTTTCTGCTGTTCTTCGTTGCACCCGGTGATCCGGCGCGCGCCATTGCAGGCGACAAAGCAACTGAGCAACAGATGGTCCAGATCCGCAAGAACCTTGGCCTTGATCGGCCTGTCTTGACCCAATACGGCCTGTTCCTGGGCCGCGCTGTGCGGGGTGATCTGGGATATTCTTACCGCAGCCAGCAACCCGTCGCAGAAGTGGTGCTGCGCCGGGTTCCTGTTACCCTGTCTTTGGTGCTGGGTGGGGTGGTTTTGTGGCTGGCAATGGGCGTTCCGATTGGCATCCTGTCGGCGCGCCGCCCCGGCGGGTTCTTTGATCGCGCGGGTCAGGTGTTCATCTTGCTTGGGCTCAGTTTTCCAACATTTGTTCTGGGAATGCTGTCGCTTTACACGCTGTATTTTTTGCCCCGAATGGCAGGCTTCACGTTGTTTCCGGCAGGGGGATACAAGCCGTTCTTCGATAATCCGATAATTTGGGCTTGGCACCTTGCGCTGCCGTGGTCGACATTAGCCTTCGTGACTGCCGCCGTCTACGCCCGCTTGACGCGGGGGCATTTGCTGCAAGTGCTGTCCGAAGATTACATCCGCACCGCGCGTGCCAAGGGCCTGACCGAGCGCCGGGTGGTGTTCCGTCACGCCATGCGCAGCACTTTGGTCCCCTTGGTCACCCAGCTTGGCGCCGATGTGGCTGCCCTTTTGGGCGGAGCCATTGTGATCGAGCAGGTCTATGGCTTGCAAGGCGTCGGGGCGCTGGCGGTTCAGGCAGTGCGAAATCAAGACCGCCCGATGATCATCGGCGTCGTTCTGTTGGGTGGCCTGTTCATCGCACTCGCAAACCTACTGGTAGACATTGCCTATGCTGTTCTTGACCCCCGAACACGTTGAGGCCCCATGACTGAATATACCATCCCAAGTCTGCATATCCGCAACCACAGCCTTGCTGTGCCGCTGGATTGGTCAAACCCCACGGGTGAAACGATCATGCTTTTCGCGCGCGAAGTGGTGGACCCCATGCGCAAGACGGAAAACCTGCCGGTATTGGCGTTCTTGCAGGGCGGTCCGGGCGGCAAATCGCCCCGACCGGTCGGTGGTGCCCCCGGATGGCTGTATCAGGCCATCAAAACGCATCGTGTCCTGTTGATCGACCAACGTGGCACCGGGCTGTCGGCCCGGATCGACGCGGCACAGATCGGTCGATTTGCCACTGGCACGCAAGGGGCGGCCTATCTGAGCCATTTTCGCGCTGACAGCATTGTCAAGGATTGCGAGCATTTTCGCAAAACGCTGTTTGGCGGCGAAAAGTGGGAAACGCTGGGCCAAAGCTATGGCGGCTTTCTGACCCTGACGTACCTTTCCAACGCACCCGAGGGC
>JANNAV010000283.1:0-28325 GCA_031384695.1 Paracoccaceae bacterium
CCAAACGGCGTCTCCACCAAAGCGCATTTATACGTCATCAGCGCCGCCAGCGCCTCGACCTCGTCCTGATTGACCGACAGCGCATAGCGGATGCCGCCCTTCACCGGCTCCATATGCTCGGAATGCACCGAGCGGTAGCCGGTGAAGGTCTTGATCTCGCCCCGCAGGCGCACCCCGAACCGCACGGTATAGGTGGAGTTGCAGACCCTGATCTTCTCCTGCAACCCCGGACTCAGATCCATCAGCCCCACCGCGCGCGTGAACATCATGTCCACAGATGCACGGAAACTCGGCTCGCCTGCCACACTCATGCCATATCTCCCAATTTGGCCAGCACCCTTCGCGGCGCTTGGCGCTTGCCTACGCCTTCGTGGTAAAAAAAGCAGCAGCAATTCTACGCGGCTTTGGCACTAAATTTCGCCACAAGTGATTCTAAACCGGGCCTTTCGAACACGATTGCCGCACCGCCGCCGTGATTGGTTGTCTCAGGGCGCAAGACAATCCACAGCCCACCCCCGCATCGTTTCCGCCACCTTTGAGAATGCCCCCGGTTTGCCCGCTCTGCCTTATTTTCGCCTTAACTTCTGGGCAGCGAGAAGGCGAGAACATGTAATTTTACGGGCCGCCATAAGGCCCATGTTGCCAAGGAAACCGGATCATGCTGCTGCCAACTGCCCGCCTCGCCGCCGCCACCACCCTGCGCGCATTAACCTTGCGCGCCCGCCGTTTTGGCGCCGACGAAGGTGGCGCGCTGATCTATTTCGGGCTGGTGCTGTTCTTGCTGATGGTGATGATCGGTGGCTTTGCGATTGACCTCATGCGCTTCGAGCAGACCCGCACCCGCCTGCAAAACGCGCTCGACCGTTGCACCCTGAACGCCGCCGCCCTCAGCCAGAAACTTGATCCCACCGATGTGGTGAACGATTGCCTCGCCAAATCCGGCCTGACCGATCAGGTCCAGTCGGTGAAGGTGGTGGAGGGCGAGAATTTCCGCGATGTCACCGTGGTTGGCCTTGCCGATACCAAACCGCATTTCCTGCACCTGATGGGCATCGACAAATTCGACGCCCACGCCAAATCGCGCGCCATGCAGCGTATCTCCAACGTCGAGATCGTGCTGGTGCTGGATGTCTCGGGCTCGATGTCGGGCCAGAAGCTCGCCGATCTGAAAATCGCCGCGTCAAAGTTCGTGGCCGACGTGCTGGAAGGCGACGTTGATAACCGCGTCTCGGTCAGCATCGTGCCCTATAACGCGCAGGTAAACCTTGGCCCGGTGCTGCGTGCGAAATATGTCAACACCACCGATCTGCACGGCGTGGCCAACGTCAACTGCATCGAAATCCCCGCCACGGCCTATCTGAGCGCCAGCATGCCCACCAGCACCGCCATGCCGATGATGGCCTATGCAGATACCGCCTATGGCACCAGCGCCGTGAACGGCCCCGTCGCCCCTACCAACACCAGCTTCGCCACCCCGAACTACGGCAGCGCCTTCTGCAAACCCACCACCGTCAACATCGTCCGCCTGCCCGAACATGACGTGGGCACCCTGCAAGGCCAGATCAACGCGCTGCAGGCCGGTGGCAACACCTCGATCACGCTGGGCATGAAATGGGGCGTCACTCTGCTTGATCCCGCGATGCAGCCGATGTTCGATCAACTGGCCAGCGCCAACGCCATCCCCGAAAGCTTTGCCTCGCGCCCCTTCGCCTATGAGGATCCCGAAACCATGAAGATCGTCGTGCTGATGACGGATGGCGAACATGTCTCGCACACCCGCATCGCCGACGGCTATAAAACCGGCGCCTCACCGATCTACAAAAGCCTTGCCGATGGCAACTACTCGGTGTTTCACGCCTCGCACGCCGCCCCCGATCAGTTCTGGGTGCCGCACCTCGGCACCTGGCAGGCCACCGCCTGGAACTCGGGCGGCACCGTGGCCACCGTCCAGCAGCAACAGTGGCAGGATATCTGGGCCAACCTGCGCCTCAGCTATGTGGCATGGCAGTTCTACGCCCGCGCCCTTGGCACCGATGATGCCTCGCGCAGCCTGATCTATTCCAACACCTTCTCCACCATCCGCACGAGGTACCTCAGCGTCAGCGCCATGGATGCGCAACTGCAAGCCTCCTGCGCGCAGGCCAAGGCCAATGATGTCACCGTCTACGGCATCGCGTTCGAGGCCCCCGCCAACGGTCAGGCGCAGATTTCCGCCTGTTCGTCCACTGTGGACAACCACTACTTCAACGCCACCGATGGCGACAAGATCAAGGCCGCCTTCGATACCATCGCCAGCAACATCACCCAACTGCGCCTGACCCAATAACCCTTGGGGATATTACCACCAAAGCCTGAACCCGCATCCGAATCAGCCTTGATTCGGATGCACCCCTGCCCCGCCGCAACACAAGCGTCTAAACAAGATGTCAACGTCCGCCCAAGCCACGATTGCTGCGCCTTTCAGAAACAGTCCGGCCCCCGCGCCCCGATTGTTTCCCGCCCTGTCGAATTGCGCGCTCTTGCCCCAATCCGCCCCCCCCCAGCGCCACATTTTTGCCCAAGCCCTTACGCTTAGTGTGCGCCAGAGCTTTCCCTTTCCGGCACGGCGCGTTGCACCTGCAACCGGCGCCCTGCCGCTGGAGACCAAAGATGATGTGGGCAGATATCGCGCAGAACACACCGCACGGAAGCGTCGGCCGGGGCACGGCTTCGCGAAACACAACCGGCCAGCCGCGCTGCAAACTGGCGCATCACAAACTGGCGCAGTTCTGGCACGCCGAATCCGGTGCCCTCGTCCACTTCGGCTTTGTGCTGTTCCTACTGATGGTGATGATGGGCGGCATTGCGGTGGATCTGATGCGCTTTGAATCCACCCGCACCTCGCTGCAAAATACGCTGGACCGCTGCACCCTCAATGCCTCGGCCCTCAGCCAACAGCTTGATGCCAAGGCCGTGGTCACCGATTGCGTCTTCAAGGCAGGCCTTGCCGATAACATCACTTCGATCAAGGTCACCAATGGCATCAACTTTAAACAGGTCGAGGTCGATGCCAAGGCGGCAACCCGGCCCTATTTCATGCAGATGGTCGGCATCGAAAAGATGGACGCCCCCGGCCATTCCGTGGCCGAACAGCGCATCACCAACGTCGAGATATCGCTGGTGCTTGACGTGTCAGGCTCGATGACCGGCACCAAACTGGCAAACCTCAAGCTGGCAGCCAGCGAGTTTGTCGATACCGTGCTGTCCTCGGACGGCGATGACCGCATCTCGATCTCGCTAGTGCCGTTCAACGGCCAGGTCAACCTCGGCCCGGTGCTGCGCGCCAAGTACAACGCCACCGACAATCCCAACGTCACCGACCTGAACTGCATCGACCTGCCTGCCAGCGTCTACTCTTCGTCCGAGATGCTGACGACGCTGCCGATGGCGATGACGGCCCATGCCGATACCTATTCCGGCACCGCGGGCTCGCTCACCTTCGATTCGCTGGCTTCGGGTGCGCCAAACCCCGCCAACCGCTGGTGCCCGCCTTTACCCGGCAACATCGTGCGCCTGCCGTCCAACCACATCGGCAACCTGCAACTTTATATCAACGCGCTGACCGCGATCGGCGCAACTTCGATCAATGCGGGCCTCAAATGGGGTGTCACGCTGCTGGATCCAAGCGCGCAGTTCATGTTCGCCCAACTGGCCTCGGCCAATCAGATCCCCACCGCCTTCGACGACCGCCCCTACGAATACGATGATCCCGAAACGATGAAGATCGTGGTGCTGATGACCGATGGCGAAAACTTTGCCGAAGACCGGGTGCGGGACACCTACAAGAACACCGCCGCCGCCTCGTCGCCGATCTACCTCAGCCTGTCGGACGGCAACCTGTCGATCATGCATTCCACCCTGGCCGGTCCCAACAACTATTGGGTGCCCCACATTGATCCCACGGGGTCATGGCAGGCCGCGCCGTGGAATTCGGGCGGCACCGGTGCCACCTTGCGGCAGCTTTCCTGGGCCGAGGTCTGGGGCGGCTACGGCAGCTTCACGGGCCTGCGCCAAAGCTATGTCGCCTGGCAGTTCTATGCCCGCGCTCTGGGCACCGATACTTCCTCCCGCAGTGCCGCCTACAGCACCTGGCGCGGCAATTTCCGCCAGCAGACGCCAACCGTCACCATGAACGCCCAGTTGCAGCAGATGTGCGACGGCGCCAAGGCCAACGGCATCATCGTCTACGGCATCGCCTTCGAGGCCCCGCTGAATGGTCAGGCCCAGATTTCGCAATGCTCCACCTCCTCGGCGCATTATTTCAATGCCGCAGGCCTGCAGATCAGAACCGCGTTCCGCGCCATCGCCAGCAACATCAGCCAGTTGAGGCTAACCCAATGATGCCCTTCATGAGACGCCTTGCACGTGGCTTTTGCCGCGAAGATGGCACGGCGAGTATGGAATTTGCCCTCTCGATCCCGGTCCTGCTGACGGTGTTCATGGCCTCGTTCGAAAGCGGCCTGTTGATGACGCGCTCGATCATGCTGGAACAGGCGGTAGACCGCACCATGCGCGAGTTGCGCCTTGGCCATTATCCGCTGGTCGATCTGGTCAAGCTGAAAGAGGAAATCTGCGCCCGCACCGTGATCTTCCGCGATTGCGCCGACCTGATCACCATCGACATGACCCGGGTTGCCACCGGCGTGTTTGTCAAACCGAACTACGATGTCGGCTGCGTCGATCGTGACGACGAAGATTTCAGCCCCGTCACCGCGCTGCAGATCGGCCAGCAGAACGATGTGATGCTGGTGCGGGTCTGTATCATCCAGGAGGCGCTGCTGCCGGGTACCGGCATCGGCCTTGGCCTCAGCGAAGACGATAGCGGCGGCTACCGGCTGGTCACCGTCTCCGCCTTCGTCACCGAACCGAATTAAGGAGAACCCCGATGGCTTCCGTCATGTCGATCATGCGGCGTTTCCGGTGCGGCGAAAGCAGCGCCCTGCTGCGCCGGTTCGGGTGCTGCGAAAGCAGCACCGCCTTGGGGCGCTTCGGACGCGACGAGGGCGGCACCGTGATGGTCGAAGCGCTGCTGGTGCTGCCGATGCTGCTGTGGTCCTACCTTGCGCTGTTTGTCTATTGGGATGCGTTCCGCTCGCTCAACACCGCGCAAAAGGCCGCCTACACCATTTCCGACACCATCTCGCGTGAGATGGTATCCCTCAGCCCGGCCTATATTCCCGGCCTGCGCAATATGATGCAGTATCTGGTGCATGAAAACGATTCTGTGGTGAAACTGCGGGTGACCAGCATCACCTACAACAGCACCGACAGCCGCTACGAGGTCCACTGGTCGCGCTCGCCCGATGGCGCCTTCCCGGAACTGACCACCGCCACCCTGCAACAATTCGCCGATTGCGATCCGGCCACGATCAAACCCGGCAGTTGCATCATCCCCAAAATGGCCGATGGCGATTACGTGATTCTGGTGGAAACCTCGATCCCCTATCACCCCGCCTTCAACGTCGGCGTCAACGATCAGGAACTACGCGAGTTCATCGTCACCCGCCCGCGCTTTCTGCCCAAGATCTGCCTCACCGGCGTGGTCTGCCCCGTCTGATCCGACAGGCCTTGCGCCCAAACAACGGCCATCTGTGCATCCGCGCACAGATGGCCTTCCGCATCGCCCCATTGCCCCAGCCCGCCGCACCCCCTAACTTTGCAAAGATCAAAGCCAAAGGAGATGCGCCATGTCGATCCGTCCCGTCACCGGCCTCAGCCAAGCCCGCCCCACCATGGAAGGTGCCGGCGTGCATCTGCACCGCGCCTTCGGCTTTGGCGATCCCACCCGGATGGACCCGTTCCTCTTGTTCGACGATTTCCGTGGCGACGACCCGCGCGATTACCGCGCGGGTTTTCCGTGGCACCCGCACCGGGGCATTGAGACGATCACCTATGTGCTGGCAGGCACGGTTGATCACGGCGACTCGCTCGGCAATCGCGGCGCGCTGCGCGGCGGCGATGTGCAATGGATGACGGCCGGATCGGGGATTTTGCATCAGGAAATGCCATCCGGCAACGCCAAGGGCCAGATGCACGGGTTTCAGCTTTGGGCCAACCTGCCCGCCGCCCTCAAGATGACAGCGCCGCGCTATCAGGATGTGCGCGGCACCGAGATACCCGAGGTGTTCGAGGATGACGGCACCCACGTGAAGGTGATCGTCGGCAGTTTTGCGGGCAAAACCGGCCCGGTGGACGGCATCGCCGCCGACCCGCAATTTCTCGATATCTATGTCCCCCCCGGCCGCACCCGGCGCTTCAAGGTGGATACCTACCGCAGCACATTCGCCTATATCTTTGAAGGTGCTGGCAAATTCCGCGATGCCTCCACCCCGCGCGGCGTGCTGTTGGAAAAAGAGATCGGCGGCGAAGAGGTCAACATCCGCGATCTTTCCGGCAACCGCACGCTGGTAGAGTTCGGCACCGGTGATCAGATCACCGTCACGGCCGGCCCCGATGGCCTGCGCTTTCTGCTGATCTCGGGCGCGCCGATCCAGGAACCCGTGGCCTGGCACGGCCCGATCGTGATGAACACCCAGGCCGAGATCCGTCAGGCGATGACGGAGTTGAACAACGGCACCTTCATCAAACCGGCGCATTGAGGCGGGGCGAAAGCGGAAGGCGCTATCCCTTTTCCTCTTTCTGTTTCCTGCCCGATTTGATTTCAATCAAGCAAGGGGCCATCGCCCCGGCGGCGGCGCCTGCCTGCCCCCCCGGCTGATTGAACGGGCAGGCGCGGAATCACGTACCCGCCAGACAGGCGCGCCCCAATGTGCCCAACCCACCTGATTGCTGAACCCCCCTTGTCCAAACGGCGTCCCGCCTAGTGGGCAACGAACCCGGGCAAACGCTCCCCCGGGGCGTTTCCAGAGTAAGCGTCCGGGCGCACGCAATCCCCACAAACCATCCCCCCCCCAACAGGGTTTTGCCCGCCCGCAAACCACGCTATGCTCGCCGTCAACCCAAAGCCGGTGCCCCGATGCCCCTTCGCCTGCTGCCGATCCTCGCCCTGCTCGGCGCCTGCGCCACCTTCCCAAAGGTGGACGCGGCCCTCTCCACGCTGCCCGCCAGCACCCAAGCCCCGCCCCTCCTGCCCGCCGACGAACTTGCGGCCCGCGCCGCCGCCTCGCCCGATGCCTATTCCGCGGGCCTCGCCACCGCCGCCCGCGCCGCCGCGCTCCGCGCCCGCGCCGCCGCACTGCGCGCCCGCTGATCCAACCCGCGTTGCGCACCTGCCCCAGAACCGCTAACACCACAACGGCTAACACCCAATCACCATGCCCTACGGAGTTTCCCCATGCCCCAAGCCCCCTTGCGTCTCGGCATCGCCGGTCTTGGCACCGTGGGCATCGGCGTGGTCAAGATCGTGCAATCCCACGCCCGCCTGATCACCGCCCGCACCGGGCGCGCCGTCACCATCACCGCCGTCTCGGCGCGTGACCGTACCAGGAACCGCGACGCCGACCTGTCGGGCTTCGTCTGGGAGGCCGACCCCGTCACCCTCGCCCAGCGCGACGACATAGATGTGTTTGTCGAACTGATGGGCGGCCACGAAGGCCCCGCCCGCAAAGCCACCGAGGCCGCGATTGCCGCAGGCAAGGATGTGGTCACCGCCAACAAAGCGCTGCTGGCCCATCACGGCCACGCCCTCGCCCTCGCCGCCGAATCGCGCAACACCGTGATCCGCTTCGAGGCGGCCGTCGCAGGCGGCATCCCGGTGATCAAAACCCTCACCGAGGGCTTTGCCGCCAACCAGTTGCGCCGCGTCATGGGCGTGATGAACGGCACCTGCAACTATATCCTGACGCGCATGCAATCGGCGGGCCTGCCCTACGCGACGGTGTTTGAAGAGGCCCGCCAGCTTGGCTATCTCGAGGCCGACCCCAACCTTGATGTCGGCGGCATTGATGCGGGCCACAAACTCAGCCTGCTCGCCGCCATCGCCTTTGGCACCAAAGTGTCGTTCGACAGCGTGGAACTGGAAGGCATCGGGGCAATCTCGGTCGATGACATCCGCCTCGCCGCCGACATGGGCTACCGCATCAAACTCTTGGGCGTGGCGCAGATGACGGGCCGCGGGCTGGAACAGCGCATGACCCCCTGCCTCGTGCCCGCCGACAGCCCGCTTGGCCAGTTGCAGGGCGGCACCAACATGGTGGTGCTGGAGGGTGACAGTGTCGGCCAGATCGTGCTGCGCGGCCCCGGTGCGGGCATGGGCCCCACGGCCAGTGCAGTGATGGCCGATGTCTGCGATATCGCGCGCGGGCAGCGCCTGCCGGTGTTCGGCCAGCCTGCGGCAACCCTCGCCAACCCCATCGCCGCCAAATCGGCGACACCCGCCTCGTATTACCTGCGCATGACCCTGCTGGATAAACCCGGCGCGCTGGCCAAAATCGCCACCTGCCTTGGTGAGGCCGGGGTGTCGATCGACCAGATGCGCCAATACGGCCACGAAGGCGTCAACGCGCCGGTGCTGATCGTCACCCACAAGGCCACCCGCGACGATATCGATCACGCCTTGGCCAGCTTTGTCCCCACCGGCGTTCTGGTGGGCGTGCCCGTCGCCCTGCGCATCGAAGAGGTCTGAGCCCCGATTCGGGCGACATGGTTAACACCACCGCCCGCACAATGGCGTATGCATGCGTTGTGCATAGCCGGATGCAGAGGTGCCCGCATAGCCATAAACCGCCAAAATCCGGAAATTAACAAAGCGTGCCCAATGGGTTACGAACTTATCCGGCTGAAACCCTCCCCCACCCGCCACGAGACTTGCCCCCTGCCCCCCCCATCGCTATGCAAAGGCGAGATGCCCCGATCCAAGGAAACCCGATGGCCGACGCAACCGAATTTCAGGACCGCCTGCTTTCCCTCGGCCTTGCCCGGGTGTCCGAAGCCGCAGCCCTCGCCTCCGCCAACCTGATTGGCCGGGGTGACGAAAAAGCCGCCGATCAGGCCGCCGTGAACGCGATGCGCGAGCAGTTGAACCTGCTCGATATCGCCGGTGTGGTGGTGATCGGCGAAGGCGAGCGTGACGAGGCGCCGATGCTTTACATCGGTGAAGAGGTCGGCACCGGCCGTGGCCCCGCCGTAGATATTGCGCTTGATCCCCTCGAAGGCACAACCCTTACGGCCAAGGATATGCCCAACGCCCTGACCGTGATCGCCATGGCCCCGCGCGGCACCCTGCTGCACGCGCCCGATGTCTACATGGAAAAGCTGGCCATCGGGCCGGGCTATGCCGTGGATACGGTGACGCTCGCCATGTCGCCGGCCGAGCGTATCCATGCGCTCGCGCGTGCCAAAGGTGGTGCCGCGCGCGATATCACCGTCTGTGTGCTGGAACGCCCGCGCCACGAGGCGATGATCGAGGAAATCCGATCCACCGGTGCCGCGATCCGGCTGATCACCGACGGCGATGTCGCAGGCATAATCCATTGTGCGGAAAGCGAAATTACAGGCATCGACATGTACATGGGCTCTGGCGGCGCCCCTGAAGGCGTGCTCGCCGCCGCCGCTTTGCGCTGCATGGGTGGGCAGATTTACGGCCAGTTGCTGTTCCGCAATGCCGACGAAAAAGCCCGCGCCGCCAAGGCCGGCATCACCGATCTGAACCGCATCTATACCCGCGACGAGCTGGTTACCGCAGATGTGATCTTCGCCGCCACCGGGGTGACTTCCGGCTCGATTCTGGCCGGAATAAAGCGCGAACCGGGCTGGATCACCACCGAAACCATCCTGATGCGCTCCAAAACCGGCTCGGTCCGCCGCATGACCTACCGCAGCCCGCGCCGTTAACCACTTGGCCACCGATCTGGTGTTACAATGACCGCCCGCGCCTTTCTCGATGTCGACGCCTCGCTGACAGGCCGCCGCTGGCAAGGCCCCTCCGCCGAAGCCGAACGTCTGGCCGAGGCGATGGCACAGACCACCCGCCTGCCGATGCCGCTTTGCCACACGCTGGTGGCGCGCGGCGTGGCCTCACAGGATGCGGCGGGCTTTCTCGCCCCGGTCCTGCGCGATCTGCTGCCCGATCCCCTCAGCCTCAAAGATATGGGCAAGGCTGCCGCCCGCTTCCTCAAGGCACTGACATATAACGAGAAAATTGCGATCTTCGCCGATTACGATGTCGATGGCGGCACTTCTGCGGCCCTGCTGATCATCTGGCTGCGCGCCATGGGGGCCAAGGCCACCCTCTATATTCCCGACCGGATCGACGAAGGCTACGGCCCCAACGTGCCCGCCATGGCCGCCCTCGCCCGCGACCACAGCCTGATCCTCTGCGTCGATTGCGGCACCCTCTCGCATGAACCCATCGCCGCCAGCCACAACGCCGATGTCGTCGTGCTCGATCACCACCTCGGCGGCGATACCCTCCCCGCCGCTTTTGCCGTGGTCAACCCCAACCGCCAGGACGAAGACGGCACCCTCGCCCATCTCTGCGCCGCCTCGGTGGTGTTCCTGATGCTGGTCGAGGCCAACCGCCAACTGCGCGCCAAAGGCATCACCGGCCCTGACCTGATGTCGATGCTCGATCTGGTGGCGCTGGCCACCGTCGCCGACGTGGCCCCCCTGATCGGCGTCAACCGCGCGCTGGTGCGGCAGGGCCTGAAAGTGATGGCCCGGCGCGAGCGGATCGGCCTGCGCGCCCTCGCCGATATCGCCCGCATGGATCAGGCCCCCACCCCCTATGCCCTTGGATTCCTTATAGGCCCGCGCATAAATGCCGGCGGCCGCATCGGTCAGGCCGATCTCGGCGCGCGCCTGCTGGCCACCGAAGATGCGCATGAAGCGGCGGCTCTGGCCGAACGTCTCGACACCCTGAACAGCGAACGCCGCACCATCGAGGCCCACGTGCGCGAGTCCGCGATGGCGCAGGCCGAGGCGCGCGGCTTTGATGCCCCACTCGTCTGGGCCGCCGCCGAAGGCTGGCATCCCGGCGTGGTCGGCATCGTCGCCTCGCGCCTGAAAGAGGCCGCCCACCGCCCCGCCGTGGTGATCGGCTTTGAAGGCGGCATCGGCAAAGGCTCGGGCCGCTCGGTCACCGGGATTGATCTCGGTGCCGCGATCCATCAACTCGCAGCCGAAGGCCTGTTGCTGAAAGGCGGCGGCCACAAGATGGCCGCAGGCCTCAGCGTGGCGGCGGATCAGCTTGACGCGGCAATGGCCCGCCTGTCTGCGCTGCTGGCCCGGCAAGGCTCGGGCCAGACCGGCCCCGGCGCCCTCACCATCGACAGCCTGCTGATGGCCGGGGCTGCAACCCCTGCCCTGCTGGAGCAGATCGACGCCGCCGGCCCCTTCGGCGCCTCCGCCCCCGCCCCACGCTTTGCCTTTGCCAATCAGACCGTTACCGCCCGACGCATGGGCGAGCAGCACCTGCGCCTCAGCTTTGGCGATACCTCGGGGCCCAAACTCGAGGCCGTGGCCTTCGGCGCCTTTGAGGGCCCCCTCGGCCCCGCCCTGACGGCAGGCGGCCACCAGAGGTTCCACCTCGCAGGCCGCCTTGAACTCAACACCTGGGGCGGCAAAACCAAAGTTCAGCTCCGCCTCGAAGATGCCGCCCCCACATAAGCGTTTTTCCCCTTGCGACGCGACGCATGCTCGATTAGACACCGCGCACTGAAGCGTGGCCCGTTCGTCTATCGGTTAGGACACCAGGTTTTCAACCTGGTAAGAGGGGTTCGACTCCCCTACGGGCTGCCACTTCTAAGTCAGACTGTAGTTTTCACTGAAAGATACCTGTGGTAAATCGGGCTTAATCGACTCGACCTTCGATGTCGGCCGATATTGACCAAGTCTCAATCGCCACGATCTTTTATGCCAATCTACGGTCCTGCACGTTCGGCGTGAAAAATTGGGCTTGGCCCCGGCCCGCGTGTTTGGAGGCATAAAGCGCATGATCGGCGTCACTTAGCATGCGGTCGGCATCGGGGCGGTCGTAATAGGTGGACACGGTCAGGCCGATTGAGGCCGATATCCGGCATGGACTGCCATCAAAATCAATCGGTTGTGTCACTTTTTCAATGATCCGCCGCGCGATTTGCGCCAGTTGCGCCACATCCGGCAGACCGGGCAACACCACCACAAATTCATCGCCGCCCACCCGCGCGACGGTATCAGTGATCCGGGTTTCCCGCAGCAACACCTGCGCTACTGCCCGCAAAACATGATCGCCCGCCGCATGGCCGCGCGTATCATTGACCTGTTTGAAGAAATCCAGATCGATGTGCATCAGACCAAAGCCCGTCCCTTGCGCAATCATCCCGCCCAAGCTGGCATCCAGAGCGCGCCGGTTGCGCAGCCCGGTCAAAGTATCACTAAGTGCTTGTTCTTCGGCGGCCAGTTTTGCGCCTTGCAGCCGCAGGTTTAGGTTGCGCAGTTCCGCCATGACCGCTGACTTTGCTTCAACCAGATAAAGCATTTCAACGGCCAGATCGGTGGGGGCGAAATCGGCGTCTGTCAGGGCATGCTGGCGCACCGCATCTATAACGCCGATCCCGAAGGACAGATTGATCACCACGCCGCCGCCCTGCAAAGGCACTGCCAACCCCCGCAGCGCAATGCCGTCAATACCAATCGGTGTCAGATGCAAGCGATCCCCCATATGCCGGGCCAGATCGGCAACTGACGCAATCTCAGCCGGGCGACGCAGTTGCATCACGTCGAAAAAATTGCGCCCAAGAACCGTCGGCTGAGGCAGCAGTTGCGCCAGCGTTGGGCCAATCGCTGTGATCTTTCCGGCATCATCCATCGCCACGAACATCGGCATCAATCTGGCCAAAACCGCTGGCCTGAACGATAGGGGGGGGGCAAAGTTCGGCATCACACATGCTCCGGCTGGGCAAGATCGAACCGTCGACCCGCACTGTGGCGATGATCCAGCAGTTGGATGGAAATCACCTCACTTGAAGCGCCCTCCTGCAGGGACCCGGCATGATCCAGCAAAACCAAGGCGCCGTAATCATCGGCCATCGCCCGCAACAAGCCCATGATAACATGGCCAACCCCCGGCAACAGCAGCGAACACTGCAGGCAAAACACACCGTCGCCCTGATCAACCAATCGCAGATGCGGCAAATCAAGATCGGGCAGTGCCAGATGGCCCCGGTCTGGCATATCTTCCAGCGAATGCAGGAAATCGACGAAATCAACCCCGCCAAACCGCAATAAGCGGCGCAGCGATTCGGTGTTGGGATGTGACACCAGATAGGTGCCCAGATCTTCTAAAATGGTTTCGCGCGGACGGGGCAAGATCCGAACAGCCGCCGCGATCACTGCTTCGGTCAGCGCCGTGTCATAGAGTAACAACGCCTCAAAACTGTCAAAGCCAAGGCCCGCCTCGCGCGCCACCCGCGCCCAGATCACGGGGCCATAGGTGTCGTGCAGAAAACACTGGATGGATCGATTTATAAGGCCGTGCATGTTGGGTCCGGTTAAAAGGAGTCCAGCAACACTAGGCCCGCGCAGTTAAGAATTGCTCAAGATCACCGTCTTTTATGGCGACAGCAGCATTTTGAGCCTGCCGATTTGGATCAAATTAAACGGAGTTGATGCTCGACTAAACCGCAGCTCCACCGCGGTTCTATGAGCCGCGGCCCCCTAGCGCGAACGGAGTGGCGGCATGGCACGAGTCAGTCTCCTCACACCATAAAACAGCAGCATCAGCCCCCGCCTGCGCCCGGCCAAACGACCAAAACCCGTCAGAAATCGGTTGGTGCGCCGCCTTCTTGTTTGCGGCGGGCGACGAATTGGCGCAGCTCTTCCTTATGATCGCCGTTCATCTCGGGCGCTTCAAATTCGGCGATAATCTGTTTGTAAAGCCGGTGCGCGCGTTCGGGTGTCCAAACCGATCCATCCAGCTGCCAGGCTTCAAAGTTCCGCCAATCTGACAAGAACGGCGCATAAAACGCGGTTTGATAGCGTTCCTGGGTGTGTTTGCAGCCAAAGTAATGCCCCCCCGCGCCCACCTCTTTCACCGCATCAAAGGCGATGTCATCGACGGTTGTCGCCGTGAGAGACTCTTCAAAATAGCGTTGAATCATCTGCAGCACTTCGCAGTCCATGATGAACTTTTCGGGCGACGCAATAAGTCCGCCTTCAAGCCAGCCTGCCGAATGATAGACCATGTTGGATCGGCTTTGCACCGCCGCCCACAGGCTGTTTGACGTTTCCCACATCGCTTGGCCATCCGGCACGTTGGCGGCACAAACCCCTGAGGATCGCAGCGGCAATTTGTAATGACGCACCAATTGCCCGGTCATTTGGGTGGCCCGCATGTATTCCGGCGTGCCAAAAGCGGGTGCGCCCGATTTCATATCAACGTTTGATGTGAACGTGCCCAGTGCGATCGGGCAACCGGGGTTGATATATTGCAACAGCGCCGCCGCCGCCAACCCTTCGGCCAGTGACAGCGCCACTGCGCCTGCCATCGTCACCGGAGCCATCGCCCCCGCCAAAGTAAAAGGCGTGATCACCACGGGCTGGCCCCGCTTGGCCATCCGCATCGCGCCGTCCAGCATTGGATAATCGTGTTTCAGCGGCGAGACCGAGTTGATATTGGTGTAAAGCCGGGGCCGCGCCTGAAACTCTTCTTCCGTCAAGCCTCCAGCGATTTTGACCATTTCCATAACGTCTTCAACACGTTCCGCGCCCAAAGAATAGGCATGCACCACCTTGTCAGTGATCGTCAGCTTTTCATAAAGACAATCCAGATGGCGCACCGAGGCATGGATATCCACAGGTTCCACCGGATAGCCGCCAGCGATATGGATGCAGTTGAAATACTGCGTCAGCTTCATGAATTCCTTGAAGGTTTCAAAATCACCCGACCGTTTGCCGCGTTCCAGATCCCAGGCGGCTGGCGGCGACGACACGTTGACAAACAGCATATGCTTGCCGCCCATGATCACTTCGCGGGCCGGATTGCGCGGGGTGATGGTGAAGGATTCCGGCGCATGGCCGATCATCTCCATCACAAAGTCTTCGTCCATCTTGACGTTGGTGCCCTCTACCTTGCAGCCCGCGCGCTTCAGGTAGGCCACGGCATCGGGATTGAGGAATTCGATGCCGATCTCTTTCAGAATGCGCATGGCACCGTTGTGGATGGCCTGCACGCCATCGGCGTCCAAGGGCTCAATCGGGCGATCATGGTTAACGGGAATGCGCCACGGCATCTGATCAATAACGGCCGACCCTGCGCGGGTTTTGTTGCCCGCACGGCCACCGGCCCGCCGTCTTACAAGCGCGTCATCGCTCATCTGGGTCGTCCTTTTCGTAAAACGGCCTGCGGGGCCATCGCTGTCTGGGATAAGATGACCGAAAGCGGCCCCGCGCGCGCACCTCGCCACCGACGCGATGGGGTCGTTTTTTGCAAGGAATGGTAAAAAGCGGGTCAGGTTTTGCCGTAGCCTGCCGCACCGCAATGCCAGTTCACGCCAACCGAGCGATGATATATTGCGATTCCTATGCAACCTGAACCGCTATGAGCCATCGATCAAGCCGTTGCCAGCCCATCAATCCAGCCCGCCAAACCACCGATATCATCCATCACGACATCCGCATGGGGGGCCAGACTTGCCGCATCGGCCACTCCGGTCAGCACCGCCACCGCGTGCATCCCCGCCGCGCGCGCTGCATGCAGATCGTGCAGGCTGTCGCCCACCATGGCGATACGGGCTGGCGCAACGCGGGTTTGCACCGCAAAGGCCGACAGTTGGCCCGGTGCAGGCTTGCCCCCCCACCCAGAATCGCAGCCAGCAATGAAATCAAACATCTCCAGCACCCCTGCCGCCAAAAGATGCGCCCGCGCGGGGGCCTCGGTGTCGTTCGTTGCCAGCCCCAACATCAAGCCCCGCGCCCGAAGCCCCCCCAACACCGCAACCAGATCGACCGCAGGCCTCATCGGGGCCATTTGCGCCAACCTGTTCATCCGTGCGTTCAGGTCAGCCAAGGTCAGCCTCTGCACATGGGGCAACAGGATGTCCGCAATTTCCGGCGTTGTCATCGCAATCACCGGGCTGTCAGGCGTAAATTGACCGGTCGCGATGCGATATCCCAATGCCTGTTCCAAAACACTGGCATGATCATGCCCGGTCGCCAGTTCGGCAATCAGGTTTTCCGCCCACAGCCCCCAACTGCTGCGAAAATCAAATAAGGTGCCGTCTTTGTCAAAAATCACCGCGTCAATCATGGTTGCCTCGTTGCCGATCACGTCCAATGCGTATGCTGCGCGCCGGGCAATGCCAAGCGGGCCTGCATGGGCGCGGTGTAAGGCAGCCCGGCCTGATCGCAAAACGCCATCACCCGCGCATCGTCTTCGGTGAGAAAATCCAGAACAGCGCCTAAAAACACAGGCTCGCCCGCAAGCACCGCCAAATCGCCCTGCGCCGCCCCCGACGCGTTAAGAAAGGCGCCGATCACGTCTGGTTGACCCAGCAACCAGGTTAACACCTGCAAAGCCAAGCTTTCAGCAGATTCTTGCCGATTCATCTGGTTTTCCCTAAGTTTTCCACAGAATTCCAACAAATTGAGTAGGATTGGTTACCCTTTCAGAAAGGATTTCTTAACCTCTTGGACGGCACAATAAAACAATCGTGTAACAAGGTTAGCAGGTTTTTCGTCTCATGGTCGGCAAGATACTTATAGTGGACGATGTGGCCACCAACCGCATTGTCATGAAGGTCAAGCTGAGTGCGGCGGGATATCGTCCGGTTTTAGCCGCTGATGGCGCGGCGTGCCTTGCCTTGGCGGCACGCGAATTGCCTGATCTGATCGTGATGGATCTGACACTGCCCGACATGACAGGCCTTGATCTGTTACGCCGCTTGCGCGCCGATCCGGTGACACGAACGATTCCTGTGGTGATGTTGACGGCCACCAACGATGGCGCGGCCCGGGTGCAAGCGTTTCGCGCGGGGGTTGATGACTTTTTATGCAAACCGCTGGAAGGTCAGGTTTTGCTGGCCCGTATTCGCGCCTTTATGCGCGCGCGTGATCAGATTGACGGGTTTGACACCAGTAAAATTGGCCTGCCCGCGTTTGGTATGGCAGAAGCCGCACCGGTATTTATCGCCCCCGGCACCATTGCAATTGTGGCCCAACGCAGTGAAACCGCGATGCGCCTGCGCCAAGAAATGGCCTTGTATCTTACAGATCGCGTGGTGATCATGACCGCGGATGAGGCGCTGTCGGAAGGCTTGAAATCTGATGCTTCGCCGGATGTGTTTTTGATTGAGGCCGATATCGGTGGTGCCGCGGGTGGCTTGCAACTGATGTCAGAGCTGCGCAGCCGCACCAACACCCGCCATGCCGCGATGTGCATCCTTGTTCCAACTGGGGCCAGTATTGGCGCTGCAATGGCCTTTGATCTGGGCGCAAACGACCTGATCGCCGCCACGCTTCCGCCCGAAGAGGCTGCACTGCGGCTGGTTCGTTTGCTATTGCGCAAGCGCGAGGCGGATGCAGCCCGCGCATCGGTGCAAGATGGGCTGCGACTGGCGATGATTGATCCGTTGACCGGGCTGCATAACCGCCGCTATGGCATCGCCCAATTGGCCGCGATAGCGGAGCGGGCGCATAAAGATGGCACGGGCTATGCGGTGATGGTGGTGGATCTGGACCGGTTCAAATCGGTGAATGATCGCTGGGGCCATGCGGCAGGCGATGCCGTTTTGGTGGAACTTGCGGGCAGACTATCGCGCAATCTACGAAATGATGATTTGCTGGCGCGCATTGGCGGTGAGGAATTTTTGATTGCCCTGCCCGATACCGACCTGCCCGAGGCCCGGGCCATCGCCGAACGTCTGTGCCAAGCCGTGCAACAAGACGTCGTGCGGCTGTCGGACAATATCAAAATTCAGGTGACGGTTTCAATCGGCCTTGCCATCAGTTCCGGCCCCGGGGTGCCTGCGGCCCATGATACCGTTTCTGATATCGTTGACCGGGCCGACCGGGCCTTGTTGATTGCAAAGTCTGAAGGTCGCAATCAGGTGACGATCAGCCGGAACGCCGCATAATTGGTCTTTGGCAAGGATTTGCGGCAAATTTTCATGGTTTGTGTCGGGGAGGGGGGCGCCCAAGTCCCCATCACAGCGCGACGGGGCCTTTGCCGCGGCAGTATGGGGCCACATTGAATTGCAGTTTTAGACCGAGATGAAGTTGAATTGAAACAGTCGGCAGCAGTCTTGGCAGATTTGTCCTACGAAAAATCTGTCCGCGCCTGGCACTCGGCCCGCCCACGGGGCGGGCGTTCTTCGGGGCAAAGGTCCACTGGACCTTTGCCACCCCTTCATCACCCCCGGCGGGCGCGTATCACGCACCAGCCAGACAGGCGCGGACAGATTGGACAGGTCAGGTTTGCAGCCCCACATTCCTTGCCCAACGGCTCTTGGCTTTTTGGGCAATGAAACTTATGGGCCTTGCACTGCAAGGTCCATCAGACGGTTTCAAAGCGGCCGGTGGTCAACGACAAGGCTCTGAGTCTACCTTGAATCATCCCCCACTAAGCTGCGTTTAGCGGTCGGTGTTAAGTCTCACCCATAATCACCGCCTTATAACAACGTCACGGATTTGGCGCATCGTCGTCTTTGCCATGTTGCCCGTCGTCGTCACCGCGCGGGTGTAGCCGCTCTTCCAACCGGCCCGCAAATTCTGCGCGCTGATCGGGCGACATCGCGATCAGAAAATCGCGCAGCACCTCTTGGCCAAGCGTCAGTTGCTGGGACATGCGCTGCTGTTGGGCGGCCATCACTTCGGTCAGGGTTTCGGGGGCGAAAACGGGCGCGCGCAGGGCATCTAGCACCGCCATGGCGTCCGCGCGTCGCTGGCGTTTGATATTGCGCACATCGGGGGCTTTGGCCAAAAAGGCTTGGCGCAGCGCGCGGCGATCTTCGGGGCGCAAGGCTTCGGTAAAGGGGCCAAAGCCCAACTCGCGAACCATATCGTCGCGCCCCCCATCGGCATGATTGCGTAGAAACGCCCCTGCGCCCAATCCGGCAATCGCCAGATTAAGCGCCACCGAGATTGCCAAAGCAATTCGCAGCCCACGACCGGATTTCGGGGGGCTTACCGGGGGCGCAACCGGGGCTGAGGGCGCGGTAGATTTTGGATCAACGTCGCTCATATCGCTATTCCTCCGACAACAGGGCATCGACGCCCGGCATCAAATCCACACTGTCCAGACTGCCGCTGCCCAAAAAGGCATCGCTCCATTGTCCCATCGCGGCGGGTTGGGCAAAGCCCAGGTAAAGGCCCGCCACTGCCGCCGTTCCCAAACCTGCCAGCACGCCACCGCCACCAAACAATGCCGCCAAACCGGCCCAGAAACCGTGACCCGCAGGCGCTGCGGCCCCAACCGATTCTGAGTGGGCCACATTGGGGCGGGCTTGTTCACGCACCGCATCGGCCAACACCCGCGCCAGCAATGCATCGGGCGGCACCGCAACCGTGGTTTCGGCCGCCGCAATTGCAAAAAGATCATCAAGATCAGTGGTCATTCACGCCTCCTCATAGCCAAGCGCCAGCCGTTGTCCGGCAAGTGCTGCAGTCAACGCGCGTTTGCCCCGCGCGGTCAGGCTTTCCACCGCCTCGACACCGATCTGCAAAATCTCGGCAATCTCTGGGTTTGTCAGCCCTTCAATATGGCGCAGCACCACCGCCTCACGTTGCCGATCGGGCAGGCTGGCAAGGGCCGCCGTCAGGGCCGCCATCCGGTTTGCTTCGATCATTCCAGCCACAACACCCGCCGCGCCATCTTCAGGCTCGGCCACAAGATCAAGCGCGTCGGTTTGGCGGCGTTTTCGGGCGCGCAGCCGGTCGGTGCACAGATTGGTGACCACGCGGTAAATCCAGGTTGAAACCTTGGCCTCGCCCTGTCGCCATTCGGGGGCCACGCGCCACAGCCGCAACATCGCTTCTTGGGCGATATCTTCGGCCTCGGTCCGGTCGGCCAACAACCGGCCCGCATAGCCCAATATCCGCGGCAGTAACCGGTGCGCCAAAACGCGCGCGGCATCGGGGTCTCCATTTGCATAGAGAACCACCAAGGCCTCGTCGGCCACCACTGCAAAAGTATCGCGTGCCATCGTCATCCTAAGAATGGGCTTACCTGCTGGGACGCAAGCCTGCAATTGGTGTTGGGCCGCGCGCCAAATCGAGGACACTTGGCGCGCGGCGGGTGGCTTTCAGACGGGGTTAGTTATTTGACCCATCCTGATCGCCACCGTGATCATCGCCATGATCATCGCGGCCATGCTTGCCGCCCCGGCCATGGCCGCAATGCTTCATACGTTCTATCGCATCATCTGCCTCAACTTTGGTGATCGCGCCATCGCCATCGGCGTCGATCTTTTTGAACATCTCTGCCCGTCCCGGAGCCGCCGCAAACTCGGTGTCAGACAGCATTTTATCGCCGTCAGTATCAAGTTTTTCGATCATCTTGGCGGCACGGTCGGTGGCGCGCGCCATCATCTCTTTGATCTGCATCGCCGCCAGTTCTTCGGCCGACAGTTTGCCATCGGCGTTGGTGTCGGCAGCTTTGGTACGTGCGGCATGGAAAGCGTCACTTTCGGCCTTGGTCACTTTGTCGTCTTTATCGGCGTCCATGGCGTCAAAGTTCAATGTCTGCATCGGGCCTGGCCCCCTATCATCTCCCCGGCCAGCAACAGCAGCGGTCGATAGGCTGGCACCCAGCACAGCAGCCAGTGTCAGGGCGCAAAGCGCTTTATTCATCGTCATCATCGTCTCCTGTCATCAAGCCGCGTCCTGTTGGTGCGGCTTTTCTACCCAGTCAAACGCCGCAGGTTTGCATTTCCGTCGCCGCAATTTTCGGGGGTTGCGACAAAGGCGCGCTTCTTGCATGCACCCCCTCAACATTGCCGCACGAAGCCCTTACATAAGAAATTATGATTGGAAATTGCCGATGTCCCAAGACACCCTGATTGATGATGCCTATGCCGAGCGCGCGTTTTGGCCCGCCGTGCGCAAAGGCTGGAGCAGGCATTGCCCGGCCTGTGGTGCGGGGCCAATGCTGCATGGCTATCTGAAAGTGCGCGACGCCTGTCCGGTCTGTGGCGAGGCTTTGCACCATCACCGCGCCGATGATGGCCCGGCCTATCTGACCATTTTGATTGTCGGGCATCTGATGGCCCCGCTGATCTTCTTTGTGTTCACCACGTTTCGCCCCGAACCGATGACGATGGTGGCGCTGTTTTCGGTGTTTTGCGTGGCGCTGTCACTGTATCTGCTGCCGCGATTAAAAGGCGCGATGGTGGCGTTGCAATGGGCCAAGCGGATGCATGGGTTTGGCGCGCCGCTGGGGGCCGATGAACTTGACTGATCCCGCGATCAGGCCAGCCGCCACAGTGGTCTTGTGGCGCGATCACGCAGATGGCCCTCAGGTATTGATGGGCATGCGCGGGGCGCAGGCCGTTTTCATGCCGTCGAAATATGTGTTTCCCGGCGGCGCGGTCGATGCCGACGATTCGGGTGGCCCGGACACGGCACTAATGGAAATCTGCCGTCACCGCCTGACCCTGCTGTGCGGCCCAGACGCCCCCAGCCCGGGCACGTTATGTACCGCAGCCGCGCGTGAAATGTCCGAAGAAACCGGCCTGCAACTTGGCAATCCCCCCACCGGCACGTTGCAGTTCGTCTTTCGCGCCATCACCCCACCGGGACGCCCACGTCGGTTTGACGCGCGGTTTTTTTTGACACATGCCCGGGCGGTGACTGGCGATACCAATGGATTTTCAGCCGCCTCGACCGAGTTATCGCATCTTCATTGGATTGGTCTGAACGCGGCCCGCAGTCTTGATCTGCCATTTATCACCGAAGTGGTGTTGGCCGAAGTGGGTGGCATTCTGGCAGGCCATACTCAACCCGGTGTGCCGTTTTTCGACAATTCCGGCCCGGTTCCCACCTTTCGCCGCCTAGACTGATCCGCGGCTGTCGTCCGGGGCAGGTGTCATCGGCCAAATCGGATGCGGCACCGGATCTTTGGCGCGGAACGTAAACAACCGGAAAATCTGCGCATAGCTGCGATATACATAAGCGTCATTGCGGCGCAGGTAATGATCGCGCTTTGCTGCATAAAGGGCAGGCAGCCTATACCACGCCGCATGCGGGTGCATGTGATGCACAACATGGAAATTATTGTTCAAAAACAACAGCGCAAACGGGCCTTTATCTTCAACCACCACAGTGCGGGCGCGAAACTGTTCATGCGCGCGATGTTCGAGATACGTGCGGATTTTCAGCAACCCAAAGCCCGCATAGGCGGCGATGCAATAGGCCCACAATGGCATTGTGGTAAACCCCAGCACCCAAACCAGCACCATGGCCACCCCGATGGTATTTAACACCCATGCCAGCAACACCGCACGATCACCCTTGGCAATCAGCGCCACATCCATCTTGACCAAGGCATAGATCGCAATCCCGGGTCCAAACAGAATACGCCCCAGCAGCGTGTTGTTCATCCGAAACAAGGCCTTAATCGGGGCTGACATTTGATCCCATACCTTGGGATCCATATAATTTGCTTCGGGGTCATCATAGGGATCGGTTAGGTTCGGATCATAATGATGTGCCAGATGCAGATCGCGAAAGCGGTTGAACGGCACGACCAAAGTTAACGCAGGAAACACCAACGCTTCATTTAATTGCCGGTTTCCAAACGGATGTCCGTGCAGAACTTCGTGTTGCAAGGATGAAAACTGGGTGATTGTCAGGGTCGTCAACAGCAGGGAAAGCGGGGCGGAATATTCCCACAAAACCGTTCCCACCGCCCAAATTGCATAGGTCGCCACCATCATCAGCAGCGTCGGCCACTCAATACCATCGAATTTATCGCCAAGGGCAGTATCATCAGACGGGTTGGCGTGCATTTTTGTCTTCTACCAATTGCTTATGGATTGAACTTAACACTTGCCATCGCGCACCGGAACTTGGAACATACGCAACACTATCGCAACAATGGTGATATAAATGTGCATGTGATGGAAATTATAGACAAACGTGATCGCGCGACCCTGTTCCGCATCCGGCTGGCCGAGGCGATGGCCGCCAAAGGCATCAGCCAGGCCGCTTTGGCCCGCGCAACCGGGGTGGATCGGTCAACTGTTTCGGCACTGCTTGCCCCGGGCACCCGGTTGCCAAATGCCCAACTGGCCGCCGATTGTGCCAGTGGTTTAGGGGTGTCTTGCGATTGGCTGTTGGGGCTGTCGGATCGCCCTGAACCCGCAGCCGATCTGCTGGCGGCTTCGGTTCGGTTGATCGACGCGCCGCGGGCGCTGTTTGATGCCGAAATCTTTGGCTGGCATCAGGCGGCGGCGGGTTATAAAATTCGCCATGTTCCCGCGACCTTACCCGATTTATTGAAACTGCCGGCCCTTGTGGAATGGGAATATCGCGATGCCTTGGGGCAAAGCCCGGATCAAGCAATTGCGGCGTTCCAGGATCAACTGGCTTGGCTGCGCGGCGCGCGGTCTGATTATGAAATCGCCCTGCCCTTGCATGAAATCGCCAGTTTTACCGCCGCCACAGGCTATTGGCAGGGGCTGCCTGTGGCCGTTCGGCGGGCGCAGATGGATTACCTGATCCGCGTGGCGACCGAACTTTACCCATCCTTGCGGCTGTATTTGTTCGATGCCCACCGGGTGTTTTCCAGCCCCGTCACGGTGTTTGGCCCGCATCTGGCGGCGGTTTATCTGGGGCGGCAATACATCGTGTTTCGCGACCCGCCGCGGGTGGCCAGCATCTCGCAGCATTTTGATTGGTTGGTGCGTGAGGCCCCGTTTGGCGCGCGCGCAGTGATAGAACATTTGCAGGGGCTGCGGGCGGACCTTGGCTAAGGAAATGTCTGCAACTGCGCCGCAACATAGCCGTTGAAATCCAGAATCTCACGCGCGGCCACCATCCGGTCGGCTGGCAAATTGGCGTCGCGGTTCAGGATAAATCCCAATTGCCCCGACGGCGTGCCAATCACCAAGGTGCGATAATCGGTATCGGTCCATAAAACCCACCATGGCCCGGGTTGGTTGACCACCGCAAACCGCCCCGGCCCTGCGGGCTGCATCGGGCCCGCCCCCCGCATCTCACGGCCCGATTGGCACAGCCGATATGCCACCACTAACCCCCTCGGCGTTTGGCGGATATCGACGCCGCCCGGTTTGCATGTGGCACCCCGCGGCCCATATCCCGCCACTTGCACCCAGCGCCCAACAAGGCGTGAGGTATCCAATTGTGCGCTTGAATACATGGGCTTACCCGTATCGCGATACCGCCCCACAGAAACTGGCGCGGCGGTAGGACCGCAGGCTGCAAGGATCAAGAGCAGCGATATCGAACAGATCAGTCGATACACAAGGTCACCCGCACGCCGTTATCCTGCAAAATGTCATTGCAGCCAAACATCGGGGTGAATGGCGCGCAAGTCCCTGATCGTGCAAGGCAATATCCTTCGCAATCGCTTTCCGCGTCGCATTGTTTGCCGCTGTCTTTGGTCAGTTTAACGCAAGTCTCGCCGTTAGATTTGCCAACTTTGCTCCATTGCCCGCCTTGTTTCACGCAAACTCTTTCGGCTTCGGATATCACGCGCGGCGGTGCTGCAGGTGCTGTTGCAATCGGTGGCACCTCGTCTGGTGTCAGGCCGGGTTTCGCGGGGGGCGGTCCGGGTGGCGAAACCGCCGCATCAGGCTTTTGCCCAGGCTTTGTGGGCTTTGGTTTCGGTCGGGGCACGCCGTTTTGCGCAGGTGATGCCGTATCCAGCGTTGTCACCGTAATCGCGCCTGCCGTTATGGGATTATCCGCCCTCACATTAGGTTTAGCCGCAATCCCCGGCACAGCAAGTGTGCAGGCCGCCAGAATTAGCAGGGTGATAAGCGGCAAAAGGCGCATCTGGATCCGATCTATAATACGCCGACAAGGCCCGATCTGGGGCCTTGGCGCAAGGCCCAAATCCCTAATACGGCTGCGGGTGGCGGCGATGCACGGCGTCAATCTCGGCCAGAACCTCGTCTGAAAGCGTAAGGTCCGCCGCCCGGATATTGGTGACCAGTTGGGTCAGGTTTGTGGCACCGATGATCGGGATAACCGCAAAAGGGCGTTGGGTGCAAAACGCAATCGCCAACTGGCACGGATCAATCCCATGCCGCGCCGCAATGCCCAAATAGGCCGCAACGGCAGGAAAAACCTGCGGCGTGATGCGGCCACTCAGGCCAGGGTTCAAGGTGCGACGGCTGCCATCCGGGATTACATCGCCCGCGTATTTGCCCGACAACAACCCGGTGGCCAAAGGGGAAAAGGCCAACAGTGGCATATCCTCCAACACCGAAAGTTCGGCCCAATCACTATCAAACTGACGACACAGCAGCGAATATTCGTTTTGCACAGTCACCATACGCGGCAGACCATGGTTTTCGGCCAAAGCCAGCCACCGCGCAGAACCCCAGACCGATTCATTGGAAAGTGCAATATGGCGGATTTTACCCTGACGGATCAAATCGGCAGAAACTGTCAGCATATCAATCATATGCGCGTCGACCTTCGACTTATCGCCACCGCGCGGATCAAAGCCCCAAATGTTGCGAAAGTGATAGTTGGTGCGGTTTGGCCAATGCAGTTGATATAGATCAATATAATCGGTTTTCAGTCGTTTCAGCGACGCATCCACCGCCTCACGCATCACAGCACCCGTCATTGGCGCGCCCCCACGCACCGCAGGTTGGCCTTCACCGGTCACTTTGGTGGCCAGCACCAACCGATCCCGTCCGCCCCGCGCGGCAAGCCAATTGCCAATCACTTCTTCGCTGCGCCCGACGGTTTCGACGGTGATCGGGTTTACCGGATACATTTCGGCAGTGTCCCAAAACGTCACGCCGCGATCCATCGCCATGTCGGCCTGCACATGGCCTTCTGCTTCAGTGTTCTGGCTGCCCCAAGTCATTGTTCCCAAACATAGCTTTGAAACGGATAGCCCCGTCTGACCCAACCGAACCTTCTGCATCGTATTCTCCTATTTGCGGCTAATTTAGGTGGCGGCGGGCTGCAAGGAAAGGGCCGACCGCATCAAATCGCCCGCCAAGGAGTCAGTCCTGCGGTAAAACTGCGCAAGACGGTGAAACCTTGCACAAAATGGTTTGCCACATGCTAGTCTTGTAAAAAAGGACTGTGATGATGCGCGGATTTACCATGATCCTAAGCCTGATAGTGTCGCAATCGGCGGCCTATGCTGCCCCCGCCACCTATGTGCTGGAACCTGAAAATTCGTCCGTCGGGTTTGAGACCGATTTTGGCACCGATAAAATCACGGGCCGAATGCCCGTCAGCCGCGCCGATCTGACGTTGGATTTTGATAAGGTCGCCGCCAGCAAAATCGCGGTTACCCTGAATGTCTCTGGGGCCGATGCAAGTTTTCCCTTTGCCGCGCAGGCCCTTAAGGGGCCCAAAGTGCTTGACGCTGCCGAATTTCCGACCATGACCTTCACCAGCACTTCGGTGAAAGCCAAGGGTGCGGGTGCTGTGGTAAAAGGCGTGCTGACCATTCGCGGTATTGCCAAACCGGTGACGATGCAGGCCGAGATTTTCCGCCAAAAAGGCTATGTCGAGGGCGACCTTAGCCATCTGACCATTCGGATGCGCGGGGCGGTGAATCGCAGTGAATTTGGCGCGGATGGTTGGTCTGATATGGTGGGTGATCAGGTGCGGCTGGATATTCTGGCCCGTATCGCGCGGGTGGAGTAGGCGATGGTTTGGCGAAATTCGGCGACAGGGTTTGGCCTGACCACGCGGATATTGCATTGGTCGATGATGCTGTTGATCTTTGGCATGTTGATTTTGGGCACTAAAATCGCCGATATGCAGCCCAGCCTGTCGAATATCTACCTTTACGGTGTTCATAAAACTTTTGGGTTTTTGGTGCTGACGTTAACTCTGGTCCGCGCGATCTGGCACCGGATCAGCCCGCCGCCGCATCCTATTGGAGACTCAAAGGCCATCCCAAACCGGTTGGCGCGCATGGTGCATGGATTGATTTACCTGTGCCTGATTGCCATTCCCATCAGCGGCTGGATTGCCAGTTCGGCGACGGGTCTTGATGTGCTGCTGTTTGAGACAATTCGCATGCCCGCCATCGCCCCGGTGTCTGAGGCATGGGAAAAGAATGGGTTTATCGCCCATGGTTTGCTAACCAAAGCGTTGATGGGGTTGTTGGCTGCGCATATTCTGGGCGCGATGCTGCGGGGTGTGAAACAAGACGGCACGATAGAGCGTATGATCAGCGGATAAATCCCGGCCCGTCCTCTGGTCCTTGGGATTGCATTGCGCTAAACCGGGCGCAACAGGTCAAAAAGGCGCAACATGGCACGGATTCTGATCACTTCTGCCATTCCTTATATCAACGGAATCAAGCATTTGGGCAATCTGGTGGGCAGCCAATTGCCGGCCGATCTTTATGCCCGGTATAACCGCGCGCGTGGCAATGAGGTGATGTTTATCTGTGCCACCGACGAACATGGCACGCCCGCCGAGTTGGCTGCGGCCAAAGCCGGCCAGCCGGTTGAGGAATTTTGCGGCCAGATGCACGCCGTGCAGGCCGACATTGCGCGAGGGTTTCGGCTGTCATTCGATCACTTTGGCCGGTCATCAAGCCTGCGCAATCATCGCCTGACTCAGCATTTTGCGGGGGCGTTGCAGGCGCAGGGGCTGATTGCCGAAGTGATGGAAAAGCAGGTGTTTTCCATTGATGACAACCGTTTTTTGCCCGACCGGTACATCACCGGCACCTGCCCGAATTGCGGCTATACGGCGGCGCGCGGCGATCAGTGCGAAAATTGCACCAAACAATTGGACCCTACCGATTTGATTGATGCGCGGTCGTCGATTTCCGGTTCTACCAACCTAGAGGTCCGCGAGACAAAGCATCTGTTCCTGCGCCAGCGATCCTTGCGCGATCGGCTGGAGGGGTGGATTGATAGCAAACACGACTGGCCGATCCTGACCACGTCGATTGCCAAGAAATGGCTAAATGATGGCGACGGGTTGCAAGACCGCGGCATCACCCGCGATTTGCACTGGGGCGTGCCGGTGATGAACGGCGATAAACCTTGGCCTGGGATGGAAGGCAAAGTGTTCTACGTCTGGTTTGACGCCCCCATCGAATACATCGCCTGTACCGGTGAATGGGCGGTTGCCAATGGCTTGCATGATGCCGCTTGGCAGCGCTGGTGGCGCAGCGTTATGGGTGCGGATGTTGTGAAATACGTGCAGTTCATGGGCTAAGTTAACGTGCCCTTTCA
>JANNAV010000309.1:0-9733 GCA_031384695.1 Paracoccaceae bacterium
CTTGTCGGTCAGGCGCTGATCAACGCCGCTTTGCCGGTGCCGCGCCCGGGCGTGTTGCCGCAGGCCTCGCCCACCTATTCCATCGGGGCGCAGGGCAATATTGCGCGCATCGAGCAAGCCATCCCGGTGCACTACGGCCGCCTGCTGGCCTGGCCGGACTTTGCCGCTCAGCCCTATACCGAGTTTGCGGGCAACGAGCAGTACCTTTACCAGCTGCTGTGCCTTGGCGCGGGCGAGTTTGACATTGAGCAGATCCGCATCGAGGACACGCCGATTGCGGCCTTTGCCGAGATCGACAGCGAGATTGTGCCGCCCGGCGGGCAAGTCAGGCTGTTTCCCACCAGCGTGATCACCTCGGTCGAGGTGTCGGGGCAGGAGTTGACGGGGCAGACAGCCGCCACCTATGCCCGTGCGGGCACCGTCATCACCCTGACCCAGACCGCCCACGGCCGCGCGGTGGGGCAGGTGCTGCATCTGGAGTTCACCACCGGCGGCGCGCCCAGCGATGTCTATGCCATAGCCACCGTGCCAACAGTGGATACCTTTACCGTGACCGCCGCCACCGGATCGGGCAGCGGCAACGCCATTCTGCGCGAGGTGGTGGGCGGCATCGACGGGTTTGTGGCCTCGGATGCAGGCACCGTGGCCGAGCGGCTGGCGGTGGATGTGGTGCTGGGTCTGGGCCTTTATTCAACCGATGGCCGCGGCGAGCTGGCCAATCAGACGCTGCAATTCACCGTTCAGGCGCGGCGGGTGGATGACAACGGCGCGCCGCTGGCCGCCTGGATCACGCTGGCGACCGAGACGCTGACCGACCGTTCAGTGACGCCGATCGCACGCTCGTTCAGCTATGTGCTGGCCACGCCCGGGCGCTACCGGGTGCGGGCCTGGCGGCTGGATGCCAAGTCTGCCGCCAGCAATGCGGGCCATCAGATCAGCCTCGCGGGTCTGCGCAGTTATCTGTCGACGGTGCAGAATTTCGGGGCGGTGACGCTGATAGCACTCCGGATGCGGGCCACCAACAACCTCTCGGCGCAGGCCAGCCGCCGGATTTCGGTGATCGCCACCCGCAAGCTGCCGGTGTGGAATGGTACGGTCTGGTCAGCGCCGGTGGCCACCCGCAGTATTGCCTGGGCGATTGCGGACGCCGCGCGCAACGGTGCTTACGGGGCGGGCCTTGCCGATGTGCGGCTTGATCTGGCGGCCCTGCTGGCGCTGGATGCGGTCTGGGCGGCGCGCGGCGATAGCTTCAACGGCCGCTTTGATCAGGCGGGCACCCTGTGGGACGCGGTCAGCCGGATTGCGCTGGCGGGCCGCGCGCGCCCCTTCATGCAGGGCGGCAAGCTGCGCGTGGTGCGCGATGGGCCGCAAAGCCTGCCGGTGGCGTTGTTTTCGATGCGCAACATCAAGCGCGGCTCGTTCGGGATCGAATACATCCAGCAGACCGAGGCCACGGCGGATGCATTGCAGATCAGCTATTTTGACGCGGCCACCTGGTCGCCGCGCCGTGTGACGGCGGCGCTGGCGGGCAGCACCCTTGCCCGGCCGGTCAAGATGGAGCTGTTCGGTGTGACCGACCGGGCGCAGGCGCTGCGCGAGGGGCTGTATCACGCGGCGGCCAACAAATACCGCCGCCGCCTGATCAGTTTCGAGACGGAAATGGAAGGGTTCATCCCCTCGATCGGCGATCTGATCGCGGTGCAGCACGATATGCCGGGCTGGGGGGCGCAGGCCGAGGCGGTGGGCTGGGATGCAGCCAGCCGGGTGCTGCGGGTGAGCGAGCCGCTGAACTTTGGCGCAGGCGCCCATTATGTGGGGATTCGCACAACCGTGGGCGGGCTTTCGGGGCCATGGGCAGTGACGGCGGGGCCGGATGCTTACAGCGTGATCCTGACCGTGGCCCCGGATGTGACGCCCTATACCGGTTCTGAGGCCGAGCGCAGCCATGTGGTGTTCGGCGTGCTGGAAAGCTGGCGCACGCTGGCGTTGGTGGCGGGCATCCGCCCGCGCGGGCTTTACTCTGTCAGCATCGAGGCGGTGGCCGAAGACCCGTCGGTGCATACGGCTGATACCGGGGTGACCGCCCCGCCGATCCGCACCTCGTCGCTGCCACGGCGGGTGACGCAGCCGGTGGTCAGCCGCCTGTTCGCCCGCAGGCAGCCTTCGGATGCCAACCGCGTGGTTCTGGGCTGGCGGCCCGCGCCGGGTGCCGAAACCTATCAGATCGAGATGGCGCAGGGCACCGATGTGGCCGACCCCAACGTCAGCTGGACCCGCACCGCCGACACCAGTGCCGCCAGCCAGGTGATCACCATCTTCTATCCCACCCAGACCCTGATCCGGGTGCGGGGCGTGGGCCTTGCGGTGGGGCCATGGACGGCGGCCACACTTGGCAGCCTGATCGGCGATTTCTGGCTGGCGGATGCCGCCACGTTCTGGGGCGCGGACGCCTCGATCTATTGGAGACCATAAGATGCCAGCCCTTCCCGTCGCCACCGATTTTACCGGGGCCACCCGCACCAATCTGCAGATGAAAACCACCTTCAGCGATCTGCGCGGCTTTCTGAGCGGCCTGCTGGGTGCCGATGGCACGGTCGCCACGGCACTTTTGACGCTGGGCGCGCTGGGGGCCGGGCAGATCGACAAGGCTGCAGCTTATACCGTGGTAGTTGGCGACCGGGGCTATCTGATCAACGCCACCACTGGCACCTGGACCCTGACCCTGCCGCCCGCGGCCACGGCGGGGGTGGGCTTTGCCCTGGCACTGCGCAATTCGGGTACGGGCAACATCACCGTCGATCCGAACGCGGCCGAGCTGATCAACGGGGCGGCGACGCTTCTTGTGCGGCCCGGTTTTGGCGGTGTTCTGGTCTGCACCGGCACCGGCTGGCTGACCATCGGCGGCTTTGCGGGCGAGGTGCAATCGGGTGCCAGCGACAGCACCGCCAACCGGCTGATGCTGGTGGGGGCCTTTGGCTGGGGTGCCAACGATACCTCCTCGCCCGTCACCACCGATCTTGACGCGCTGCGCACCGCCGGGTTCTGGCGGTTTTCCACCGGGGCTGTCGGCGCGCCGGAAACCACCGGTCTTGTGCTGCATGCCACCCGCAACGCGGGCTTCACCACGGCTGCCGCGCAGTTGCAGATGGTGTTCGGCTCGTCCGGGGCGATCTACCGCCGCGCGTCCAACAGCGGCGGCACCTGGGATCCGTGGGTGACCTTGCCGCAGATCAGCGCCACCGGCATGACCACGCTGGGCGGCAACGCGGTGGGGTGGACGGCCCTCACCATCGCCGATGATGCGGTGGGCAGCATCACCCTGCCACGGCAGGGCGGGTTCGCCGCGATCACCTGCAACGGCGCCACCGCCAACCCGAACCCGGAGTTTTCGGGGCAGGTGTATTTTGATGGTGGCAGCAGTTTGCAGATCATCAAGGACAGCGGGCTTGCCGGTCTTTCGGCCAATCTCAACGTGGTGGTCACCGATGTTGCGGGCACCAGCGGCACCGACGGGTTCGTGACGGTGGCGGTGCAGGCCGGAGTGCTGAAGATCGAGAACCGCGCGGGCAGTACCAAGACGTTTCAGGTTACATTTTCATGAGGATCACATGACCGCAGTTCAGATCGACGCCACCACCTGGCGCGTCAGCGTGGCCGCCGCGGATGGCACGGAGACCCACCACCTCGTCGCCTGCCGGGCGGCGGACAGCTCGGCCGCCTCGGCCCTGGCGATCGTCGCGGCGCTGAGCCTGCCCGAGCCCGCCCCTGACGCTGCGGCCCTTCTGGCGGCCGAACGGGCAGGCATGAGTTGCTCGCGCATGCAAGGCGTGCTGGCGCTTGGCCCCGGCATCTGGGCGCAGGTTCTGGCCTGGCGCGATCTGCCGCAAACCCCCTGGGCTGCGCGGGTGATCATCGACGATGCCGCGGTCTGGCACCGCAATTCGCAGACCATCGACCTGCTCGGCTATGTCTGCGGCCTGTCGCCCGAGGCGATGGATACCCTGTTTCGCCAAGCCGTCACCATCACCGCCTGACCAAAAGGAAGCATCATGGCCTATCAATTCTCTACCACCGCCCGCAACGCCAGTCTGGACGCGATCGAGACTGCAATCGGCACCGCGCCCACGCTGGAACTGCGCTCGGGCGCTGCCCCCGCCACCTGTGCCACCGCCGATAGCGGCACCCTGTTGGCCGCGATGGCCCTGCCATCCGACTGGCTGGCAGCCGGTTCGGCGGGGGCAAAAACCCTGCTCGGCACCTGGCAGGATACCAGCGCCGATGCCGCCGGAACCGTCGGGCATTTCCGCATCAAGCAGGGCGCCACCTGCCACCTTCAGGGCACGGTCACAGCCACCGGTGGCGGCGGCGACATGACACTGGACAACCCGGTGCTGGCGGTGGCGCAGCAGGTGAGCGTCAGCACCTTCTCCCTCACGGCAGGGGGCGCATAGTGACCTCTTTTGCCAACCGCGCGAAGATGACCACCGCCACCACCGGCACCGGCACCCTCACGCTGGGGGCGGCGTCCAGCGGCTTTCAAAGCTTTGCGGCGGCGGGGGTGAGCGATGGGGCCGAGGTCAGCTACACCATCGAGAACGGCACCGCATGGGAGATCGGCACCGGGGTCTATACCGCCTCCGGCACCACCCTGAGCCGGACGCTTGTGGAAAGCAGCACGGCGGCGCTGTTGAACCTGAGCGGATCGGCGGTGGTCTATGTCACGGCGGCGGCGGCGGACATGCTGACCGATGCGCAGAAATACGGCCGCTCCTGCGCGATGAACCAGAACGCCTACGCATTTTGAGGTAAACCATGCCAGCCAATACAGCCCCGATCTTCTCGAAAGCCCCTCAGAACGAGTGGGCCCCGATCATCACCGCCGCCAATACCGCCAAGGATGGCACCGGCACGGTGAGCACGGTGTTCACCGCCGATGCCACCAACGGCTCGTATCTGCAAAAGCTGATCGTGCGACCCTTGGGCACCAATGTGGCCTCGGTGCTGCGGGTATTTCTCAATAACGGTGCGACAAATGCCACGGCTGGCAACAACATCGAGATCGCGGAACAACTGCTGACTGCCACGACCCTCAGCGAAGTTGCAGCCCTTTCCGGGTTTGATATCGCGATCAACATGCCACTCGCTGCGGGCTACAAGATCAACGTCACCCTCGGCACTGCGGTAGCGGGAGGTTACGCGGTGTCTGCTCACGGAGGGAAGTACTGATGGCCGCCGAATACATCGCCATGATGCTGGAGGTGGAGGGCAAACTCACCCCCATCTGGCAGAAGATCGAGACGGGGCTGGTGGAGGTGGTGCGAACCCAGATCGTATCTTACGTCGATATCGACGATCAACCCGTGAACCTGCCGGACACCTATGAAATGACGGTGGAGACCGGCGAAACGCTTGTCGCGCCAGGGGGCAAATGATGTTTCCGTTTCATCTCCCCAAAGAGGCTGGCAATTCCCGGCGGTTTGATCCGGTAGGGGCAGCTACAGGAATCTGGTACGCCTATTCCATTCCTCCCGGCGCTGTGCTGCTGGATATCCTTTGCGTTGGCGGTGGCGGTGGCGGTGGCACCGGGTTCACCAGAGCGGCTGGTTCGGCGGGAGGCGGTGGCGGTGGCGGTGGTTCGGGGGCTGTGGCCCGCCTTTTGGTCTCCACCGCGCGGCTTGCCGGCGTGCTTTATCTGCAACCGGGTGTCGGCGGCAGTCCGGCCACCGCAGGGCTGCTCTCAACAGTATCTGTGGCGGGCGGGGTCTATAACACGGCGGCTACCTTGCTGTTGGCAAACGGCGGTGCTGGCGGTGGAAGTGGCACCGGGGCGGCGGTGGGAGCGGCGGGCCCCGCCGGTTCTATCGGCACCGGCGGGGCCTATTCGGCCTTGGGCAGCTATACACCCATCGCGGGCAGTGGTGGCACGGCGGGCGGGGCGGTCGCGGGCGGCAACGGTGGTTCCTCGAACGCGGGCACCGGTAACGTCTTTGTCGGCGGTGGCACCGGCGGCGGCGGATCGACCTCTGCGGATTTTGCGGGGGGGCCGATTGCCGCGCAGGGGCTATGGCCTGCGCAATCGGGCGGCCCCGGCGGTGGCGGCGCGGGCGAGGCAGGATTTGAGTTGTGGCTGCCGCCGAGTTTCAACGGTGGCACCGGCGGTGGTTCGAACAACGCAGGCGTGGCAGGTGCCGGTGGTCGCGGTGGGCGTGGTTCCGGCGGTGGTGGCGGCGGTGCGGGCGCCACAGGCGGTGCCGGGGGCCGGGGTGGTGACGGGTTTATCATGATCACGGCGATCTTCTGATGCTGGGATATTCCCCTCTTGGTGCGGCGGCGCTGGCGGATGATGCCGCAACGACAGAAGCTGCCGGCGTCGTCGGCATCGCCGAAGGCACGCTGGCGCTGGGTGGTGCGGCCAGCGGCACGGCGCGCGCGGCCGGTACTGCCGCCGGTGCGGTAAGCTTTGGTGGCGCGGCCGGCGGTGTTGCACCTGTCTCCGGCGCGGCGGCTGGCACGCTGGCCTTTGGCGGTGCCAGCGCCGGTGCGGCTCTGGCGCAAGGTGCGGCAGCGGGCAGCCTGCCGTTCGCTGGGGCGGCCACCGGCACCGCGCCGGTTGTGGCCAGCGCCGCAGGCAGCATGCCCCTCACCGGGGCCGCAACCGGCACCACGGGCGCATCGGTCACCGGCACCGCCAGCGGCACATTGCCGTTGACCGGCACCGCCACCGGCACCGCGCCTGCGGTTGGTGCGGCGGCAGGCGGCATTTCCCTGACGGGTGCGGCCACCGCAAAAGCCGCTGCCCTGGCGAATGCCGCGGGCAGCATTTCGTTGACCGGTGCCGCGCAGGCCATAGCCCCGACGGTTGGCACGGCGTCGGGCAGCCTCCCCCTCGGCGGCACGGCCAGCGGTGCCGCGCGCGCGACAGGGACAGTTGCAGGAGTGATTGCGTTCGGCGGCGTCGCGGCAGGGTTTACTGGCGCGGCCGCCGCCACCCGGGCGTCGGTCGCAAGCCTCAGCCGCAACCTGGCCGCCGCGATTATCGCCGCCAATGCAGCCTGGCTCATGGCGTCAGTCAACGGCGCGCAGGCGGCTGCCAACACCAACAGCGTGACGGGCATCGCGCTGCGCAATTCACTGTCACTGGCCTGAGGAGAACCGAGCATGGAGTTCCACCTGAAACGCGGCAACACCAGCCCCTCGCTGCGCGCGATCCTGCGCGATGGCGCGGGGGTTGCTGTGCCCCTTGCCGGGGCCAGCATCGTGTTCTCGATGGCCAGCCAGAAGGGCGTGGTCGCCATCTCGCGCCGCGCTGCGACCCGCGATGACGCAGTGGATGTGGGGGCAGTGCGGCTGAACTGGCAGGCAGGCGACACCACCCTTGCCGGAGTGTATAACGCCGAGTTCGAGGTGACCTATGCCGGCGGCGGCATCGAGACCTTCCCGAACGAAGGCTATCTGGTGGTGCGAGTGTCGGAGCGACTGGCGTGAGGGCAGCGCGACCGCCTGAATTGACCGTCGTTTACCCACCGTTTAACCCCCTGTTCACCTCCACTTGAACAGCCACCTGAATCGCCCGCCACTCAAAAATCGAATTGCTGCAGCTTCTGCTGTAAAACACTGCAGCTTCTGCTGTCACGCCACTGTGCGTTTACAACAGAAGCTGCAGTAAACCGGGAAAGGCTGGTATTAGCTGGGAACTGGCGGAAATTGGAGCAATTATAGGTGGTTAGCGTGGTATCGCGGGTCTGTCGCGCAGTGGTTCCCAGAGTTTGCAGTGGGCGCGGGAAACGGGGTTTTCGGGGCATCCAGGAGGCTTTGCGGGGCTGAGGGTGGCCAACTGGGGGCATCGTTTAAGGTGTTGAAACATAGCGGAAAAATCGGCGGCTAAGGCGCTTTTGTGGAGTGAATATTGGTGTAGGGCAGAGCGCCAACATGCAACTGGCGTTTCGTGGTGGGGTTTCCAGTTGCATGTTGGACGTAAGGTATTGATTTATCGAGATAACAGGGGTGCGCGCCGCTGGTCAAAACCGGGGTGCAAGGTGCAACTGATTTTGGCTGAAACGGCCGGAATCAGGGTGCCGGGGAGGGTATCAGCAGCCCGGCGCGCGTGCCTGACCCGGCGGTTTGCTGGCCGATGGTGTAGGTGGTCTGAACTGGTTCGATCTGGAAGGCCGCGAAGATGTGGCGAAGCTCGGGCACATCGTTTACGGACATCAGAAAGCGGCCTTTGAGGCCCGCAAGCCGGTCAGCCAGGCGCTGAAAATCGGCCCGCACGAACAGGGTTTTGCCATAGTCGCCTTCGCAACCCCAGTAGGGCGGATCGAGGTAGAACAAGGTGCCTGGCCCATCGTAACGGGTGATGAATTCGGCATAGTCGAGGCATTCGATGACAACGCCCGCAAGGCGGCTGTGCAGATCTTCCAGCATGGGTTCGAGCGTACTGAGGTTGAAACGGCCGGGGCGATCCCTGGCGACGCCGAAGTTGCGGCCTGATATCTTGCCACCAAATGCCGTGCGCTGCAGGTAAAGGAATCGCGCTGCGCGTTCGAGATCGGTCAGGGTTTCCGGGTTGGTGTCGACCAGCCGGTTGAACTCGGCGCGGGTGGTCAATTGAAACCGAAGCACCTCAAGAAACTGCGGATAGTGGCGTTGCAGGATTCGGAACAGATTGGCGACATCGCGGCCCCGATCATTGATCACTTCGGCCCGCGGCCGTGCGGTGCGACGCAGAAAGATGCCCCCCATGCCGACGAAAGGCTCGGCATAAGTGGTGCAGGCCGTGGCGTCGAGCCTGGCGCAGATGCGCTTGGCCAGATTGCGCTTGCCACCGAGCCAGGGGGCCACAGGAAGGGTGGGTTCAACGGGCGTTAAATCGGGGTTCTGCGGCATGTTCACCCTCCTGTGAGGTTTGGAACATACAGGGAACATATGTGGAGGTAAACCGGAGATGCCGAAAGTCAGACGATTGGTTCAGCAAGCCGAACTGCTGTGCCTGACGCCACCAGAAACAGCATGCTTTTACCGCCACCAGAAATTTCACTGTAGTCGAGATCGACGCCCACCACCGCATTTGCCCCCAGTTGATGGGCTTCGCGTTTCAGCTCGCCCAGTACCGTCTTGCGGGCTTCGCGCAGTTTCACCTGATAGGTTTCATTGCGGCCGCCGACGAGATCGCGCAGGGCGGAGCCGATGTCGTTAAAGATGTTCATGCCCAGAACGCATTCGGCGGTGATGATCTCGAGACGCTCGATGATCGGCAGATCATGGGCGGATTCGGTGGTCAGGACAATCGAGGCCAGCGCGGAATCGAGGTTTTGCTTTTCCACCAATACCGGGTCCGGGCCCAGACGAATGGCCTGAAGCAGTCTTTCGCGGGATGCAGTACTGTCCTTCTCGAGCGTCGTCCGACATTCAAAACAGCGCCCGCCGCTTACGTCGAAAAACCCTGAACTCTTGCCGCATTGTTTGCAGATTGCCATTGAGGTTCCTTACCTGTCGGGAGCAGTATGGCCCCACCAGACCACCTTGCCAATGATCGAAGTTTGCAGCTGCTCGAGCAGCTGGCGATTCGCGTCGGTCTCGGGAATCGACGTGAGCAACTCGTCGAGCGGCAACGACGAGAGCGGCGTCGCGAGGATCACAGACGAGGCGACCTTGGAGTAGCTCGCGCGGCGATTGCTCGTCGTTGTCGTCGTCGTTGTCGACGACGACGATGACGATGCGCCGTCGTCGTCGT
>JANNAV010000310.1:0-6049 GCA_031384695.1 Paracoccaceae bacterium
CGCGTTCCGGCGAATACCAAAAGCCGTTGTAAATCAGTTCGGCATAGCGCGGCATGATACTGTCTTTCAGATGCCCCGCCCCCGCGTCCAGCGTGATCTGTTCGATGCCACGATGGGCCTCCAACAAGATCGTGCCCCCCGGCGTCTCGTAAACCCCGCGCGATTTCATGCCAACAAAGCGGTTTTCCACCAGGTCAAGCCGCCCAACCCCATGTTTTCCCCCGATTTCATTCAACCGGGTCAGGATCGTTGCAGGGCTCAAAGCCTCGCCGTTGATCGCCACCGGGTCGCCACGTTCAAAGCTGATCTCGATCATCTCGGCAGTGTCGGGCGCAAATTCCGGGCTGACGGTGCGCTGATACACATACTCCGGTGCCTCATTGGCCGGATTCTCCAGCGCTTTGCCTTCGGACGAGGTGTGCAGCAGATTGGCATCCACCGAAAACGGCGCCTCGCCGCGTTTATCGAGCGCGATCGGAATCTGGTTCGCCTCGGCAAACTCGATCAGCTTGGTGCGCGAGGTCAGATCCCATTTGCGCCAGGGGGCGATCACCCGGATTCCGGGGTTCAGCGCATAGGCCGAAAGTTCGAACCGCACCTGATCATTGCCCTTGCCCGTCGCCCCATGTGCCACCGCATCGGCCCCACATTCCGCCGCAATCCGCACAAGATGCTTTGAAATCAACGGTCTGGCAATCGAGGTGCCCAGCAGATACAACCCCTCATAAAGCGCGTTGGCCCGGAACATCGGGAACACAAAGTCGCGCACGAACTCTTCGCGGACATCCACGATGTGGATATTGTCGGGCTTGATCCCCAGCAAAACCGCCTTGGCCCGCGCCGGTTCAAGCTCCTCGCCCTGCCCCAGATCGGCGGTAAACGTTACCACCTCGCAGCCATATTCGGTCTGCAACCACTTCAGGATGATCGAGGTATCAAGGCCACCGGAATAGGCGAGAACAACTTTCTTCGGTGCTGACATGGCGGGCTCCATCACGGGTTTGTCCGCGATTATCGGGAAAACACCGCAAGGGCAAGGCGGGGAAACTTGCCTTTGGCCGCCATACAGGCTTAATCGCCGGATGACCGATTTCGCCAATGCCGCCCGCCAATCCACCCGCGCCCTGCGCGAGTTGTTCCCCCGCACGCCGTTGCAACGCAATGAACATTTGTCGCAGCGTTTTGCCGCCGACATCTGGCTGAAACGCGAGGATCTGTCGCCGGTACGCAGCTATAAATTGCGCGGTGCCTACACCGCGATGCGCAAACTGCGCGCAAAAACCCCGACGCAAACCGAGTTTGTCTGCGCCAGCGCGGGCAACCACGCGCAAGGCGTGGCCTTTGCCTGCCGACATTTCGGCGTCACCGGCACCATCTTCATGCCCGTCACCACGCCGCAGCAAAAGATCGACAAAACCCGGGCTTTTGGCGGTGACGCGGTCAAGATCGTGCTGACCGGCGATTACTTTGACCAAACCCTCCTCGCCAGCCAGACCTTCTGCCGCGACAGAGGCGCGCATTTCCTGTCGCCGTTCGACGATCTGGATGTGATCGAAGGTCAGGCCTCGGTTGCCGTTGAAATCCTTGATCAATTGGGCCGCGCGCCGGACATGGTGGTGCTGCCGGTGGGCGGCGGCGGGCTGGCCTCGGGCGTGACCGGCTATATGCGGACCGAAGCACCCGCGACAGTCTTTCGCTTTGTGGAACCCCTTGGCGGCGCCAGCCTGACGGCCGCTTTGGCCGCACAAGAGCCGGTAAAGCTGCCGCGCATCAACAGTTTCGTCGATGGCGCCGCCGTGGCGCGGCTGGGCGAGACCAACTTTCGCATGTTGAACTGGCTGCGGCCCGAAGAGGTACTGCTGGCCCCGGAAGACCGCATTTGTGTCACCATGTTGCAGATGCTAAACGTCGAGGGCATCGTGCTGGAACCTGCGGGCGCGCTTTCCATTGATGTGCTGCCGGACCTCGCCGAACAAATCGTCGGTAAAACAGTGGTTTGCATCACCTCGGGCGGCAATTTCGATTTCGAGCGTCTGCCAGAGGTGAAAGAGCGTGCGCAGCGCTATTCCGGGGTCAAGAAATACTTCATCCTGCGCATGCCACAGCGGCCCGGCGCGCTGAAGGAATTTCTGTCGATGCTTGGCCCCGAAGATGACATCGCGCGGTTCGAATATCTAAAGAAATCGGCGCGCAACTTTGGCTCGGTTCTGATCGGCATCGAAACCAGCCAGGCCGCAAACTTTGCCCCCCTGTTCGCCCAGCTTGAGGCCGCGGCCTTCAGTTACCGCGATATCACCAATGACGAGATTCTGTCAGAGTTTCTGATCTGAACTGCCCGGCCCCGCATATAGCTCGTCACGCAAGAACCCGGTAAGACGCGAACGCCCGGCCGGGTCAATGGTGGAAAACCTTAAGGCAACGCCACTATCCTCGTGCAGCGCCCGCAGAAAATCAAACAGCGTCGGCACCACCCGGCTGCCACCCTGAAAATTGGCCGTCGTGGGTCTGGGGTCAAAACTGCCATTCACATCGCGCCACGGCGCAACACCGCGCAACGCCCGGTTCTCCTGCCAGAAATACGGCGTGGATCCCAGATCGACGCCGACAAAGCAGATATCGCGGTAGCCAAGTGAACAGGCAAGCAACACCAGCCGCGCCACTGTGCCGGTCAGGGCAAAGGTAACGTTCAGATCGGGCGCATCAAAAACCCGCCGCCGCATGACGGTGCGAAAGATATAGCGGAAGGTATCAAGCCGCCGCCGCACCGAAACGCTGGCGCGCCGATAGCTGTGCATCGGAAACCGCCGCTCCAGCGCTGCGATATGCGCGTTCTGGTGGCGCGAGCGCTTTTGAAACCAGATCACCGCTGGCTTGGCTTGTGCTGAAAGCTTGGCCGCAAGGCTGTCGGCCTGATGCTGATCCGCGATCAGTTCGACCGAGCAGATGTCAAAAGCAACCGGTGCCACGCAGGCCATGTTGATCGACGCCGAAGTACCGGCCTCGATCCGCAGGCAATCGGCTTCGGAAAGGTCGTTCACCGTGCCGCCTGCGCCCACGATGTAAAATACCTGCCCCGCCAGCGTGCAGCGATACCGCGCAATCAGGCCATCATCCTGCCCACGCGTCCGCATCTGCGCGCCAACATAGCGTGCCCATGTGATCGCCGCATCGAAACGCCATCGCAACATCTGATCTCTCGCCATTCCCGGAGTACGCTGGCGATGAGCATGGCCCATTCGCACCGCGAAATGGAAGAGGGCCCGGCACCAATCCGGGTGCCGGGCCCTGTCAACGCCGCGCTACCGCGCCGTCAGACCGATCACATCGGTGGCAAAAGCACCGTGTCGATGACGTGGATCACGCCGTTGGTCGCCACGATGTCGGCTGCCGAAACGGTGGCACCGTTCACTTTGGCGCCGCCATCAAGGGTGATGGTCACTTCGGCGCCGTTCACTGTGGGGGCCTTCATCCCCTCGGTCAGGTCGGTGGACATCACCTTGCCGGAGACAACATGGTAAGTCAGGATCGCTACCAGTTTGTCCTTGTTTTCCGGCTTCAGCAGATCTTCCACAGTCCCTGCGGGCAGGGCGGCAAAGGCGGCATCGGTTGGTGCGAACACGGTGAACGGGCCGGGGCCTTTCAACGTTTCAACCAGACCGGCGGCACCCAGAGCTGCTGCCAGCGTGGTGAAGGTGCCCGCACCAACTGCGGTATCAACGATATCCATTTCGGCGGCAAAGGCGGGTGCCGAAAGGAAAGACGCGGCGACGGTCATCGCAAGAAAGGTTCTGCGGATCATTGGGGTCACTCCATAAGATCTCTGCCGTTATTGGCGTCAGAGGTACGCATCCCGGGTGGTGATTGGATTTCCCATAAAAGTGAATCCACAACCTTGACTTGCAATTTCGCGCCCTAAGCAGGTGGCTTTAGAATTTTCCAGTCACAATTCGTTGAAGCAGAGTGAAGCTGCGTGAGGCATCGACGCGTGTTTCAACCCGTTGGCGCAGATGTGAAATAGAATGATTTGGCCTTTTGCGCGGAATAGGCGATGGTCTTGGCAACCTCAAGACAGGAGCCGCCGATGCCTTTCGAATCCCCGCTGCGCTGGTCCGACGTCACGCCGAAAGCGGCCTTCCTCAATCGCCGTGCCGTGATCGCCGGGGCCGGTGCCCTCGCGTTCGCGCCGCGGATCGCGGTGGCGTTGGGTTCGGTCAGCAAATACTCAACCGATGCCGAGCCTACCAGCCGCGAAGACATTACCAGTTACAACAACTATTACGAGTTCGGCTTTGACAAATCCGAACCGGCGGCCTTGTCAGGCGGCCTGAAAACCTCGCCCTGGTCTATCGTGATTGACGGCTTGGTCGACAAGCCCGGCACCTACGACATTGCCGATGTGATCAAGGATCAGCCCTTGGAAGAACGCATCTACCGGTTCCGCTGCGTCGAGGCGTGGGCGATGGTGGTGCCGTGGCAGGGGTTCGAGCTTGCGGGCCTGTTGGCCAAAATAGGCGTCCAGCCCTCGGCCCGATTTGTGGCGTTCGAAACACTGGTGCGCCCTGAAGAAATGCCCGGCCAGAAAAGTGATTTTATCGAATGGCCCTACCGCGAGGGCCTCAGACTTGACGAAGCAATGAACCCGCTGACGATTCTGGCAACCGGTCTTTATGGCGAACCGATGCCCAACCAGAACGGCGCGCCGATCCGGTTGGTGGTGCCTTGGAAGTACGGCTTCAAAAGCATCAAGTCCATCGTCCGCATCAGCCTGACGGCGGAGCAGCCGAAAACCACCTGGAACATGCTGCAACCGGGCGAGTACGGTTTCTACGCCAACGTGAATCCCGAAGTGGATCATCCCCGCTGGTCGCAGGCAAGCGAGCGCCCGATCGGTGGCGGCTTGTTCGCCGGGCGCGTCGACAGCGTAAAGTTCAACGGCTACGGCGAGCAGGTGGCGTCCCTTTATGCCTCGCAGGATCTGGCGCAAGATTTCTGATGCGCGAGGTTTTCAACGCCGCCGCCCGGCGGGTTCCTGCATGGAGTGTTTATCTTGCCGGAGTGTTGCCATGCATATGGATTGTGTATGGGTTGAATACCGGCGGCGCAGGCCCGGATCCGGTCCGGGCGCTTGAAACCCAACTGGGCCTGTGGGCGCTGAAGTTCCTGATCGCCTCGCTGGCCATCACGCCCTTGCGCTGGGCGGGGATCAACCTTCTGAAGTTCCGCCGGGCCATCGGATTGGTGGCATTTTTCTATATTTCTCTGCACCTTACCACATGGGTGGCGCTCGACCTTGGGTTCCGCTGGGGCCAGATCGGTGCGGATCTCTACAAGCGCCCCTATATCATCGTGGGAATGATCGGGTTTCTCACGACCCTGCCGTTGGCCATCACCTCGAACAACGCCGCGATCCGCAGGTTGGGCGTTGTGATGTGGCGCCGCCTGCACAAGCTGGCATATGTTGCGGCGATGGCAGGCACGATACACTATGTAATGATCGGAAAGGTGTGGAAGGCCGAGTCTCTGATCTATCTGGCTATCGTGATCTTGCTGCTGGCAGCGCGGGCTTTCAGGGCCCTCAGGCAGGCACAATAACCCGCCTGACAAAGTCTGGCCAACCCGGGTCGCCGCAACTTAGTTGCGCCGACAGGCCATAAATTGTGCCAAGAAACACGTCAACCTCAAGATATCGTAGGTAAATCAGCTTACATGAAAAAAATGCGACAAAGGGTGTTTTTTCCTCTTGCGGCTTTTGCGACCCCGGCCTAAACACCGCCTCACCGAAGCAAAACAGCGTCGGTGACGGGCAGAAGCGGCGGCGAAAGCCAAAGGGACTGCCCGGAAAATCTGAAGATCAGGCAAGCGAAGATACGCTAGGAAACCGGTGTCCTTGTTGTTTTTGTCGGAAGATCGCTCTTTGAAATTGTTATTTGAGAAGGGATATGTGGGCGGTTTGGGCGCATCGGCGTTTGACTGTTTGCATATCGGCTTGGGTAGGGGAGTTGCAGCGATGTTTCTTTCCGATGACCTGAGTGAAAGCTTCACGGTTTGT
>JANNAV010000340.1:0-15855 GCA_031384695.1 Paracoccaceae bacterium
ACCTTGGGGTCGATCCCGTTGACCAGCAGCTTGCGCGCTGCCGTGGCCATCTCGCGCGCTTCGGCCAGTGTGACGGTCCCGGCGGACCCAAGGCCCAGTTCGCGGTTTTTCTTGGTGCCGTTCGTGTAGAGGAAGGTCCACTTCTTTGCACCGGTGGGAGAAACCCGCAGATACAGGTTGCCTCCATCGGCATATCGCCCCGGATCCTTGAGCCCCGCGACCGTTCGCGCGGTTAGCAGATGAAGCTGGCGAGCCATGGTCCCGAACCCTCCTTCGCACCAGGCGTGCTGGCTCCTGTCCTGGCCTGAAACCGGGATTCAGGTAACCTGAGGGAGACTCGGCGGGTCGCCCGGAAACCGAAATCGCGCACAAGGCGCGGAAATCATTGGATAAATAACTCAATGTGGGACTGTGCGGCACTGCCAGAAACAAGGAACTGGCGGAAGCGGTGTCCGCCATACAATATCTTCATACCTTTGATCTTAATTGATATTTATCGAATAAGAAAAATTACTTCCCCCATAAATTCCACAATTTTCGCCGGATTCCCTAGGACTTCACCTGTTATACGGCCACGAACTCCTACCCCCACCCCCCTTAAATGTTACGGTTAATGCGAACGCAGCTACCCAGCCGGTCCCCAACCCCGTTAGCCCCAGAGATTGACCCTCCCCCCCCTGAGTTGCGGCATATGAGGCGGCGCGGGATGGTAAGGCTACTCGATCGGCCAGCCATCCAGCCCCGTGGTCCTGGTGATGGTGCCGCCGCTGTCGGTGATGCTCTTTGCATCATGACATGGCGCGCATAGGCTTTTGAGGTTGTCAGGTTCGTCTGTGCCGCCCTTGGCCTTAGGCTTGATGTGGTCAACGGCGCGGTCGTATGGCTTGACACCTAGGGGTGTTGGTCTGCCATTGCGCAGGCAGGCTTGGCATAGGTACAGATCGCGCTTTAGGATGATGATGCGAATGCGCGTCCAGTTGCTATAGTATCCGCGTGAGTGCCTGCTGCCCTTGTCAGCCCAACTAACCAAAGGATTTCCCCGATGCGCTATGCCCTGCTGTCTGCCCTACTGCTGTCTGGCTGTGTTGATGCGATTGCGGCATCCGCGCCCCCGCCCATTGTGTCGGACTACAACGGCCATGTCGTCAAGCTGATGTATCACCCCTATCCGCTTGGCGAAGGGTACAAGGCCAGCCCGGTGTACGCGAAGGCGGTTGAGGTATGCGGCGGCGATGCTGTGTACCAAGGCACTCGGCAGGTTGGTCCGTATGACGGGGAGCACATATTCCTTTGCAAGCGGTGAAACCAAGAAGCGCGCTGAGGCTTCCCTACGGCAGATTTGCCACTGACCGCCATCAGCCAGCGGGAATATGGGTCCGCGCGACCATAGTGATCGAGGTCACGGGGGTCGCACACCGAAAGGCAGACGCGACAGCCTTTTGCGCCTATGTAAACCGCGCTGAGGGCCGCAAAGACCCTTACGGCTTACGCCTAGAACTCGACCCCGGCAACAGCTTTGACCGCAACGCAATCAAGATATTCGGCTATGCCCAAGGCAACGAATGGCACATCGGCTATGTAGATGCTGAAACGGCCAAGGATGCCGCAAAAGACCTAGTTCCCGGTAATATCCCTATCGCCGCCGAACTTTACTCCATTTACGTTTCTGGCAACGAGTTCATAGAAATAAAATATCTGCTTCTTGCACCAAAAGGCTACAGTCAAAAGACACGCATCAAGCGCGCGCAGCCCTAAGCTGTTCCCCCTTCCTTGCCCGCGCTGCCCGCTTGCGGCAGCCCTGCGAACAATAGCAGGCATCGGCGCGGCGATAGATCGGCACGGGGCGGCGGCACCACAGACACAGCCAGCAACGCCGCAGCCGCCTTAAAACAGCCTCTGCACGGGCGATGCGGTGCCGCATATTGCCCCCGCCGTAAAGTATGCTGGCATCGCTGCGATACACCAGCACCGACAGGCGGCGGGGGTAGTCATAGCCTAGGTCAATGCCATCTGGATCGGGGCCGGGCATCTTGATTTCCTTTCATTGATTTCAACCTTCGCCAGCTAACGCTATGATTTCACAATCCCCTTAGCCCGCACTCCCCAAGTAACCCGCTGATTTTTCTGTCGTGACCATGGTTTTTTCTATATAAATCATGGTATTGGTGCTTTCGAGGGACGTCTTTCATGGATCACACAGAGGGTGCGGGCTTGCAGCGGGCAGATCGGGTGGATTTCGACTCTCGGGTGCGGCTGGAATTTCGCGGCGCGCAGCTCAGTTCGGACGGCGGTCTCCTAGTGATGCGCGAACTGGATGACGCGCTCGGGGCGAAAATAAAGCTTGTTCGGCGGAAAAAATCAGGCGATCTTGGCGTCAAGCGACAGGCAACTTGGGGAATGTCGGGTAGTGCTGGCCGGGTGTTTTTGGTCGACCGGTCGGATTGGTCAGACATCATTAATTGGAAAGCAGAACCATGCCATTAAAGCCGTTCGACTGGGGGCCAGACCCTTTCAATGACAACATCGCATCCTCGCTGGCGGATCTGATCCGTGCCGTGCGGGATGGGATAATTCACCGGAACTCCGGCCACGAGTCAAACACGAAAAAATGGATCGGCAACTACTATGGTGGGGACGAGATCCTGACCGCCGACAAAACGTTTCACGAAAAAGCACTGAAAATGGGTGTGTTTCTCAAGAAGGACATGCCGGGCGGTGGGGGCAGTGCCACATCGCGGGGCGGTCACCGCATCATAGGATTGTTCGGGCCGGGAAAGCAGATTGTTCCGGGGCATGAATTCTTCTGGAAACATGGCGAGACGATCAACAAGCTGCATCCCGGCTTTCTGGCAAGCGCCCTGATGAAGGTTTGACGCGCCTGACGTTTGGCACCGGGCGCCGTGGCAAGGGCGCGGCGCACCGCCGCGGCTGAACCCGTGTCGGTCACTTTGGGGTGTCAACGGCAGAGTAAAAGTGGGCCAAAGGGCAGCGCAAAATGTTGCCACTTTGGGGTTGGCAAGATTGCCGCGTAGGCGTGCGGCAGCATCCGGGCTGCCGCGCTTGTCACGGAGATGGCGGTTGCCCGCTTAGAGCTGACTGGTCCCGTATTTCCGGGGCCAAAGGCGGGCTAAAGCGCAGAATTGCCATGACGCGCTGATTTCATCCCCCTCGACCATCATCGCGGCATGGCCCCGGATAAGTCTTGCCGCTTTTGTCGATTGCGTTCCGCCCTGCCGCCCGAATCCGCGCATCGGCCTGCCAAGCCCGGGTTGCGCCCCAGCCCAAGGCAACAGCCGCCGCACCGTAGGTCATCGGCCCGTGAAGTGTCAGAGCGGCAAGGTAGGTGTCAGGGTCGCTTGGCAATGACGGGGCGTGCGGGTCAGCCTTTTTATAGGCGGGAAATTCCTCTCTCGCGCCCGCGCGCACATTGCTGCAAGCCATCAGGCTTTCCGTCGGTGCCCCTGATTTTGACAGGTGGGGGCGTGCGACACGTGCTACTTGTGCGACACGGGGCGCAGGGCCAGATGGGGGCGCGGGGTCAGTTGGGGGCGCGTCTCCCCCGCCCAACTGTTTCAGCGCGGCTTGGGGGTCAAACCGCATTGCCCGGCCTCACAATGCGCCAAGCCTCTTTGCGCCCGATGCCCCGCACCATCGATCCGGGGGGCAGGACCACAAGCCAGCCGTGCTGCACCAAGAGGTTGATTGCGGCCCTTGCCTTTGGGCTTTCGCGCAGGGCACGGGTGGGGCAATCGTGCATCACGTCGCGCAAGGTAATGTCAGACCCTGCCCAGCGTTCCACCAGCCATTTCCGCAAGGCCTCAGCCCGTTCAATCTCTGCCGACACCTTCGCGCCATCCGACAGCCGCGCCGCCTCGGTCAAGTAGAATTGCGCCAAGTTGATAGCGTCACCCATGTCGGCCCCCGTGACTTCGCGGGCGTAGAGGTCGCGCCACAGGGTCAGAACGCCTGCGATGCGGCACGCCTGTTCAGCCGCCTTGCTGGCATAGCCCGTGACGTGCGACAGGTTGCCACCGGGGGCCTGTTCCTTTTCTATGCAGTCCGCAAAACCTATCAGCACGGCCCTTGCCTGCGCGCTAAGGGGCAACAGCCGGGGCGTCAATTCGCGGGTTTCGGGGTCCATCGGTTGCGGCGTTTCCAGTATGTCGCGCTGCCTTGCTCCAAAGGCGACCAGCGCCCCGGTATCGGCCCGCGCAAGGGCGTGAATACGCGTGCCGATTGCGCTTGTCGGTTCGCATATCAGGAAGCGGGGCAGAAAGCCGGTATCGCCCGCCATCGGGTCAGCCATAAAGGTCCGCGCCACCCCTGGCTGTACCATCAGATGCACGGCCAGACGGCGGCCAAACAGGGTTAGTGCTCCCTCCCCTGCCCGCGTGCGCCTGATGGGGTTGCCCTGCCATAGGTCATTCAGCGCGGCCAAAGTCTTTTGGCGGTTCTCGCTGTTCATGGCAAAGCCCCCCAGGAATTGCCCGCCTTCATCACTGAACAATCCAAGCGCCGGTTGCCCGGTCGCATAGAGCCGGGTCAGCCCCTCAAAGGTCGGTTCTGTCACGGTTCGGTCGGTTGATGGTGGCGCGGATGGTTCGGCCCCCAGCCGTTCAAGGTCAGCCTGTGCCGCCGTGCGCTTTTCGCCCTTGCCCGCCTTAGCCTCGGCCAAGATGCGGTCGCGTTCACCTTTCCAAAGGGCATGGGCGTTCTGCCAGCTTTGCACCGCCGCCCGTTGCTCCACCGCCTGTTCCTTTTCAAAGGCGCGCAGGGCGGCCATCAAGGGGGCGTCACAACTGGACTTTCGTTCCCCTGATTGCGCGATGGTCAGGGTATAGAGCGACAGGGGGCGATTGCCCCCCAGCGTCTCCACATCCGCAAAGGCCATGACGGCCAGGGATGCCACCGCCAAGGCCGATTGCGCGGGAATGGCGATGGGGGCCAGGGTCATGCCCTGCACCGCCTCCACCGCCGCCCGCAATGGCCCCAGCGCCTCAACCGGATAGGGCGCAGGGGCGGCAATCTCGCGCAACAGGGGTTGCGGCCCCTCAGGCTGGAAAGCGATTTCTTTGGGTTGTGCGGTCATGCGGCCACCGCCTTTCCGGCCAGAACGTCATTCCAATCGCGGCCATCAGGGGCAGGCAACAGCGACACGTTCCAGCCCAAGGCGTGCGCCCGTTCGGCCAAGGATTGCGCCGCCGCCCGGCCCGGATTGTCACCATCCGGGGCAATGGTCAGCCGCCCCGCCACAAGGGGCAGGTGCAGCCCGCGCAGGCCCGATGTGGACTGCGCCGCCCAAACCGTCGCGGGCGCGCGCAGAAGGCCAGAGGCAAGGCTCAGGGCCGTCTCTATCCCCTCGGCCACCACCAGCGGCCCCGCCCCCTGTGCCACGCAAACAGCGCCCCCGGCCACGGCCCCCAGCATCGCCTTTTGCGGCTCCACCTCGGCCTTGCCCGTGCCATCGGAGCGCAGGTAGGTGCGATGCACCGCAAAGCCTTCCCCCCCCTCCACCAGCGCCACCAGCGCGGGGAAGCGTTGCGCCGTTGCGTGCCAACAGGACGGCACAAAGCGCAGGGTGTCTGGCAGGGGGCAGGTGATTGCCCGCCCCCTCAGATAAGCTTCGGCCAGCGTTCCTGCGATGGGAAGGGCGCCGCGCCACAGGCGATGGGCCTGCGCCGCCCGCTTCATCGCATCGGCCTGTTCCTCGGCCCTGCGTTGCGCCACCGTGAAGGGGTCGGGGGCTTGATACGTGCCGGGGGCAAGGCCCGCCGCCGCCATCAGATCCCCAAAAGTGCAGCCCGATTTCTTGCAATGGGCCAGCAAGCCCTTGGGGCCATCCTGCAGGGTCAGGGCGTCTTGATCCCTGCGCCGTTCGGGCTGACAAAAGGGACAGGGGGCCACCCCATAGCGGCGATGCCACTTGCCCCCCAAATGCGCCGTCAAAGTCTTTGCGTCTGTCATGCGTCACCGCCTTCGCCAAATGCCAATGCGGCCAAAAGCGCCGCCTGATGGTGCGACAGGCCAAAGGCCCGCCGCAGTCTTGCGATTTGCAGGGCTTTCATTCTGCGCCCCCTTCCTCGGCCAGCGATTGCGCGCTGCGCGGGAATTTCAGGCGGCTGCGGTCGGTGCCGGGGGCCAGCCGGTAATGCGCGATGTTTTCCGGCCCGCGATACTCGGCCAGAATGGGCCAGCCATATTTCTTGCGAAGGGTGTGAACGATAGCGCCCAAGCGCCACCCTTTCGCTTCGCGGATTTCCGTTTTGGTCGATATGGTGCGGCCATCGAGGAAGGCTCGACATGTCCAAAAAACCTGCGTTGGGCTGCTATAGAAACGTTCAGACATAAGGGGTTAATCCTTGGGCAAAGGTTGCGCCAAAGGGCAGACAAGGCTATGGTGGGAATGTGAAAAGCATAGCCTCGGCCCCGCCCTTTTGGGTGGGGCTTTTTCTTAGGCTGCGTCGCGTGCGGCTTTGCGGCTTGCCAGCCAAGCGGCGATTTCCGCCTCTGGCCAGCCGACTGCGCGTTCCCCCAGCTTCATCGGCTTGGGGAAACGACCATCCGACATCATGACGTAAAGGGTTGAGCGGGATAGGGCGGTTGCCTGCAGGACTTTGGGCAAGCGGAAAACCGCGTTGGCATGATATGCGGAATCGTGAACTGCCATAGGCAATCCTCCTGTGCTGATGCCCTTACGCCACAATTGACGGCGGGGGCGATGTTTGGCACACAGGTGGTACTAGGGAGAGAAACCTAGCTACCGTCGCCCCTCCACAATTTGGCCCTGGCAGGCCGTGGAGGGGTGACACCATATCCTGTGCAATTTGTTATGGTCCAGCTAGGGGTAGAGAGTTCTTTGCGATTGACAAGGGTTTTGTGAAAGATTCACGTAAAGGACTGATTATAAAAGGAAAATTGAGTAAACGATTATAAAAGGAAAATTGCGTAAACGCTGTTCCTAAAAAACATCCTACTTTTGTCAAAAGTGCGCGTCCATTGCCGACAGGAGCCGACAGGAGCCGACAGGAGCCGAATGTTGGTGCAGAGAGGTCCAATACCATTCCGAGAATGCTAGATATACAAAACGAGGTCATTCTCCAACTTTGTGGGTGATTCGCACAACATTTCCGCCCGCCGCTTCCCCCCGCACCTCATGCCCCCAAGCCTCCATCAGCGCCCGCCGCCGTTCAATCATGTCTGTGCGGCGATAGGCCCTTTCCACTTCGCTGCCGACAGAATGGGCCAACGCCATCTCGGCCATGTCGCGGTCTACCCCCTGTTCTGCCGCCCAATCGCGAAAGGTCGAACGCAGCCCATGCGGCACGGCTGCCCGGCCAGAGCGGGTGTCAACAAAGCCCCTCGGCCCCTTGGGCGGTTCAATGCCTGCCGCCTTGTCAGCCTCGGCCAGCCGTTTCAATTCACTGGCCTGCATCCGCCGCATGACAGCCGAAAGGCTCATATCCGAAAGCGTCCCCTCTTGGGGCGCAAAGAAAACAAGGTCGGTGCCTTTGATCCGGGGCAATGCCTGCAACAGCGCCACAGCCTCGGCAGTCAGGGGCACGCGGTGTTCGCGGTCGGCCTTCATCCGGCTGGCCGGGATGGTCCAGATTGCCCCCTGTGTCGCACTTGTCGCACGTGTCGCACGAGGGGCCTCGCCCAAATCAACCTCGGCCCATGTCATCCGCCGCACTTCGCCAGAGCGGGCGCAGGTCATCACCGCGAATTGCAGGGCACGCGCCGCCATCCCTTCGCGGGTTTCCAACTCGCTCCACCAGCGCGGCAAGTCAGACAGGGCAAGGGCGGGATGATTGCCTGCCTCGGCCACCTTGCTCGGCTTGGGCAACAGTTCGGCCAGATTGCCTTTCCACCGTGCGGGATTGTCGCCCGTGCGATGCCCGGCCACCGTCGCCCATGACAGCACCGCCTCAATTCGCCCGCGCAGGCGGGATGCGGTTTCTGTCTTGTCGGCCCAGATGGGTTGCAGGACGCGCAGAACGTGCCGGGCCTCAATCGTCGGCAACAGCATCGGCCCCAGCACCGGGGCGGCGTAGGTGTCGAGGGTCGCCCGCCATTGCTTGCGGTGCTTGTCGTTCAGATGGTCCCCCATATTGGCGGCAAGGTAATGCTCCACCGCTTTCGCAAAGGTCATCGCATCCCGCGCCTTGCGCTTGGCCTCCAAAGGGTCGCCCCCTTGCATCGCCATTGATTTGTTGACGGTCGCCCGCGCCCGAGCATCGGCCAAACTGACAAGGGGATAACTGCCCAAGCCCATTTCGGTCCGGGCTTGGGTGCCGGTCTTTGTCAGCTTGCCCTTCACGGAAATGCGCTGAATCCAGAATTTCGCGCCGTTCCGTTCAACGCGAAGGAACAAGCCCAGGTTGCCCCCGTCATGGTAGCGGCCCGGTTCAAGATTGGAGTTCAAAAGCGCCGCCGTAAGTTTCTTGGACTCGCGCAACTTATCGGCCATTTTCGCTTCCCCCAGAAATTCCACATTTCTGTCTGGAATATGCGGGAAGTCACTGGACTTTACTAGATACTATCCGAACGTAATCGCCTTGTTTCATTGGCATTTTCGGATGATGTAAAACGTCTCTGGAAGGGGTATTGGCGGAAGCGGTGGGATTCGAACCCACGGTAGAGTTCCCCCTACGCTGGTTTTCAAGACCAGAGCCTTAAACCACTCGGCCACACTTCCGAACTTTTGACGCGCTTTTGACACGGGCACAGGCACTTCGCCCCCGCGCGTTTCTGCATCTAACGGGGCAACCCCGATTCTGAAAGGCCCCGCGCGACGTTTTCACCCGCCCGCTCCACCTCCCGCACCGTATCTTTCTGATGATTTCCGCCCAAACCACGCGCCGCCCTTCCCTCAGCCCTCGCCAACGGTTAACATACGCGCAATTGCAATCCGTCCGGCACCGCTTTGCAGCGCCACCCGGGCACCGCGAACGTTGAAACAAGCGCGCCCGAGAACGCGCAGTCATTGAGGGCTGAATATGGCAGGACGTTCAATCAGGGCACTTCTCCTGAGCATGCTGGCGATCGTGGCGCTTGCCGCTTGCCAGCCCGGCGAAGGCCCCTTTGCGGCCAAACCCAAGGCTGCGGATACCGCGGCCGAAGGCGCTGTTGCCGCAGCCGATGGTGCCGCCCCGGCTGAAAGCGCCAGCCCCGTCGCCGCCGCCCGGTCGGTAAAACTGGTGGACCGCGATGTCGAGGCCCCCGAAGTGTTTCAGGTCACCGACGAGGCGCTCTGGGATGGCAGGCCGTCGCTTGGCGGCGTCTGGGTGGCCTCGCCCGATGCGGTCGACCCCGAACGCGTGATCCTGCGCAACACCGGCAACGGCAAGTTCGTGATCGGCGCATTGTTCCGGCGCGAGCGTGACAATCCGGGGCCAAAGCTGCAAATTTCGTCCGACGCCGCTGCGGCCCTCGGGCTGCTGGCCGGTCAACCCGGCAAGATCAACGTCACCGCCCTGCGCCGCGAAGAAGTGCCGACCACCGCCCCCGACGCCGCCAAACCTATTCTGGATGCCAGCGAAGCGGTGGCAACCACCTCGCTTGATACCGCAGCCGTCGCCAGCGCCGCCATCGACAAAGCCACCGCAAACGCAAAACCCGCCAAAGGCCCCGCCGTGCCGACAGCCCCCGTGCCGACAGCCCCCGTCCAGACAGCGCCCGTCCAGACAGCCCCAATAGCCCCCGCCCCCGCCGCCCAAAAATCCGCCGCCCAAGAACCCACCGCTCCGGCACCCAGCCCAACCGCTTCCGGCGGGCTGATCCAGATCGGCATATTCTCAGTCGAGGCCAATGCCAAACGCGCGGTAGCACAACTTGGCACGGCCGGTATCCCGGCACAGGTCCGCCGCGAAGAAAGTCAGGGCAAAGCGTTCTGGAGCGTCACCGCCCCCGGCAATGCGGCAACCCTCGTCAAGATCAAAGCCGCAGGCTTTGCCGATGCCTACGCCCTGAAACGCGGCTGAACCAACGGAGGTTTCATGTTCCGACTGCTTCTTGGCGCCCTCGCCACAGCCCTCTTCGCGGCCCTCTTCACGGTCCTGCCCGCCGCCGCCTTCGAGACCCGCGCCACCTCGGCCTGGGTCTATGACATCACCACCCAAACCGTGCTGATGGACAAGAACGGCAACGAGGCGGTGCCCCCCGCCTCGATGTCGAAACTGATGACCATCAACATGCTGTTCGAGGCCCTCGCCGATGGCCGCGTCACGCTTGAGACCACCTTCGGCGTCTCGGCCCGGGCCAAGGCGCGCGGCGGCTCCACCATGTTTCTCAACGAACAGGATCGCCCGACCGTCAACGAACTGATCCAGGGCATCGTGATCAATTCCGGCAATGACGCCTGTATCGTGGTGGCCGAAGGTCTGGCGGGCAGCGAAGAGGCCTTCGCCACCCAGATGACCGAACGCGCCCGCGCTCTGGGGCTGGAAAACTCCAACTTCGCCAACGCCTCGGGCTGGCCCGACCCCAGCCACCGGATGAGCATGAAGGATCTTGGCCTGTTGGGCAAACGCCTGATCGAGGTGTTCCCGCAATATTACCCGGTGTTTTCCGAAACCGAATTCAACTACAAAAACCGCGCGCCCTCCAATGCCAACAATCGCAACCCCTTGCTGAAACTGGGCATTGGCGCCGACGGCCTCAAAACCGGCCATACCCAAGAGTCGGGCTATGGCATGGTGGGCTCGGTCAAGCAGGGCGAGCGGCGGATCATCTTTGCCTTCGCAGGCCTCGCCTCGGATGTCGAGCGCGCCGAAGAGGCCGAGCGTATCGCCACCTGGGCCTTCCGCCAGTTTGCCATGAAAACCGTGGCCAAAACCGGCGTGCGCGTGGCCGAGGCCGAGGTGTTCATGGGGGATGCCGAAACCCTCGGGCTGGTTCCTGCCGCCGATATCCGCCTGCTGGTGCCCGCATTGGTGCAGGGCACGGTGCAGGCCGAGGTGGTCTATTCCGGCCCCCTCACCGCCCCCATCGCCAAAGGCACCCAAGTGGCTGAACTGGTGATCCGCCTGCCCGATATGCCCGAACACCGCATCCCCCTGCTGGCCGAAACCGATATCGCCAAGGGCGGCTTCCTGAAACGCCTGACCACCGCCGCCCGGCACCTGCACGCAAAATACATCGCCGGGGCGCAGGCAAGCTAAGATGCCAGCCCGCAGCCCTGGCCATTTCCTCAGCTTTGAAGGCATCGACGGCTCGGGCAAATCCACCCAGACCCGCCTGCTCGCCGAGGCCCTGCGCACGCGCGGCCTCACCGTGGTGTTGACGCGCGAACCCGGCGGCAGCGCCGGTGCCGAAGAAATCCGCAGTCTGGTGCTGGAAGGCCACGCCGACCGCTGGTCGCCCGAAACCGAACTTCTCCTCTTCACCGCCGCCCGCCGCGACCATCTGGAAAAAACCATCCGCCCCGCCCTTGCGCGCGGCGAGGTGGTGATCTGTGACCGTTTCGCCGACAGCACCCGCATCTATCAGGGCCTGACCCGCCACGATCTGGCCGATACCGTCAACCGCCTACACGATCTGATGATCGGGACGGAACCCGATCTGACCTTCCTGATCGACATCGACCCCGCCGCTGGCCTCGCCCGCGCCACCGCCCGCGCCGGAGTCGGTGCCGGAGTCGGTGCCGGGGCCGGGGCCGGTGCCGGAGTCGGGGCCGGGGCCGAGATGCGCTTTGAAGGCATGGGCATTGCCCTGCAAACCCGCGCGCGCGCAGGCTTTCTGGCCCTCGCCAGCGCCGCCCCCGCCCGGTTCCGCACCCTGAACGGCGACCGCCGCTCCGAAATCATCGCCGCCGAAATCCTCAACGCCACGCTCGCCCACCTCGCATGACCGGCGCATCTGATCCTGACCGCCCGCAGCCCGATTGCCTCGAAGGCGCCCCCCACCCCAACGCCACCGCCCGGCTTTACGGCCAGTCGGCCCCCGAGGCCGCCTTCCTCACCGCCTTCAACGCGGGCCGCCTGCACCACGGCTGGCTGATCACCGGCCCGCGCGGTATCGGCAAGGCCACCCTCGCCTGGCGCATCGCCCGCTTTCTGCTGGCCACCCCCGGGGATGACGGCGGCATGTTCGCGCCCGCCCCCCCCGACATCCTCGATATCCCCGAAGATCACCCCGTCACCCGCCGCCTCCGCGCCGGATCCGAGCCGCGCATCTTCGTGCTCCGCCGCCCCTATGATGAAAAGGCCGCCCGCCTGAAACAAGACATCACGGTGGATGAGGTGCGGCGGATGAAAGCCTTCTTCGCCCTCACCGCCGCCGACGGTGGCCGCCGCGTCGCCCTGATTGATGCGGTGGACGAGATGAACACCGCCGCCGCCAACGCCCTGCTGAAATTGCTTGAGGAACCGCCCACCGGCGTCACCCTGCTGCTCGTATCGCACCAACCGGCGCGGCTTTTGCCCACCATCCGCTCGCGCTGCCGCGAATTGCGCGCGGCCCCCCTCGGCCCTGACATGCTGGCCTATGCCCTCACCGCCGCCGGTGGCACGGTCGATCCCGCCGACAGCATTGCCCTTGCCGAACTCGCCGGCGGCTCGGTGGGCGAGGCGTTCCGCCTGACCAACCTCGATGGCCTGAAACTCTATGCGGGCCTCACAGCCCTGTTCGCCACCCTGCCCCGGCTCGACCGCATCCGTGCCCAAAGCCTCGCCGATACGGCACTCGGCAAAGGCCGCGAGGCGAATTTCGATCTGATCGTCACCCTGATCGATCTGTTCCTCGCCCGCCTCGCCCGTGCCGGCACCACGGGCACCGCCCCCCTCGAAGCGGCGCCCGGCGAAGCCAACCTCTTCGCCCGCCTCGCGTCCAATCCCCAAACCGCCCGCCTTTGGGCCGATCTCGCCCAAACCCTCGGCCTGCGCGCCCGGCGTGGCAAAGCGGTCAACCTTGACCCTTCCGCCCTTCTCATGGATATGCTTCTGAAGATAGACGAGACGGCGGGGATGCTCGCCCAAAGATGAGCCAGATGCCCGCCACAACGCCCCCCGAAATAGTCGACAGCCACTGCCACCTCGATTTCGCCGATTTTCAGGGCGAGTTACCGCAGATCATCGCCCGCGCCCATGCGGCAGGCGTCAGCCGCATGGTCACCATCTGCACCCGCCTGCGGCTGGAGCCGCAAGTCCGCGCCATTGCCGAGGCTTATCCGGGGGTGTTCTACGCCGCAGGCACCCACCCGATGAGCGCGGCTGACGAACCCCTCGCCAGCCTCGATCAGTTGATCGCTTTCGCCGATCACCCCAAATTCGTGGCGATCGGCGAGACCGGCCTCGATTACCACTACACCGCCGACAGCAAGGCGGTGCAGCAAACCTCGCTGCGCATCCATATCCGGGCCGCACAGGAAACCGGCCTGCCGCTGATCATCCACGCCCGCGACGCCGATGATGATATGGCCGCCATCCTGCGCGAGGGTTACGCCGAAAAACCCTACACCTGCGTCATGCACTGCTTTTCCTCCGGTGCGGCGCTGGCCCAGGCCGCCCTTGCGATGGGCTTTTACCTCTCGATGTCGGGCATAACCGCCTTCCCCAAAAGCCAACCCTTGCGCGATATCTTTGCAGCCGCGCCCCTCAACCGCATCCTCTTGGAAACCGACAGCCCCTACCTCGCGCCGCCCCCTTACCGTGGCCGCCGCAACGAGCCCGCCTATACCGCCTTCACCGCCCGCGCCGGTGCCGCCACCTTCGGCATCCCCGAGGCCGAATTTGCCGCCGCCACCACCGCCAATTTCAACCGCCTCTTCCCCCGCGCCGCAGGGCCAGCCTGATGGCCAGCCTGCGCTTCACCATCCTCGGTTGCGGCTCCTCCGGCGGCGTGCCACGTCTGGGCGGCTTCTGGGGCGACTGCGATCCCACAAATCCGAAAAACCGCCGCCGCCGCTGCTCGCTGCTGGTGGAGCGTCTCTCGGGCGATGCCGTCACCCGCGTGCTGATCGACACTTCGCCCGACATGCGCGAACAACTGCTTGATGCAAACGTCGGCAGCCTTGACGGCGTGGTCTTCACCCATTCCCACGCCGACCATACCCACGGCATCGACGATCTGCGCCAGATCGTGTTCAACCAGCGCCAGCGCTTGCCAGTCTGGGCCGATGCGCCGACGCAAGACGCGCTGATCTCGCGGTTCGGCTATGCCTTCGTGCAGCCCGAAGGCTCGCCCTACCCGCCGATCCTCGATCTGCGCGCCATCCACGGCGCATTCGACGTGCCCGGCCCCGCAGGCCCCATCACCTTCACCCCCTTCGAGGTCGATCACGGCGCGATGATGGCGCTGGGTTTTCGCATCGCAAATCTCGCCTATCTGCCCGATGTAGTGGCCATCCCCGAGGCATCATGGCCGCTGCTTTACGGCCTGGACATGTGGGTGCTGGATGCACTGCGGCGCAAACCGCACCCCACCCATATCCATCTGGCGCTGGCGTTGGAATGGATCGCCAAAACCAAACCCACCCGCGCGGTGCTGACCAACATGCACATCGACCTCGATTACGAAACCCTGCTTGCTGAACTGCCACCGGGTGTTGCTCCGGCACATGACGGCATGGTCATCACCTTCGACAACATCGCATGACAGCCCTCCTCGACGTGATCCTGCCGGTGTTCGTGGTGATCGCCTTCGGCTACGCCGCCGCCCGCTCCGGGCTGTTTTCTGAGGCCGCCATCGACGGCATCATGCGCTTTGCCCAAAGCTTCGCGCTGCCGATGCTGCTCTTCCGCTCCATCGCGGGCCTTGATCTCGCGGCTGCCTTTCAACCCGGCATCATGCTTGCCTTCTACATCGGGGCTTTCGCAGGTTTCGGGCTCGGCTTTGGCACTGCCCGCTTTGTCTTTCACCGCCCCACCCCCGAATGCGTGGTGATCGGTTTCGCCTGCCTGTTCTCCAACTCGCTGCTCCTCGGCCTGCCGATCACCGAACGCGCCTACGGGCCCGGCGCCCTCACCGGCAACTACGCCATCATCTCGATCCACGCGCCACTGCTTTACACCTTCGGCATCCTTGCCATGGAATGGGCGCGCGCAACCCCCGGCACCACCCGCCGCGGCCTTGGCCTGCAGGTGCTGCGCGGCGTGTTCACCCAACCGCTGGTGATCGGCATCACCGCAGGCTTCGCGGTCAACCTCTCAGGTCTCCCCCTGCCGGGGTTTATCGCAGCCTCGGTCGAGATGGTCGCCCGCGCGGGCCTGCCGGTGGCCCTCTTCGGGCTTGGCGGCGTGCTCTGGCGCTACCACCCCGAAGGCGAGCGCGGCCTGATCGCGCTGATCTGCTTTGCCGGGCTGATCCTGCACCCCGGCCTCACCTATGCCTTGGGAAAATGGGTGTTTCACCTCGATATCGCCAGCCAGCGTTCCGCCGTGATCACCGCCGCCATGGCCCCCGGCGTCAACGCCTACATGTTCGCGCACCTCTACGGCACCGGGCGCCGCGTGGTGGCCTCGGCGGTGCTGATTTCCACCGCCCTGTCGATCTTCACCACCTGGGGCTGGCTGCACTTGCTGCCCTGAGCCGGTATGCGGCCTGAACGCCGCTCCAAAACCACTCCAGACAATTCACCTAAAATTGTCCCCCCGCTTCTTTGCTGCCCAAATATCCCACGGGGTTGCGGGGGTGTGAAACCCCCGCTCTTCGGCGCTGGGTGCGGGGGTGTGAAACCCCCGCTTCTGTCAGCGGGTGCGTGGCGCGCGCCGGTCCTTCGCTCGCCTCTGGCTGGCAAAGTCCTGCTCCCGCCGAGGCGCATCCCCGCCTCAGCCAATCACAAATAATCTGCCCCACCGTGAAACTTTCGCGGCATCTCCCCCGTTATTTCTGACGTGAAGCGGGAAAGGCCCGCTCCGT
>JANNAV010000344.1:0-4768 GCA_031384695.1 Paracoccaceae bacterium
CTCGGTCGGGTTCGGGATATTGCTGCCGCAACTGCCTGCACTGATCGAGCGGTTGCTGGGCGTTGGCAGCACCCCGGCGCAGGTGTCGCGCGCGACCGGGCTGCTGACCGCGATTTACATGCTGGCGCTGTTCCTCTGTGCCCCGGTCTGGGGCTGGCTCTCGGATCGGTGGGGGCGGCGGCGCGTGTTGCTGATCGGTCTTGCTGGTTTCGGCGCCACGATGATCGCCTCTGCCGTGTTCGAGACGCTGGCCGCGCTGTATCTCGAACGCGCCATCAGCGGCGTGTTCGCGGCAGCGATCACACCGGTGGCACTTGCCGCCGTCACGGATATCTCGCCCGATAAGGAAAAATTGGGCCGCAGACTGACCTTCGTATCTGTTGCGGGCATTTCCGGCTTTCTGTTCGGACCGACCCTGGGGGTGGCGTTGTCGCGTCTGCCGGGAACCGGGGGCGTTGCCGGGACATTGACCGTGCCGCTGCTGGCGACCGGCGGGCTGGCTTTGCTGGCGGCGATTGCGGTCGCAGTGGCGGTGCCCGGAAAGACCATACCGGCGGACAGACCCACCGGTGCGACGTACCCCGGCCCGGCCCCCCGACTGGTGTGGCAATTGCTGCTGCTCGGATTTGTGGTGTCCGCCGGGATCGGTGTGTTCGAAGTCGGGCTCGCCCTGCGCGGAAAGCAGGATCTGGGCCTGACGCCGATGCAGATTGCGGCGATGTTCACAATGTGCTCGCTGGTGATGGCCTTGGTGCAGGGGCTGGTGTTTTCACCGCTGGTCAGACCCGCGTTCACCCGCTGGATGATCGCCCCAGCCTTGGGAGTTCTGGCGACGGGGTTGTTTGCGGTGCCGCTGGCGGGGAACTTTGTGCTCACGCTGGTGGTGATCGGTGCGGTTGCGGCCAGTGCGGGAATCCTGTCGCCGATCCTGACCTACTGGATTGCCGCGCAGGCGGGGCATAAATCCGGCGCCGAGCTTGGCAAGCAGACCTCTGCTGCCAGTCTTGGCGCGGCTGTCGGATCAGCGGCGGGCGGATTTCTCTATGATGTCACCTCGCTGCCCAATGCGGCCTTCGTACTCACCGCCGTCGTAACATTGTTGGCGGTCTGGCCCGCCCGTCGCTTGGCAGGGCAGCTTGTGCCTCTTACCGCCACGACCCAGTCTGACGGATCGTAGTTCTGCGTCCGGACAAACTTTGTCGGGAAGCCTGTTCCCTCTTCATGCCGCCGCCGCTCTGGGCCGCGACCGAGGCTTTGTGGGCTGCTTCCGAATGCTTCACGCTTTCGGCGCAATGTTTGTGTTCGCCTGCCGCATCCGACTTGTCGTGACACGATGCCGAGGCGCGGTGCGCCTTGGCGCTCATTTCGTGATACTCGGCAGCGGAGGTGTTTGCGTCATGGGATACGGGGTTTGTCTCCTTCGGTCACGAAAAGTCGTGACACCTGTAAACGCCCCAGAACTGGTCTGGTTCCGGTTTTGCCATGGTCCTTTCCCCGCCATGGCTCCACTTGAACGCCTTGACCAGCGCGACAAACCGTACCTTGAGCGATTTATCATACGGGGTGATCACGGGCACCTCGCGCGGAACGCTCACCAGCTGATAGGCGGCTATCTGCGCCGCTCGCACCGAATATTCGACGGTGAACAATACGTCATCGGCGATCTCGACGAATTGGCTGACGAAGGCGAAACTGCGCGACCCCGGCGGGACCGGCAGCGGGCGGTCGCTGTGCAGGCGGGGCATGAAGATCGAGGTGATGCAGGGTATCCGGCAGGGGATGCAGTTTGCGGTGTCCAGCGTTTCATGGTCCAGCCGCAAATGGCCGCAGAGCTCGTGCAGGATCACGGCGCCGGTGCAATTCTCCATCGGTTTGGCGATGAAATTGCCGATCCGGTCGGGCAAGAGGGCATAGCCCCAGCACACCTGTACATCGGCGGGCTGACCTGCAAAATGCGGCGGCTGTGCCAGCATGATCGACATAGGCCAGTTGGAATCCTTGAACATGACCAACCCGCCGGTCCACGCCTGGTTGCAGCTGAGGCGGTTCATCATGGCGAAAAACTCGAGGTTCTTCAGCGTGGCGATGAACGCCGCCGGGTTGCCGAACGCCGGGTTGCCGAAAGCCGGACGACCCTGCGCCGGTTTTTCCCACAGCGCTCAACTGGTGCAGTCGGGCCTGGTCAGTTGCGCCGGTGCGCTGGTCATCGACCCGAGGCTTGACGCATCGGTCATTGAGACGTTCTGCACGAACACCAGATCGTCCGGCGCCGCCGCGATGGCGTCCGGCTGGCCCTGCCGCAGGCACTGGATCGCAGTCACCGCACCCCCCCCGTCTTCAGTTGCAAGCGCAAGGTCGGTCACCTCGCACTCCATCACCAGTTTCACTCCCTGTGCCCGCAGCCAGGCGACCAGCGGCAGAACCAGTTAATCACATTGGTTGAACACCATCCGCTTGACCCTCGCCAGCGTTTCAATTCGCGAAAATTCCATCATGAAGCGGTGCAGATAACGTTTGAACTCGACCGCACTGTGCCAAGGCTGAAAGGCGATAGTGGTGACCCACATCTACCAGAACTCGGTCTCGAAGAACCCTGGCGACAGCCAGTCGGTGATGCAGCCGGTCCCCAGTGCCTCCTCGCTAGTGTTGGTCAGTTTTAACAGTTCCATCCGGTCACGCATCGAAAATCCCATCGAGGTGACGGGCACCTTGGCGCGGCGGCGGTCCACCAGACGGGCAATCGAGTGCGCCTTGTATCTGGCGTTGAACGCCATGGTTTCGTCAAAGACCGAGCCATTGCCCGCCGTCAGCGACGGGATGGTCTTGTACAACTCCCAGACGCATTCGTAATTATCACTGGTCAGCATCCACCCGCCGCGGAGCGAATTGCCCGTCTCGGGGCTGCCCGCCCTGTCCAGACTGCCAGCGATCAGCGGCGTCGGCTCCAGAATGGTGATGTTTTCACCCGCCATGTCGCCATCACGGATCATGAAGGCAGCGGCAGATAGCGAGCCGATGCCACCAGCGACCAGTCAAGCCTTCCGTTGGCTGTGGTCGACGGGCGAAGGTGCGGGGTGTTCAACAGGGTCGATCGAAATCGTGAATGGCATCCTCTTTAATGTCCGGTGCAAAGTGCTGTCATCACGTCGGACGCAGGGCAAAAGCGCCCAAAGATGTGTGGCGAGTGGCCGGGCGTATCGAATGGCCGCGCGGCCCTGGTTGCGACCGGATCCTGCTTGTCATTTCCGCCATCCGCGTTCCTCGATCCCGTAGACGACCAGACTTGATGTCCAAAGCAGCGCCACCGCGAGCGGGATTCACTTGAAATCGGTTCCGATAGCAAAGTTGACCCCTGCCATCAGTCCGATGGGCGCGGCGCCTGCGATGGTCGCGCCGGGAAAGGCCATACGGTTGTGCGCGCCATAGCCGGCGGCGGCCAATGTGACGGCAAGTACGCCGGTCGCCAGAATGTATCCGCCGATAACCCGGAAGACTTGGGAAAGCCACGGTTCAAGAACTGGCAGCAGGATTGCCAACTGAATGTCCGAAACTCTCATGCAACGGATATCCTCGGGCAATAATGGCGGACACAACAGCAGAAAATATGCGCCCACCAGGATGAGACTTACCCCCGAGAGGGCCAAAAGAATGGCTGATGTGGTCCAGGTTCCCAAGGTCAAACACGGCCTCATCACGTCATCTTTTATCAGATTGTGCTGATCGGCGGGATCCGGCGCATGTCCGCCAAGGGACAGATGTTGTCCCGCCATTGGCATAAAACTGTTTTCTTTCATGTATTTGAATCATGCCGTCGCCAGCGGTTCCGCCCCCGCCAGAAAGTGACTTCGCGCATCGTCGAGCATTCAGAAAACGCACAAGCGGGCATAAAACCCCGCGAACAGCAGACCGAGCCAGCGGCCCGGCAGGGCGAACGGCAGTTGGTAGTCAATATAGACTTGCGCGTTCGTCTGCCCGTTGAACGCGCGGGTTTCAAACCCGATGGCATAGCTTTCAAGGATCAGCAGCCGTTGCGGTCCGCGCGTTTTCCAGGTCTTTCTGGAGGGCGGCGTGCGTTCGGTCATGACCTCCACGACGACCAGCGACAGACCCGGAAACCGCTCGCTTATCCGGATCACCGATCCGACGCCACGGCCTTGCTTCGCGTCGAACTCATAAGGCATGCGCCCCCTCAAACGTCATCGCCAACCGCTGCTCCATGTGGGCGGCAAGGCGGGTCGGATCGTCCAGGTAGGCGAACACCGCAGCTTGCGGCGCCGGAATGATCGCCTCTTTCTGGTGGTGGTAGATGCGTGTTTGCATCAGCTAAAGCGTGTTACGTACAATCGGGTTCACCCGATTGTACGCAACACGCAATATTCCCAAGCTGATCTTGTCCTGGATTTCCTTCAATCTGAATCAGATTGAAGGAAATCCGCTCCAATCCCTCTCGCCCGGGGCTACCTCACACCATTCAGGTTAGCGCTTGCCCGAACAGCGACCCAAAGCGCGGTACAAACCCCGGCACATCGCGCATGCAGGTCATGTAAAGCAGCCCGAAAGCCGTCTGTGCCTCGCGTTCCTCAGTACGGGCCAGCCGCAGATACATCGTCACCAGCACCGGGAACACCAGCAACGTCAGCAGGGTCGGCCATTGCAGCAAGAACCCGAGCATCACCAGCACGAAGCCCATATACTGCGGATGCCGGATACGGGCATAAGGCCCGCTTGTCGCCAGAACCTTGCGGCGCTGTGCATCATAAAGCACCCG
>JANNAV010000371.1:0-7831 GCA_031384695.1 Paracoccaceae bacterium
GGTCTTGTACGCGGCTGGCAGCACGTCGCGCGTCACCTTCAGCGGCGGCACCACAACGTAGGGCGGTGTCACCTCGCCAATCAGCGCCAGCGCACCCACCTTGGCTTCGGCCACGCCCTGATCATAGGGGCGCTGCGACGAGATGCCGGCGATGAACCCGTTCTGCGACATGTTCAGTGCGACGATCTGGTCGAAGTTTTCGTTCACGATCTTGAAGTCGGCAGGCGTGCGGCCTGCGACGGTGGCGGCGGTCACCGCACCCATCGCCGGGATCGACCAGCTTGCATACATCCCCGACAGCGTGGGGTAGCGCGCCAGAACGCCCTGCGCCACTTCCATGCCCTTGTTGGGGTCATTGTGACCGGCGGCCACGACCACGTTCAGGTCGGGATACTTTGCCATGACGCGGGCAATGAAGCCTTCATACCGCAGGTTGGTGACGTAGAAATCGTTGGCGTAAAACATCGCCGCGACGTCACCCTTGCCGTCCAGTGATGCGGCCAGCGCATCGGCCAGATACATCCCCAGCGCCAGGTTGTCGGACGAGATGATCGAGGCATAGTCCTTGCCTGCAACCATGCCCTCGACCGCCTGGTCGATGAATACGATTTTCGTGCCAGCCTCTTGCAGTTTCTTGAAGGCCGAGGCCGTGGTCTGTCCGTTCAGCGGGATCGACACCACAAGGCTGGGCTTCAGCACGGCGATGGTTTCAAGGTCGGCGATCTGGCGCGCGTCGTCCCAGTTGGCGTTGGTTTCGGCGACCACTTCGATGCCATAGGCGGCGAAGGTTTCCTTGAGGCCGATCAACTGCTGGCTGGCCCAGTCATCGCCCGACCACCCCATCGAGATGGCGACGGTGAACTTGCCCGCCTTGACCTTTTCGATCTGCTCGGGCGTCAGGTTCAGGTCGGCGGCAGGAAAGCCTGCGGCGCCATCCTGGCCATCCGACACGACAATGCCATCAAGGTTGTCAAGCGCGGCAAGCTCCATCGTCTTGGCGGACGGCGCGTTGTACCACAGCGGGTGCTGGATGTCGGCGGCGATTTCGGCCAGCGCCATGTACGGCACCAGTGCCGTGGAAAGCGCCAGCGCCAGAAGCGTTCTTTTGGTGATCATTTTCGGGTCTCCTCTCAGAATGTTATCCCGACAGGTGCCGGGGCTGTTCGTTGTATCAGGCGCGGTTCAACATGAAGTCGCGCAAGGATTGTGCCAGCCGGTCGGGGGCCTCCAATGCAAGGCTGTGCCCGCATTCCTGAAACACCTCGGACCGTTCGACCCCGATGGCCATCTTTTCCATCTGGCCTTTGACCAACTCGCCAAAGAACTCTGGCGCGCCGATGGTCAGGATGGGCAGGGTCAACGGGGTTTTCTTCAACTCGCTGTTGATGCGCCCGTTCTTCAACCCGGCGCGGTAGGTTTCCAGACAGCCACGCAATCCGCCCGGGGCAGACAGGCAGCCGATCCATTCATCAATAGCCTCTTTGGTGATGGCGTTCGGGTTCCAGGTTTCGGCCTTGATCCAGAATTCCCAGAACTCGCGTTCACGACCGGTAATCAACATCTCGGGCAGGTGCGGGATCCAGAAGAACGGAATGTGCCAAACCCAGACCCCGCGCAGATTGAACTGCGATGAGACATTGTCAGGCGTAAAATTCGACCATTCCTCCAACCCTTCGCCCGACAGCAGCATTTCGGCAAAGGACAAGGTTTTCACCCGGCCGCGTTCCGTCGCAGCCAGCGCATAGGCAAATTCCGCGCCGCGATCTTCGCCATGCAAATGGAACGTGTCATGCCCCAGATGGGTCATCAGCGCGGCCGTATCGGCGGCATTGGTCAGGCTGTCATAGCCTTCTTCTGCCGGCGGTTTGTCGGTATCGCCGAACCCGCGCAAGTCGGGTGCCACTACAGTGAAATGCGGCGTCAGCAGCGGAATCAGCTTGTACCAGTAGAAATGCGTCTTCGGCGTGCCATGCAGCAGCAGCAGCGCGGGGCCCTGCCCTGCGGTAACGTAATGCATCCGGATACCGTTAACACGTGCCCGGCCATGCTTTACCGCAGTTCCGGTGTGATCATAGATTTCGGCCATGGCGCAGACCCCCCAGTCGCAAGTGCAAAGCGTCTGTTACCTTAAGTAAAGAAATCAACATTTGTCAAATGTTCTTTTAGTTTGTGCAAACCGATTCCCCAACTTTTGTCGACATCAGCCAAGACAAGTCCCAACACCACGCATGCCCCTGTCGAATGCGGTGCCCGCTTAGAAACGGGTGATCATTTGCATTCAAATCAACTCAAACGACTAAACCCGTAGAAACATGCCTGCGATTCGGCCCTTTGATCAAACAGGGCAGCCGGTGTCAGGTGATGCCGTAAATCCGGCGGGCATCATCCTGCGTGGCCAGCGGACGGCCAACTTGCCGCGCGATGTCTTGCACTTCCTGCAACAGCTCCAGATTGGTCGGATTGCGATGCGGGCTATAATGCAATTCCAGCCCGGTTTTCACATGCCCGCCCAACTCGATCGTGCGCTTGACCAACGGGCGATAGTCATAGTCGCCCTCACCCCAGATCGAGATGAACCACGGCAGCTTGTGCTTGGCCTGTGCGATCATCTCCAGATAATAGTACAGGCTTTCCAGCGACGGCTCCATCCCGCAGGTGCCGATCTGCTTGGTCGAGGTCAGGCCATACTTGCCGACAAAGTAGAAATCCCAATTGGTGCCTGGCGTGAACATGCCCCTGTCCACATAGTGGCGCGCAACGCGCAGATGGCCGGGCTCATAAACCCCCCAGATCATCGCGATGTCACGGGCGCGGCAAAACTTAACTTGCGCGGCCACCTGCGTCAGATCCCAGCCATAGGCGCGGCCCATCGAATAGCCATCGGCATCTTCGTCGATCACGAACTGGTCGATGCCGGTGTCTACCACGGCGACCTGCACATTGGCGTGCTTGTTCAGAAAATCGACATGCTCCAGCCCGCAATCACCGGGGGCGACAAGGTTGTTATTGCAAGTGGTGGGATACCAGATCATGCCGGGCCGCGCCTTGAGGATGCGGTCCCAGACCTTCATGTAGTCGTCGAACGCGGCCTTGCCCAACAGATCGAAGTCCGAGTTGTGATCATGGATCGCAGTCGCCCCCGCATCCCAGCACCGGATCGCATCTTCAACCAGTTCATCATCGGTAATCGGCGTGTTGGGGTTCATTGCCTTGGTGCGGACGCCGTTCTGATGCGATTCGATCATCAAGGGCTCGTCCCACGCGGGCTTCATTTCGGCGAAACGGTCTAGGGTTGTGGCCATGGTCTTTCTCCTTTGTCTGCGGGCGCGAAGCTTCTTTTTCGCAGCACCGGTAAGTTTACTTGATCACCGCATCGCGGGTCCGCGCAGTGGTCAGCGCAACAACGATGATGATGAAGATGCCGTAGACCAGACTTTGCGCCTGCGCATTGAATCCGGCCGCTTGAATGACGATGGGCACAAAGGCCACGGTCAGCGCGCCGAACACCACATTGATCGGGTTCGTCTGCCCACCCGAAATGCTGGTGCCCCCCACCAGCGCCGCGGCAATGCCGGGCAACAGCAGATTGCTGCCCAGCCCGCTGGCCGATGCCGATCCGGTCTGCGCCAGCACCACCAGCGCCGCAAGGCCGGCAGTAAAGCCCGAAATGGCATAGGTTACCGTCTTGATCCGGCGCACCGGGATGGCCGAAAATATTGCGCCGGATTCGTTCTTGCCGACCGCCGTCATGTTTTGCCCCAGAATGGTGTGGCGCAGGATGCCCCAATAGATCACCGCCACAACCACCCCGATCCAGAAGGTCAGCGGGCTGAACAGCAATTGGGTTTCGTACAATGTTGATACCAACTGGCGGTTTTCGGTGATGTAGATCGTGTCCGATCCGCTGCTGACCAGTGCCGCGGTTTGCAGAATGCCCAGCGTGCCAAGGGTCAGCGCAAAAGACGGCACTTGCGTAAACGCCACAATCGCGCCGTTGACCGCCCCGATCAGCATCAGCAAAATCAGCACGATAAAGATTGCAGATACGCCCAGTGTCGGCAGCATAAGGGCTATTAAAATAGTACCAACCAGCCCGATTGCGGCATTCGACAGGTCGATAGACCCGATGTTCAGCACCATCGCTTGTCCAAGTGCCACCATCAGAATCGGGCCGGCCGACGATGCGACCACCGAAATGCCGATAGGTTTCAGGTAATTGGGGTTCAGGACCGCCACCACCAGCAGCATCGCGCAAAATACCAGCAGCGGCGCCAGTGTGTTCCATGATCCGGCCTTGAACAGACCTGCCAAACCAGTGGGCATTGCTGTCACATCCGGGCCGGTTGCAGTGGCGGGACGCGCGTTATTCTGTGTCATACCATTTCCGCCACGATATCATGCAGGGTCAGTTCTCCGTTCCGGCGCAGGTCGTGGCGGGCCGTGACCCTGCCGTCGCGCATGACGATGATATCATCCGCCATTTCAAGCGCCTCCTCGATTGTATCAGGTATAAGGATGACGGCTGCTCCGTCTTCGGCGGCCTGCCTGATCTTGGCGTTCAACGTGCGCGCGGCCCCCACATCAAGCCCGCGCAGCGGGTGATCAAGGATCAGAACCTTTAACCCCTTTGCATGCAGCCATTTTGCCAGCACGATCTTTTGCTGATTGCCGCCCGAAAATTGCGACAAGGGCCGGGCCACGTCGTTCGGACGCACATCCAGCTTTGTCAACCAATCCTGTGCCAGCTTCGCCAGCCGACGCAAACGAAGAAACGGGCCAGTGGCCACTGCAGCCGGATGCACCAGCCCGATATTGCGCGCAGCCGAAAATCCGCCAATCATGCCTTCAACCTTGCGTTCGGCTGGCGCATAGCCAAGCCCCGCCTGCACAGCGCGCCGGATAGACCAGTTTGAAACCATCCGGCCTGCCACCGCAATCGACCCCGATCCAAAGCCTTCGGCCCCAAAAATCGTCCTGACCAACGCACTTGCGCCCGACCCGTTGGCCCCGACAAGGGCCAAAATCTGTCCGGACTGCACCCCGAAGGATACGTCCTGATATTGGCCCTTTGAGGTCAGTCCCCGGACCTCCAGCACCGGAATTCCGGTGAAAGCGGCTGTGCCGCGTGCCTTGATTTCCGGATGCGCCGTATCGTCGACCATGGCGTTGAAAAGATCGTCCTTGGTAATTTTGTGCGTGGGCCAGTCGCCCACCAGTTTTCCGCTTCGCATCACCAGAACGCGGTCGCAGATGCGCATGATCTCGTCCAGCCGGTGCGACACAAAGATGACGCTGGAAAACGCACGCAACTTGCGGATCTCGCGTTCCAGAATTTCCGTTTCGGCCTGTTCCAGCACAGCCGTCGGTTCATCAAGAATGACCAGCGGCGTGATCGTTGCCGTCTGGTCCACGCGCACGGCGCGCGCAATCTCGACCATCTGCCGGTCAACGAAAGACAAATCGCCCACGCGGGCGCGCGGGTCCAGATTGACGCCGATCTTGGCCAGCACGGCGGCTGCATCACGGTTCAACCGTGACCAATCCTGAAATCCAAAACGGCCAATGCCGCTGCGACCGGTGTTGTGGGTGTCGATGTTTTCCGCAACGGTCAGGTTGGTGAACAGCGACTGTTCCTGATGCACAACCCCCACCCCCGCATCCATCGCATCTTGTGGGCCACGGAATCGTACAGCCTTGCCGTTGATTTCGATCTTGCCGTGGTCGGGGTGTTCGATCCCCGCCAAAATCTTCAGCAACGTCGACTTGCCCGCACCGTTTTCGCCGATCAACCCGACCACCTCGCCCCGCCGGATTTCAAGTGAGATGTCATCCACCGCTTTTACCGGCCCAAACGAGCGGCTGATACTGGTCAACTTCAGAACTGATGGCGCACTGGTCATTTCGCCACCTTCAGGCGTCCGCGCTGCGGCAAGGCGACAGCGACAATGGTAACAATCAGGATCGAACCGAACACCGCCTGCTGATAGTCGGCATCGACCCCGGCAAGCACCAGCCCGTTGTTCAGCACAACCAACAGCACCACACCCAACGAGGATCGCAGGATGCCGCCTTCGCCGCCGCTTAAAGCTGTGCCGCCAATCACCGCAGCGGGAATGACAGTGAACAACTGCCCATACCCGATGTCAGGTGAACCAGAACCAAGCTGTATCGTGGCCAGAATACCGGCCAGACCGCTCAGCATTCCGGCGATCGCAAAGGCCATGATCTTGTAACGCGCCACGGGAATGCCGCTGCTGCGCGCAATCGGCTCGTTGTTGCCAATCGCCAGCAGCCCACGCCCAAACCGCGTATACTGTGCAATCAGCACCCCACCCAGAACAATCGCCGCAGCCAGCCAAAACGAATGCGGCACGCCCAGCGTCCGGCCCGTGGGCCAGCGTGCAAGCGTGTTATTGGTCAATGTCGGCAACAAATCGTTGCCATAAAGAATGATGCCGACCCCAAGGCCAACATACCAGGTGCCAAGCGACACCACAAAAGACGGCACCCGCAGTTTTGCATAAACAACGCCGGTCAATAGTCCGATCCCCAGCCCCAGACCCAGCGCCACAGGCCAGGCCCAGATGCCAATATCAGTCGGCAAGCGCGTGTTTGGTGATAACAAGATCCATGCCATACCCGACGCGGCCATCACCCCCTGCGGTGACAGGTCGATGGACCCCATCTGTATCACCATCGTGGCACCCACAACGATGATCAGCGGCACCGAAATCTGGAACAGCACGTTTTGCAGGTTCTGCACGCTGGCAAAGCGCGGGTTAAGGAAAGCAAAGATAACGAACAGCACCAGCATGGCAACAATAAGGCCAACCAGCGCCTTGTGTGCCTGAAAAAATGTTTGCACCCCGCCCCTGTCGGCGGTTCGGCCATCATGCTGTCTGTTGCCGCCGAATGCTTCGGCCATAGCTTACCTCAAATCATTGTGCGTCTTGTAACGTGTTCGGGGCCGATACCGAAGTCCGGCCCCGAAAAGAGTTTGGATCAATCCAAATCAGGGCATGACTTCCGGGCCACCGCTGACCAGCGGCATCGGATCGGTATCCCAAGGACCCTTGACCAACAGACGTTCCACGAACTTTGCGGGCGCATCAGCCTCGTCATATTGCAGGTATTCCGCAATGTTGCCGGGGTTCACGCAGCTTAGTGCAAACAAACTGTCACGCTTTTCCGGCGGCAGTTCGCTTGGCACGATCTTGCCTGTTGCGGCCAGATAGGCGGTGTAAAGCCCGACCGCCGACGCCATGTAACCGCGGTGGAACGTCTCGCCGACGATGGCGCCGTTGCCGCGGCCCGATTTGATGTCTTCGATCGTGGTTGGATACAGGCCGTCCGAGGCGAACTTGACCTTATCCAGCATCCCGGCGTTTTCAAACGACTGCATCGCACCGATCTGCATGCCGTCATCCGCGCTCCAGACGCCATTGATCTGGTCGCCATATTTGACAATCAGGTCTTGTGCGTTGCGCGCACCAAGCTGCGGGTCCCAGTTTGACGGGCGCTCTTCCAGAATGGTGATGCCTGGATATTTCTCGGCCATTTCGGCCTTGAAGCCTGCCACGCGGGTCTGGCTGGTCGTGCTGTCCTGCACGCCCGGCAACATCACGACATTGCCCTTGCCGCCCAACGCCTCGCCAATGGCCTGTGCGCCGCAGCGACCTGAAGAAATGCCGGGAATCTTCTGGAATGCAACAAAATGATCGCCTTCGTCTTGCGGCTTGAATTCATCCGGCTTGTTCCACCAGATGGTCACGTACCCGCCCGCCTGTTCAACGGCGTTTACAATCGTGGGCGCATCTGAACTGGCAACCGT
>JANNAV010000025.1:0-16907 GCA_031384695.1 Paracoccaceae bacterium
AAATTTCCTTGCGGGTGTCGGCAATCGCGGCCACTTTCACCCCGGCTTCGGCCAGATCAAAAGCGGTGAACCAAGCGCTGTCATGCGACGTGATGATCACCGCCCGGTGCCCGACCTTAACGCCAAAGCGGTTCAGGTAGGCCTGCGCCGCCCCGGCCAGCATCACACCGGGCCGGTCATTGCCGTCGAACACCAGCGGCTTTTCAATCGCCCCCTGCGCCAACACCACTTGCCCGGCGCGCACCCGCCACAGCCGTTCACGCGGCGCACCGTCGGGCGGGGTTTCCAAATGATCGGTCAGTTTCTGGCACAGTCCGACCATGTTTTGATGGTAACAGCCGATGGCGGTTGTCCGGCTCATCAGCCGCACATTCGGCAGTGCCTGCAATTCCGCCAACGTGGTGGCCAGCCAATCCCATGCCGCAGCGCCGTTAATTTCGGCCGATGGTTCCGACAGCAGCGCGCCGCCCAGTTCCGCCTGTTCGTCCACCACGACAACGCTGGCACCGCTGCGCCCCGCTGCAAGCGCGGCCGCCAATCCCGCAGGCCCAGCCCCGACGATCAGAACATCACAATGCAGATAGCGGGAGGCATAATGATCGGGATCAGGCGCGGTCGGTGATTTGCCAAGGCCAGCCGCAGCACGGATGAAAGGCTCGTAAACCTTATCCCAGAAGCTGCGCGGCCACATAAAGGTCTTGTAATAGAAACCTGCGGAAAACAGCATGTAAAGCCGGTCGTTGATCGCCCCCACATCAAAACTAAGGCTCGGCCATTTGTTCTGGCTTTCGGTCACCAGCCCCGGCCAGATTTCCTGGAGGGTTGCACGGGTGTTCGGCTCGAACCGCCCGGGCCCCCGGCTGGTGCCGAGCAAGGCATTCGGTTATTCTGACCCGGCGGTCACGATACCGCGCGGGCGGTGGTATTTGAACGACCTGCCGACCAGATGAACCCCATTGGCCAACAGCGCAGAGGCAACGGTATCGCCCATGCGCCCCTCATAGGAGTTGCCGTCAAATGTGAAGCGGACGGGACGGCCATGGTCCACCCGGCCGCGTCCGGAGATGCGAAGATCGCTCATGTTGCCACCAAGTTGAAATTGTTGAAGTTGATGTGCCATCAGGCCTCCAGCCTGGATCCGAAGCGGGCTCATCCCAGCTTTTCCGTAAAACTGCTCATATCCGGGCGCGGCTGCCCCGCCTTATAGGTCAACTTGAACTTGTCGCTGACTGTGTCGCGCACCGCGTTGAAGAATCGCCCACAGCCGTGGATATGGCGCCAGCGTTCGGCGTGCAGCCCGCGCGGGTTCGAGCGGATGAACAGGAAATCACGCCATGCCTCGTCACTCATCGCGGAAGGATCGGCGGGGCGGGCAATATGGGCCTCGCCAGCATAGGCGAATTCCAGTTCCGGCAGGTTCTGGTCGCATACCGGGCAATGGATCAAAAGCATGTCAGTCTCCTCAATGCGCGACGGCGGCGGCAGCGGCTTCGTCAATCAGCCGCCCTGTTGTGAATCGCTCCAGTGTGAAGGGCGCGTTGATCGGGTGCGGCTCGTCCTTGGCGACGGTCCATGCCAGCAAATGCCCGGCCCCCGGCGTCGCCTTAAAGCCACCAGTGCCCCAGCCGCAGTTGACGTAAAGCCCTTTGACCGGCAGTTTGCCCAGAATCGGCGAGCGGTCGGGCGTCACATCGACGATTCCGCCCCATTTGCGCAACATCCGCATCCGGTTGAAGATCGGGAACACCTCGCAGATCGCAGCGACAGTATGTTCGATCAGCGGCAAGCCGCCACGTTGCGAATAGCTGACATATTGGTCGGTGCCAGAGCCGATCACCAATTCGCCCTTGTCGGATTGGCTGATATAGGCGTGGACAGTGTTCGACATCACCACGCAGGGGAAGATCGGCTTGATCGGCTCCGATACCAGTGCCTGCAGCGGATAGCTTTCCAAGGGCATGCGCAGACCCGCCGATTGCATCACCACCGAGGTGTTGCCAGCCGCAGAAACGGCTACCTTCTTCGCGGCGATGAAACCCCGGTCCGTTTCCACGCCGGTCACAGCGCCATCCGGGCCACGCCGGATCGCCGTAACAGCACAGTTTTGAATGATGTCCACCCCGCGCGCCGCCGCTGCCCGCGCATAACCCCATGCCACCGCATCATGCCGCGCAGTGCCCGCCCGCATCTGCAATGCCGCCCCCACCACCGGATAGCGCGCATCCTTGGCGATGTTCAGCGGCGGGCAGAACGCCTTGGCCTCGGCGGGCGTCAGCCAGCGATTGTCGACGCCGTTCAGCCGGTTTGAATGGATGTGGCGCTGAAAGCTTTGAATGTCATGTGTGTTATGGGCGAGCATCATCACGCCGCGCTTGGAAAACATGACGTTGTAGTTCAGCTCCCGGCTCAGATTGTCCCACAGATCGACGGCGTGGTCGTACATCCGTGCGCTTTCGTCATAAAGATAGTTCGACCGGATGATCGTGGTGTTGCGCCCGGTGTTGCCGCCCCCCAGCCAACCCTTGTCGATTACTGCGACATTGGTGATCCCATGCTCCTTGGCCAGGTAATAGGCAGCGGCCAGACCATGCCCGCCAGCACCAACGATGATGACATCATATTCAGCTTTCGGCTGCGCTTCTGGCCATTGTTCGGGCCAGTGTTTGTTCCCGGTCAGGGCGTTCTTTAGGAGCGAGAAAGCTGAGAAATGGGCCGTCTGGTTGCCTCGGCGGTCAGTGCGGGTGCGAGACTTGAACATCGCAGATAAGGGGGTGACTTGACTGAACGTATGCGCCACAATGGCAGTATGATTGCGTCACCCCGGTTTTGATGGTGCAGACCATGACCTCACCCGCGCCGCGCTTGCGCATCGGTTTCATTTTGGCCCGCCGCTTTACGTTGTGCGCCTTCGCGAATTTCGTTGATGTTCTGCGACTGGCCGCCGACGAAGGCGACCGCTCGCGCCCTATCTTGTGCGGCTGGAGGGTGTTGTCGCGTACTTCGGATCCGGTGGAATCCAGTTGTGGTATCATGATCCAGCCCGAAGAGCGGCTGGGTGATCCAGCGCGGTTCGACTACATCGTTGTCGTCGGTGGGTTGATTGACGAGATCGAGAACCTGCATCCCGATTACGTTGCCTTCCTGCGCCGCGCGGCGGCGGCGGGGGTTCCGATAGCAGGCGTCTGCACCGGCGCATTTATCTTGCACCGCGCCGGGTTGATGCAGGGCTATAAATGTTGCGTCAGTTGGTTTCACCACGACGATTTTCTGGAAGAATTCGAAGGTCTGCGCCCAGTTTCAGACCAGATATTTGTTGTTGACAGGGATCGGCTGTCTTGTTCGGGCGGTGCCAGTTCTGCCCATCTGGCCGCCTTTCTGGTTGATCGACATATCGGAAGCGCGGCCGCCCGCAAGAGCCTCGCCATCATGATCTTTGACGAAGCGATGACCGCCGAACGTCCACAACCCGGCTTCCCGCTTGAACTTGTCACCCGCGATGATCTGGTTCGCCGGGCATTGCTGGCGATGCAGCAGACGCTGGATACGCCGCTGACAGTGACCGGTCTGGTCGAGCGACTAAGTGTCAGCCGCCGAAAACTGGAGCGCCATTTCACCAAAGCGCTGGGGCTTACGCTGATGGAGTCGGGCATGAAGATCCGGCTGACGCAGGCGCGGCTGCTGTTGGAGCGCGGTGATCGCTCAGTGACTCAGATCGCTGTCGAAATCGGATTTTGTGATGCGTCGCACCTGATCCGGCAGTTCCGCGCCGCCGAAGGCATGACGCCTGAAGTTTGGCGCAACGCCCGCCGTGTGGCAGCCGGGTCGACAATCCGCCCGGCAGCGCAGAGATGAACGAAAGACGCCCCGCCATCGGGATTGGAGGGGCGTCTGGTCTATGTGAGTTGTGGCCTTACTTCTTGACGATAAGGTGTTCAGGACCATAGGGGAAAGCCGTGATGTTGCGGTTGCCCTGATTGTCGCCTTCGGTGATCACCAGAATATCGTGTTCGCGGTACCCGCCCGCACCCGGCAGATGGTTCGGGATGGTGATCATCGGCTCCATCGACACAACCATGCCCGGCTCCAAAACCGTGTCGCAATCTTCGCGCAGTTCCAGCCCCGCTTCGCGGCCATAGTAGTGGCACAGGACACCAAACGAATGGCCATAGCCGAAGCTGCGGTATTGCAACAGGTTTTCGGCTGCATGCATCTCATTCAGTTCCTTAGCGATGTCACTGCATTTGGCACCCGGCACCAGCAATTCTTTGCCGCGGTCGTGCACAGCGCAGTTGATGTTCCACAGACGGATGTGCTCGTCCGTCGCATCTTCGGCGAACAGCGTCCGCTCTAGCGCCACATAGTAACCTGCAACCATCGGGAAGCAGTTCAACGACAGGATGTCGCCCTTTTCGATTCTGCGGCTGGTCACTGGGTTATGCGCGCCATCCGTGTTCAAACCCGACTGGAACCATGTCCAGGTGTCCAACAATTCGCCATGCGGCCAGATCTTGGCAATCTCGCGCACCATGGCCCCGGTGGAATGCAGCGCCACTTCATGCTCTGGCACGCCCACGGCGATTGCTTCGACACAGGCAGCGCCGCCAAGATCGGCGATCCGGGTCATCTGGGTGATGTGGGCGATCTCTTCGGCCGATTTGATCATCCGCAGCCGCATCGCAGGCTGGGCGATATCGACAAACTCCATGTTGGGGAATTCGGATTTCAGCAGGTTGAGGCTGTCGATGTTGATGTGGTCAAACTCGATCCCCAGCCGCTTGACACCGCCGGTCAGTTTGCGGACAGCATGAAAATAATTGTCCTTCTGCCAGTCGGTATAAGTGAGGTTACCACCAAACGTCCGCCGCCACGGTTGACCGCCGTCAATGCCCGCGCTGATCGAGGTGGCGATGCTGTGGTCGATCACCAGACCGTAGCGACGCCCGAAATAGCAATACAGGAAATCGCCGTAGTAGTTAATATTGTGATACGAGGTGAACAGCGCAGCGTCGATACCGGCCTGCGCCATATTGCCCCGGATCGAGTCTTGACGGCGCTGCATCTCGGCCGCCGAAAAGGTCGGCTTCGCCTTTTCGCCATTATTTGTGTAATCCTGAAAGCGTTCACGTTCCATGGGCGGTCCTCCTGAGTGCAATCGTCCAAGTTCCGGGCTCTGCCGGGATGGTACCAAAATCGTGCCATAACCTCCATCTGTCAAAAGACGGTTTCTCATGCTACACATGACAAAACCTCATGGTTCGGCGGGGCACAATGGCAAGCAGTTCAATGGCGCAACTTCCCATGAACGCCCTGCGCGCGTTCGAAGCGGCTGCCCGTCTAGGCAGTTTTAACGCGGCCGCCGAGGCCCTGTTCGTTACGCAACCAGCCATCAGCCATCAGATACGGCACCTCGAAGACTGGCTCGGCGCGCCCTTGTTCGACAGACGTGCAGGTCGCCCCCGCCTCTTGCCGCACGGCGAAGACCTTGCCCGGACGCTTGGCTTGTCGTTGTCGGAAATAGCAATGGCCTGTACGCGGGCACAGACAAGCCATGCGCCGCAGGCCCTTGTAATTGCAGCCATTCCCTCGGTGGCAATCTGCTGGCTGATCCCCCGCATGTCGGCATTTCGGGCCCGGTATCCGGACATTGAAATCAAGCTGATCTACGCGATGCATGGTCGGGACATCGATTTTCGGGATGTTCACCTTGCTTTTGTCTTCGCCGATGTCGCACCATCGAAAACATTGGTTACGGCCAAACTCTTTTTGCCCGGGGCAAGTGTTCCGGTATGCAGCCCGGCACTGGTTGCAGGTCTGGGTGGTCAGGTTCCATCAGGTGCAACAATCCTTGCCGCAGGGCTGCTGCATGACACCGACGCAACAGGATGGCAGGCATGGTTGCACCAGGCGGAGGCCGATGTACCGTCGCAACTGCCCGGCCCGGTGTTCGAGGATTTCAACCTGCTGCGTGCGGCAGCACTGTCTGGCCAAGGTATTGCCCTTTGCCCGGTTGCAATGATTCACGATGATCTGGCCGCTGGAAGACTGGTCCAGCTTTCATCGATAACCGTGCTTGAACGGTTCAACTACTATCTGGTTTCAGGAAATCCAGCGGAACCCTCGATCAGGTCGGCCATGGTAGCCTTCACGGACTGGGTTTTTACGGCCCGAAATCCTTTGAACGCCGCCTGACCCGAGTCATGCGTCAAATCCCCAGCGCGCGTTTGCGATCCTCTGACCAGCGCATGATCAGGTGATCAGTCATCAATCCCATGAACGCCACGGCAAAGCCCAACACCAATCCTTTGCCGACATCGGTTGACGACAGCGCGCGTTGCATCTCTTGCCCAAGGTCCTGAGTGCCGATGAAGGCCGCGATGATTACCATGAACAGGGAAAACATCACCGATTGATTGGCTCCGACAAGCATTGTGGGCAAGGCCATCGGCAACCGCACATGCCACAGGACCTGGCCCCTTGTGGCTCCGCTCATGTCGGCGGCCTCGATCAATTCTGGGGGCACATTTCGCAGGCCCTCGACGGTATAGCGCACGATGGGCACGGCGGCGAAAACCACCACGGCGGCCACTACGGCCACGTCATTAACGCCAAATAGCATGATGACCGGGATCAGGTAGATAAAGCTGGGGAACGTCTGCGCGGTGTCGCAGATCAAAAGGATGCGCGCGGCCCGTGTCGCGTTTCTTGCAGCCCAGATACCCAAGGGCAAGCCGATGAGCGCCGCGATGAACACGGAAATGCAGACCATATAGACGGTGATCATCGCGCGGTCCCACCAGCCGGACATGGCGATCAACCCGAAGTAGGCGACACAAATTGCAGCGGACCGCATCCCCCCAATCAACCAGCCTATGGCGGCCAACAGGACCAACACTGCCGTGAAGGGCAGCCAAAGATAAGCATCGCGCATCGGGATCAACACCCAGGTGATCAAGAACCAGCGCAACCAGGCCGTCACAGGGGCGATAAGGCGAATCACCTGATCCATCAGGCCATCAATCGGCCCCGCGACCGACAGCGCCTGCTTGCGCTCTATTTCAAGGAAAAAGGGGACATAATGCGCAAGGACGAAACCCAGGCAGCACAGGGCCAGCCAGACTACCAGAAGGCGATTGCGCTGTATCCAGAACTGACTTGGCTCATCATGCGCGGGCAGGCGCAGCGCCCAGGCTTTGGACAGTCTGTCCAACATGACGGCAAGCAAGACAATGGTCACGCCAATCTCAAACGACAGGCCAATCTTGAGGGACTGCAGCAGCTGGAGCAGCTTTTGGCCGAGGCCCGGCATGCCGATGAAACTTGCCAGTACCACCATGGCCAGACATTGCATGATGACCTGATTGACGCCGATCAATATTTCAGACCGGGCGGTCGGGATACGCACCCGCGTCAGCAACTGCCAGCGCGTTGCCCCAGACATCTTGCCAGCCTCAATCACCTCTTCGGGCACTTTCTTCAGTCCCAGAAGCGTCATGCGGATCATCGGCGGCACGGAAAAGATGATCGTCACAATCGCCCCCGCTTTGGGTCCGACGCCGATGAACACCACAACGGGAATCATATAGGCAAAATGCGGCAGGGATTGTGCGATGTTCAGGATCGGGTTCAAGATGCGCTCAAACCGGTGCGACCGCCACGCCAACACCCCCATTGTCAATCCAAGCGTAACCGAAAATGGTGCGGCCACAACGATGACCGACAGCGTTTCCATGGCCCATTGCCACTGGCCCATCAGGGCGATCCAGACAAAAGTGCCGCCGCTCAGTGCTGCCAAACGCCAACCTTTCAAGGCATAGCCTGCCATAAAAGCGGTGACGGCAATAACCCCCCAAGGGATGGGCCCGATGTTGGGCCAACGACTTTTGCCATATAGCAAGTTCGCGGTGACATTCAGCAACCATTCCACCACATTGGAAAAGGCCCGCGTCACGGGCATCAAGCCCATATCATTTTGCAGGAAATAGAACGCCGCATTGATCCAGTCGGCAAAGGGTTGCACCAGCCATTCCGGCGGGCGGATCAGGCCTTGCGGTAGAAAGGCCTTGCCAAGCACCAGACCCACGGCCAGTGCCAAAAGAAGCTTGGCGGTGCTGGCGTAGGGTACCTTCTTCACCATCAAAGCCTGTCCCCAAGCAAAACATCCAGTGCCTCTTGCCGCACGACGGACCCGATGATCGCACCCTCGGCATCGATCACCGGAATGTGGCAGCGGGTGTCGGACACCAATTGACGGGCTAGCTCTCGAATGGTGCGGGTTGCAGCAACCGGATCACCATTTGCGGGTGCCGACAACGGGCGCACAAGGCTGCCAATATGCACAACACGGGCGCGGTCAATTTCGGCGGTGAATTTGGCAACGTATTCAGTAGCCGGGTGCAGCACGATTTGGTCGGGGGTATCGCACTGTTCGATCATCCCATCCTTCATGATGGCAATGCGGTCGGCCAAACGCAAAGCCTCATCAAAATCATGTGTAATGAAGATGATCGTCTTGTTCATCATGCCTTTCAGACGCAGGAACTCGTCCTGCATCTCGCGCCGGATCAAGGGGTCGAGGGCGGAGAAAGGTTCGTCCAGAAACCAGATGTCAGGCTCGACCGCCAGCGAACGCGCGATGCCGACGCGCTGCTGTTGGCCACCCGAAAGCTCGCGGGGGAAGTAATCTTCGCGGCCCCTGAGGCCCACCAACTCCAGCATTTCACGGGCGCGGGCATAGCGGGTGCTACGATCCTGACCTCGCATTTCCAAGGGGAAAGCCACGTTTTCCAGCACCGAGCGATGGGGCAAAAGGCCAAAACTTTGGAACACCATGCCCATTTTACGCCGACGCAGGCCGATAAGTTCGGTTTCCGAAAGGGCTGATATGTCTTGGCCCTCGACAGTAACAGTTCCGCCCGTGATCTCAACCAACCGCGACAAACAGCGCACCAGTGTGGATTTGCCGGAACCCGACAGGCCCATGACCACCAGCATCTCGCCGCGCCGCACGTCTAGGTTGACATCGCGCACAGCATAAACATAGCCCGCCGATGACAGCGCTGGATTGGCTTTCAGGCCCGCCAAGTGTTGCACCGGGTTTGGCCCAAAAATCTTGAAGACATTGCGGCACGTGATTATGCTTTCAGTCACATTTGGACCCCAATTTAGGCAACAGATCGGCCCACCCGGTAACGTGCCGGATGGGCCAAAGAAACACTTCCGCCAAGCTTAGCTCAGCCATGCTTTCCAGACATCGGGGTTGGCGTCCATCCAAGCCTTGGCAGCATCCTCAGGCTCCATGCCGTCAATGTCGACCAGTTTGGCCATCTCGGCAATCTGGGCGTTGGTCAGGCTGACTTTGGCCAAGGTTGCATAGGCTGCGGGCCACTTGTCCTTCATGCCATCCCAAGCCGCGATCTTCAGGTAGCCAGTTGCCGGGTTGCCGCAATCATAGGTCTTGTCGGGGAACATGCCGACGACAGGGTCTTCGTTGCAGCCCGCTTCCCATTTCGGAAACTCGACAAATTCGCCGGGCCAGACGGCTTCGGCAAAGTTCGGGGTCCAGTTGAACACCACAATCGGCGTTTTGGTTTTCTCTGCGGCACCAATTTCAGCCCAGATGGCTGCCGCAGACCCTGCGTTGACCACGGCAAAGTCCATGCCCAATGCTTCGACCTTTTCTTGATCATGCTTGAGCCAGTCCACTGGCCCACCAAGGAAGCGGCCTTTGTCGCCGGTTTCTGGGGTCACGAACAACGCCGCACATGCGTTCAACGCTTGCCAATCCGGCAAACCAGGGCATGCATCTTTGGTCCACATCGGATACCACCAATCCTCGCGGGTCACCGCGTTGTGCGCACCGGAGGCATGAATGCCACCCTTGGCAACGGCCGCATCAAACGAAGCACCAAATGCGCCCTCCCAAACTTCAAGTTCCAACGAGACGTCACCCAGACGCACCGATTCGTAAACGGCCTGACTGTCGGTTGTGACGTATTCAACCGTGTTGCCCATCGAGGCTAAAACGTCGCCGACAACATGGCTCATCACGATCTGGCTGGACCAGTTATGTAGAGGGATCATGATCGGATCGGTGGAATCTTGGGCCCGTACCGCAGGCGCAAGCAAAGCAAGCGCAGTCGCGCCGACAAGCATCTTGGTTAACGATTTCATGGTGTGGTCCCTGTTGCTGATCCGCGCTTTCGCGCAGTGTTTCGCGGGAAATTGACGCCTTCCCTGCGGCACTAGGCTAAGCATCGGTTGTTAATGCGTCAGACCCGCGCCATGAATGGACTCGCATTTTTTGTAAAAAATTGTTAACAGGAGGAAACATGTCCTCTCGAGGTGCCAATGTCGGCGCGGCCCGCTCATATCGTGATTGTCGAAGACGAACCGGTGACGCGCGGCGCCTTGGTGACCTATCTGGAGTCTTTTGGCTACCGCATCTCGGAATGCGACACCGCCGAGAAGGCGGAAAAGATTTTGGCGCAGGGCAATGCCGATCTGTTGATTGCCGACATCAATCTGCAAGGAAAGGACGGTCTGGAGATTACCCGTGAACAGCGCGCGCGGTCAGAGATCGGCATCATCCTGCTGTCCGGGCGCACCGATGACGTTGATCGCATCGTAGGGTTGGAGCTTGGTGCCGACGACTATGTCTGCAAGCCCTTCAATCGGCGCGAATTGCTGGCGAGGGTCAAGAACCTGTTACGCAGAACCGCTGCGATGCGCGCCCTGACGCGGCGGGTGTTTCACTTCAACGGCTTTGCCTTCGATGTAGCCTCGCGGCAGGTCACCAACGCGGCAGGTACGCAAATTGTGCTGACACGAGCCGAATATGAGTTGCTTCGGGTTTTTGTCACCAATCCGGGCACAGTGATGGACCGTGATCGTTTGATCACGGCAATCACCCACAGGCAGGACGGCACAAGCACGCGCACAATAGACGTGTTGGTCCAGCGCCTACGCGCCAAATTGGGGGATGACACCAAGGCCCCGCGGATATTCACCACGTCGCACGGTGAAGGTTATGTTTTCACTGCGCAGCTTGATTAACGCTCGCATCAAGCAAGCCGAGTGCTGCGTCCAATGCCAAACGACTTTCCTCAGTCGCGAAAGGCAATTGCCGAAGGCAAAGGTCAAGCTCGGCTGATGGGCCAAGCTCGGCCAGAGCCTCAATTCGGTCCAGGTCGGCCCTGAGGGTCGGCAATTCGAAGTTGCCCGCCGCGCCTTTAAATTGATGGGCCGCACGCGACAGGGCTTTGTGATCCTTTGACCGGGCGGCTGCGGCGATGGCGGCAAGCCCATTAGGCAGGTTCTCCAGAAACAACCGAGCCAGTCCGACCGCACGGTCGGCACCCAAATCAGATGCAAGGTCAAACAAAACGTGCTTTTGCGGTACATGATCACGCAGCGCCGCCAGAAGATCTTCTGGAGACAGCGGCTTGGGCAATATCGCCGACATGCCTGCCTGCAGGTTTTCCCGACGATCAGCTTCCTGAACGTGAGCCGAGATGCCGATAATCGGCAAGTCTGCGAGCCGCCGATCCGGCATCGCCCGGATCGCACTTGTCGCTGCGGTGCCAGAAAGGCCGGGCAAGTTGACATCCATCAGGACCACATCAAACCGCGCCTTGCGTACAGCCGAAAGTGCCGCCTCGGCCGTGGCAACCAATTGGACGCTATGGCCCATGTCTTCCAGATAAGTCTGAATGACCATCTGATTGATGTCGTTGTCTTCCACCACAAGCACATGCAGTTTTCGGGCAACGGGCTGTAGCGGGACATCCATTGGATCAAACGGCAAATCCGAAGCATCGCCGGGCCGAAATTTCGCGATCAGTGTGAACGCGGTTCCAATACCAGGGGCACTTTGGACAGTCAGTGTTGCGCCCATCGCGTCGGCAAAGCGCCGACAAATCGCAAGGCCTAACCCCGTGCCGCCATACTGCCGGGCGGTCTGCGCATCTTCCTGCTCGAACACGCCAAAAATCCGTTCCTGCGAGCTTGCTGCAATGCCCTTGCCGGTGTCGCTGATCGTAAACGTCACCTCATGGCCGCCCGCGCCCTCGCCTGACGTGACTTTTAGGCGCACTTCGCCTTGGTCAGTGAATTTCACAGCATTGGAGACCAAATTGAACAGAGTCTGCCGCAGCTTTCCCATGTCGCCAATCACGGCTAAAGGCAAATTGGATGGCACTTCCAATTGCACCACCAGGCCCTTTTCTTGGGCGCTGGGGGTCATCAAAACCGCGATATCGCGCAGCAGATCACTAGGTGAAAAGGTGACATCGACCAGAGTGGCGGTCCCCGCTTCGATCTTGGAATAGTCCAGAATGTCGTTCAAAATGGTCATTAACCCTTCGCCCGAGGCAAGGGCTGCGCGCAGTTGGCCCTGTTGGCGCGGTGTCAGCCCGTCGCGTCCCAGACTGCGCAGCATCCCCAGTACGCCGTTCATCGGCGTGCGAATCTCATGGCTCATCATTGCAAGAAATTCAGATTTGGCGCGGTCGGCGGCCTCGGCCTGTTTTCGCGCAGCTGCATGGGCGCTGACCTCGCCGCGCAACTGCTTGGTTTGCTCCGCAACCAACAGCTGCAACTCAAAGCGATGGCGCTGCAACTCGCCCACGTTCTGGTCGCGCTCGGCTTCCAGCGCATGGTTCTCGATGCCTTGCAGACGAAACACTTCGACCGCCGCCTCCATTTCGGCGATTTCGTCCTTCCCGTGCGGGATGATACGACCAACTTCTTCGCCTTGGGCAAGCCGCGTCATAGTGGCGGAAAGTGCGTCCAGACGGCGAGTGATGTTGCCGCGCACATAAATCCAGCCAACGGCCAAGGATATCAACAAAGCCGCGACGGAGCCCCAGGCATATAACTGCTGCGTGGCGCGAATGGCGGTAGAGGCCTCATCGCCCGCCCGTATTGCACGTTTGGTGATCTGATCTGCGAGCGCTTGTGCTTCGCTGTCCAGCCGCTTGGCTGCTCCCGTTACTTTGCCCTGCGCAACGGCGATCAGCTGATTCAGGTCAAGAATATCTTTGGTCAAGTTGAACATATCTTCAGCGTCGGGCGGAGGGGTGGCACTCGGCCGTATCATTTGCAAAAGGGCCAAGGCACGCTCGGCACGGATCGGGTCATTTACGGAGACGATCCTGCGAGTGACAATGTCGATCCGGCCCTTGAGTTCTGCCTGCAACAGCGCAAGGTCCGCCTGGCTTTGTACCGTAGCAATTCGGTTTAACAATAGTCCAGCCTCACCGATATTTGATCGCATCTCGGACATCATACCTTGCCGGAACAGATCAACCTCAATCAGTTTGTCCAAGGTGTCCAACCGCGTATTGGTGGCAGGGTCGCTGTCTTCCAGATCATAGAGACTGGAGATGACTGCTGACGTGGCCATCTGGGCATTGGCCAGCAGAGTATCGGCAATTTCTAACAGCTCTGTCGTGGCCCCAAGGCTTGTTTGCAGCCGGGCCTTCTGCGCCGCAATGGCGATGATGCGGTTCCGCACCAACAGGTTGAGCCGCTCAATACCCCCGCGCACATCGGCCTCGGCTTGTTCCAGACCGGCAGGTGCCACATAGCCAATGCTTTCATAGCGCGTGACCCGGCCCTTCAGCGCATCAACCTGGGCAAAGAGATAGGCCGCACGTTCCCGCCGAGCACCTTCGGTGGTGACGGCCGCAAGTTCCGGGGCGACCGCCACGATGCGGCTGCTTTCTTCGGTAAAGCCACGCACTTCGGAAATGGCCGGAATCGTCTCTTGGATGACGTTATTTTGGTTGCTCGCGACTTTCTGCAGCTCAATCCAGCCAAGAATGCCCGTCACCGTGGGCAGTCCTGCAATGACCAAAAAAGCCATCAGCAACATGCGCCCCAGACTAACGCGTGATGGGCTGGACTTGTGCGGCATCTTCCGTAAACCTTACCCTTGATATGGCAGCAGATTACATCGGATGAGAGAAAAGGCATGAAATTTTTGCGGCATCTGCTGTTTACGGGTCTTGCGGCACTTGCTGTCCAAAGCGCCAGTGCCGACACGTGGCCACTGCAAGTGCCGACTGTGCCCTTTGATGATGACAGCCCAACTGCACCGCTGCTCTATCACCCTTTGGAACACGCCGCCAAAGCTTGGCGGCTTTGCGTGCTCTATCCACATCTGAAAGATGCATATTGGCTAAGCGTCAACTTCGGCATGGTCGAAGAGGCCAACCGCCTTGGCGTGTCCTTTGATCTCTATGAGGCTGGGGGCTACCCCAACCTCTCCCGCCAGATCGAACAGGTCGAGGCCTGTGGCAAACGCAAGATGGATGCGCTGATTATTGGGCCGGTGTCTTACGAGGGGCTGACACCGGCCGTCGCTGAAATTGCCAAACAGATGCCAGTCATTGATGCTGTGAATGACATGGACGACGCCGGCATTTCTGCCAAATCCAGCGTCTCATGGCGCGAGATGGGAGCCGCTGCGGGCCGTGCAATTGCCGAGCGTCACCCCAAGGGCAGCGCACCGGTGCGGCTTGCCTGGTTCCCTGGCCCGAAGGGCGCAGGCTGGGTCCAATTCGTTGAACGGGGGTTTCTGGAGGCCCTTGCCGAAAGTTCGGCCAAAATAGTCGCCACTCGCTTTGGGGATACCGGGCTGGAGGAACAGGTGCTCTTGGTCGAAGATGTGCTCGGTACCGTGCCTGAGGTCGACTATCTGGTGGGCAGTGGCCCAATGGCCGAAGCCGCAGTTTCGATTTTGCGCGCGCGCGGGCTGACAGACAAGATCGGCGTTGTATCTACATATATGAGCCACGGCGTCTATCGCGGCATCAAACGCGGTCGCATTCTGGCCGCCCCGACTGATTTTGCCGTGCTGCAAGGTAGACTTGCGATCGAACTTGCGGTGCGTGCGATCGAGGGAAAACTGACCATCCGCCACGCCGGTCCGCAGATCATCACCATCACGTCAGAAAACATCGCCTCCATCGGGACTCTGGAATCTCTAGCGCCAGCCTCTTTTGTGCCGGTATTCGAAGTTTCAAATTGACCCAAAAATTCCAAACTTTCACGAGGGACTCGTCAAACGTTGACGTGGCGTTGACGTGAATTGCGCAACTCTATACACAAGTGTTTTTATCAGGTTCTAACCATCTGAAAAGATTAGTTTTTTTGGTTGCGGGAACAGGATTTGAACCTTTGACCTTCAGGTTATGAGTCGCTTCTGCCGAGAGAACGGCCATCCTTTGATTTCAACAGGTTACGCGATAACCCTTTGAACTGTCGACGTTTTCTAACCGCATCGTGCCGCAGCCAACCGCAGCGGGCGGGTCCAAACGGGGAACAAAGTAGTTAAACAGGTTGACCTATTGTTGACCCACCAAATAACACGCCGAGCTCGATCACGCCGCTGCGCACCCTAAAAATCGAAGCTGCCCAGCGCCACAGCGGTGTGCCCGATCCATTTATGATCACTTTCCGAACCGAGAAACTCCGGGAATTCGGGCGAAAAGCAACTGCGCCTCCATCCCGTCACCAAAGAAGAATTCGCCTCCAAGGCTCTCCAGTCGTTTCTCGCCCTCGTCCTTGAAAATCTGTTCAGCCGCTTCTGAAGCCAGCCGATTAGGATAGGGCTCTGATTGCAACTTCATCGACCATTTGCCAATTGCTGCCGGAGGGAAGCCCGCATTCAACTGCTGTTTCCGTGCAGCAACGTCATCTGAGACGCCGATCTTCATCAGGACCTTCTTGTCTAACTGAGACTTGGGTCTCCCCAGAAGCGCGGAAGCATCCCCGTCGAACTGTGCCAAATAAAGGCAGGTCGGGCCATCTTCGTGATTGACAACCCTTTCGCCGAAGCTGCCAGGGAAGGCACGGGACGGCCGCAAAACCTTCCCAAGTGCCTGCCCATTCACATTCGTTTCTGACAACGGAGGCTCACCGAACACGCTAACTTCCGTGACCTTGATTTTTAGTGCCAGCTCTATTTCTTCCGCCAGAAGTGGAGGGCTCCACACAGCAATCGCTTGCCCAGCTTGCCGTAGTCTAACACCAAGGTCAGTCGGGCCTCGGCCTGATCGGCAGTGTCAGCCTTCATGATCGAGGTGAAGGCGAGGGCCGCGCGCTCGGCGCCGATCCGTGCCGCCAGCAAGCGGGCGAAATTATCGCCCGCCTTCTTGGCACTGGTGGCCGGTTCGATCCGGGTTTCGGAGAGGCGCTGGGCGAGAGTGTCGATCTGCGCGGCGGTGAGGGCATTGGTTTTCATGGTCGGGTTCCTTCAAGCGTTGGTGATGTGGGCGGAATGCCCGAGGGTGGTAACGGCGTAGATCATGGTGCGGCCGTCGCCGATCGCAGCCCCGAATGCCTGCGCCTCGGGCAGAGTCGCGAATTGCTCGCGCGTGCGGGTGGCGGGCGTGCGCCCCCGGGCGGCGACAAAGTGGGCGGCGTTCTTGAGGCAGAATTCTTCGTGGGTTGTCAGGGGCTTCATGGCGGTCTCCGTTGCGTTGCAATGGCTGCAGACAGCGCAGGACGTCAAAAGAGAGCAACTCCTAAGTCACTGCAATTGTGGAGGTTTCGGTCAGAATGGGAGTGTCCCGGCGAAGCTATGCCGCGCAGCGCGGGGTCTCGGAGGCGGCTGTGCGCAAAGCGATCGCCACCGGACGGATCACCACCCTACCCGACGGCACGATCGATCCAGTTCGGGCGGATTCCGAATGGGGTGCCCAGACTGATCCGGCCAAGCAGCGGGGCCAGCATGCCAAGCAGATGGGCGCGGAGACGGCGGCAGGAACGGCGCGGGCGGCGGCCACCAAGCCGGTGCCGCAGGCGGCGATCCGGGCAGTGGCCGATACCTTGCGCGATGCCGGAACCGATCCGGGCAGCCCGGAGGCCACCGGCGGCGAGGTGTCGTTCCTGCGCGCCAGGAT
>JANNAV010000026.1:0-2309 GCA_031384695.1 Paracoccaceae bacterium
CTACTTCTGGCTGGGCCTGCGTTTTCTGTCGCGCGGCTGGTTCAATCTGGATCTGCTCTGGGCGCTTAGCCTGATCGTCGTGGGTGGCATCGGTGCCGGAACCGCCCTGAGCCAGCCGGGATGACTGGCAACCGGCTGATCGTGCGCCGGATGCTATGCTAGAATGGCCGTGACGGGCGCCGGTGATCCCAGACCAAAGGGCGGAGCGCCGACAGGCAAGGGGGTCCGCAGTCCTGACGCCAGGGCAAATCCGGAAAAAACAGAAGGAAAGAGGCACGGTGCCGGTTAGAGCGTGTTGCGTACAATCGGGTTCATCTTATTGTACGCAACACGCAACATTCCCAAGCTGATCTTGTCTTGGGTTTCCTTCATTCTGAATCAGATTGAAGGAAATCCGCGCTAAATCAAGGTGAGCCGACAAAGCGGCGACCTACAAACCACTTTTTGCCAGCAAATCTGCCATCGCGGCGGCAGCGGCTTGGCCGGACGCCGCTTCATCAAATTCGACATAACCCTCGATGATAGCAGGTTCGACCGCTTCAAGGCCAAACTCGGCGCACCTATCGAAGCCAGCAGCCCGATGATGCCCGTCAAAGACAACTGTTTGAGCTTGCGCGGCATCTGATGGGCGAAGTCACGCGGGTGTTTTGCCAAACCCAAAGCCGCATTCCTGCAGTGGACAAGCTGGCGCGTCACATCAAGCCCGGCCGGCGTCAGACGTTCCCGACTTTCGGCGGTGCCGGTCAAAACGAGGCGGTTCCGGCCCACCCCGGTCTTTCAGGGGTTGGCCGCATGCTGCGCAAGGTTATCAGGGATCACCCGCCACACTTTGTTGCCCACGTCGTCGGCCACCAGAATTCCACTTTCGGCGTCCATGATAACGCCCAAGGGCCGCCCCATCGCATCGCCATCACTGTTCAGAAACCCTGTCAGGATGTGCTGCGGTGGCCCTGCCGGAACGCCTTTGGCGAACGGCACGAAAATTACCTTGTATCCCGACGGGGGGCTGCGGTTCCACAATGCGTGTTGGCCGATGAACGCACTGCGGCGGTACTTACCGGCAAACAAAGTGCCGGAGTTGAACGTCAGCCCCAAAGACCCCGTATGCGCCCCAGGCCTATAGTCGGGCACAATAGGCCTTCGCCACCAGATCGGGGCGTTGAGGTGTGGCGCGCATACCTACAGTCTGCCCGTAATAGCTTGTAAGGCCAGCCATAGCACCCGCCGTCACGCACCGAGGTCATGTAGTCCGGCACAAGGTTGCTGCCGATTTCGTCGCGCTCGTTCACCGCCGCCCAATGTGCGCCGCTGACAGGTTGCCACGCAAGACCGTTGAACGAGGCGGCAACCTGACCGAAGGCTCGCGGTTCTATGTGATCTTCGTCAAGAATGGCAAGCTATTCACCGCGCGCAAAGGTGTTCTGGGAGGGGTGACGCGCAAAACCGTCATGGAACTGACGGCGCGGCTTGGCTATCCGACCACCGGACCCTCGATCCGCGCAGCGGCGCCTCGATCCGCGCAGCGGCGGTGGTCTATTCCAACGCCTCAAAAGTCGTCGATGCCTTTGACCGAGGGGTATCATCCGCTTGAAAAACGGCTTCTGGCTGGCAATCCCGACAGCAGCCGCTGGAAAGAAAGGCGTCGGCAATCAGCGGGTCACCCCGGGCGGCTGGGAACAGCGCACCGGCCAGCGCCTGCGTTTCGTCTATCGGCGCGGACAGCCAAGCCTGCTGGTGGCGGAAACCCGGCTGAATTCCAAAGGCCGGGCAGTTGTCTCGAAATCCAAAACTGGCCGCGGGTTGGCCACTGTGCCGATCTTCTTCGTCGTGCCGCAGGTGAAGCTTCCGAAACGTCTGAGCCTGGACGGTCCGGCGCGCGAGGCCGAAGCGCGACTGCCGGGGCTGATCGTGGCAAATTGGACGGAGGTTTAGTATCCGGCTTCCCGCTGATGACGGACAGCGAGGATAACTGCCGTCTCACCATCAAAACGATAAAGCGACACATAACCGCTATCGCCAAAGGTGATCAGCCACTCGCGGAACTCTGGCTCCATGTCCTCAACCGGTCGGCCAACACCCGGCTGATCGCGCAGAACCCGCATGCCTTCGCGAATGGACTTGGCGGCACGGCGCGCGGCATCGGGGTTCTTGTCGGCAAGGAACCGATACAGCCGATCAACATCCCGCAGTGCCGCGGGCGACCAGATCAGTTGTGGCATTCAGGAACGGCTGCCTCAACGCCCGCTTCGAGCTTGGCAAGCCAGGCATCGGCTTCGTCATGCGTGACGTGCTGACCAGTGGCCTGATAC
>JANNAV010000027.1:0-9469 GCA_031384695.1 Paracoccaceae bacterium
TGAGGGTGACGCAACGGAGCGCGCCCAGCGCACAAGGTGCTGCACCCAGCCCCGGCAGCGCCGCCCGCAGCGCCTTGCCGCCGCTATCCCCGGCACAAAGCGGCGCGGCCAGCGCATGGCACAAAAGGCCCGCGAAAAACAGGGGTCGGAACATCATGGCCTCCTATGCCGCTGTCCAAGGCTAAATCGATTCAGGTTCAGATGGAATCGGAAATCGCGGCCCCGGGATGCAGCGAGAATGCCCTCGATCCAATCGAAGGCAAGATTGTCTGAGGCCCGGTCACGAAGGCCCGGTCACGAAGGCCCGGTCACGAAGGCCCGGTCACGAGGGCCCGGTCACGAGGGCCCGGTCACGAGGGCCCGGTCACGGGCGAGCATATCTCGACAAGGCAGCCATTGTTATCGCGCACATAGCCCACAACCTGCCCCCATGGCTTGGCGGCGGGCGGCTTTACTGCGGTTGCCCCCGCCGCCACCGCCTTTTGGTAGGCGGCATCGGGATCATCGGAGACAAAGGCAATCTCAAAGCCGGCGGCCACCTCGGCCGGGCGGTTCGGACGGATGGCAAAGCCGTTCATCGCGGCCATCGGCTCGCCCGCAAAGGCCAGCACCGTGGCCCCGGTTTCCAGTTCGGCATAAAGATGGCTGTCATGCAGGAACCGCCCCTGCAGGCCGAACGCCACCTGATAGAACGCATAGGTTGAGGGCACGTCGGCCACATAATCGATGGTGTATCCCAGTTTCATAACGCGCATCTCCGGCTGATTTTTCCCACCATAGCAGGCCGGGCGGGCCGGGGTGGGCCAAATCGGCGCAGACCAAACCGGGCATGCACAGAATTTGCCTGCCCCCTGACGCAGCTGCGGCATTGCGCCCGGGAAAAAATCGGGTATTCCAAAAGTCGCAGGCGCGCCGCTTCAGACCCGGTCGCGGCACTGCTGGAGGGAAGCCGGTGACGAATTCGACGCAAAAGGCGCCCGGCACCCGGCACCCAAATTCGGAGCACCCAAATCTGGAGGCCCCCGCTCCGGAGACCCCCGCTCCGGCAACCCCCAACCCGCTCGATGCCGACGGGCCGGATCGCAGCGCCGCCGATTTCAACCCGGTGATGTGGTTCCCGCCCGCCGAAAAGCACTTCGTGCAAACCTGCTACAAGATGGCCGACAGCATTCTGGAATATGGCTCGGGCGGCTCGACGGTGTTTGCGGCACGCGAAACCAGGGCGCGGGTGGTCAGTGTCGAAAGTGATCGCAAATGGGCCGCAGACCTTGCGGCGCATCTGATCACCGAAGGCATCGACCGGCCGGATGTGGTGGTGCGCTGGTGCGATATCGGGCGCACCCGTGGCTGGGGCCAGCCTGCCGAAGCCGGGCGCTGGGGGCAGTTTCACACCTACCCCCTGCTGCCCTGGAGCATCGCCGGCTTTTCGCCCGAACTGGTGCTGATCGACGGGCGGTTCCGCATGGCCTGCCTTGCCGCCGTGATGCTGCATTGCCAGCGCCCGACAACGGTGCTGTTTGACGATTACGCAAGACGCCCCGCCTATCACGCGGTCGAACGGGTGGTGCCGCTCAAAAGCCTTGTCGGCCGGATGGCCCGCTTTGAGATCGAGCCGAAAAACTATGACCGCGCCAGCTATGCCGCCATGCTGCCCTGGTTCTTTTCAACCGAATAAGACGGTTGGCGTTTGGTCTGCAGAGCCGCATCCGTTGCAAACAGCGGGGGTTTCACACCCGCGCCAAAGAGCGGCGGACAGTTTCAGGTGGTCAGTTTCGGGCGCATTGTCCGGGGCGGCTGCGAAGGGTTTCCGTCAGGCTGCAAACCGCTTTCACGCTCAGGACGTGGCCGCTTCTCTCAGCCGCAGACTTTCGGGCAAGGCGCGCGCGGGATCAAACCCGACGCTCACGCTGTCAAAGACCACCGCTTTCAGACGTTCGGGCGTCAGAAACGGAAAGCCCTTGCGCAGCGCCACCTCGGCGGGTGCCAGCGACGTCGCCGCCGCCAGATCGGGATTGTTGCGCAGATAGCGCGCGATCATGCCGGTATCGGCACCCGAGCCCACCTTGGTGTTGTTGTGGCCATGCGCCGCATAGATATAGCCGTGAAAGCCCGGATCCATGTACGAGGCCAGGCGCTTGTATTCCTGTTTGTGCTGCAAGGTGAACGGATCGCGGAAGTCGCCAGCCCGGTTATAGCGGGCAAAGCCGCAGGCGTGATACTCGCGGAAGGTTTCGCCGAACTTGCCTACGCCATCGGTAAAAGCCAGAAATCCCTTGGGAAAACAAATGATGGTGTTGGGTTCCAGCCGCTCGGACAGCGCACGCAGCCGGGCGATATAATTGATCGACACCGCATCGTCATCGTCCAGCCGGAAGCTCAGCGTCGGCAACAGCCCGGATGCACCCGAAGCCTTGATCATCGGGCGCAACACCTTGGCCAGATCGCACTTGTCGGTGACCACAAGTTGCATCTGCGGCACCGACGCCACGATCGCCTTCAACCGCGCCTTGTAGCGGTCGGGCAGGATCGTCGAGGTGATCACCACAAAGCGGAAGTCCGGGTCGGTCTGGTGCCGGATCGAGGGGGCGGTGAGGTTTTCAAACAGATGAAACCGCGCCGCCATCCGGTCTTCGTTGTAAAGCATCTGCTGCGCGTCGTCTTCGGTTTGCACCGCCTTGCCGGTGTCCGAGACGCCAAAATAGGAAAATCTGCAATAGCCGGTGATCTGCATGGTGGGTCTGCCTCGTTGTTTCTTGTTTTTGGGTGGGCTTCAGGCTTCAGGTTTCAGGTTTCAGGTTTCGAGGGCCAGCGTCGGATCAATCCCCACCTCATCGCACATCCGTGCGGCGTAACTGCCGGGCAGCGGCGGGTTCTTGCGCCACCACGGCTTGGTGCCATTGGTGTAAAGATGGACAGAAAGGGTGCGGTCGGTGAAATGGCCTTCCACCCGCCCGTAAGGATCGTAGAACACGTCGTTCAACTGGAACGGCACCGGATACAGCACCTCGCGCGGGGCGGCACGCTCGAAATCACCGGTTTGCTTGGCATACCAGGTAAAGGCCTGCGGGCCGAAAGCCGTGCGCTCCACCGCGTAAATCCGCACCGCCAGCGGGGTTTTGGGGTCCAGCTTGTCCATCTTCTTGCGCTGCTGCTTGTTCCACCACGCCGGATAATCCGGCAGGTTGTCATAGTAATCCAGCAGTTGATCCATCAGCGCGCAATCGGCGGGCAACCCCACCACGCCGCAATTCAGCGCGCCGATCATGCCGTGGCCGCCAAAGATATAGCCCTGATCCTCGGAGAAAGGCCGGTGGCAGAAGGCATCGCAATCGATCCACACCGCGCCGGTCTTGCGGATCATCTTGTAGCGGAACACGTTGGACAAAAACGACGGCGAAGTTTCGCCCACCACCGCCATATCAATCTCCATGATCTCGGAGGCGGGGCGCAACTTCACCCCTTCAGGCGCGTTCGTGACCGTATCGGTGCAGTAAAGCGTGGTCGGATGGCCCGCCTGCAGATGCGATTTCAGGCACAACTGATTGAGGTAATGCAGTTTCTCGCCAATCCAGAGCGAGGCGACGGGGCGGCGGTTCAGGGTCATGTGGCTTCCTGTGGCAAAACGGTTGCGGCGGGTGTGGGGGTTGGCAGGGGCGGTTTCGGGCGGGGTTTCAGGGTTTGCACCACCCCCGCAGGTGCGGGCATGGCGTGCAGCAGGTTCAGCGCCTGTTCCAGAACGATGGCCCCGTAGGCCGCGTTCTTGTGGGTGCCGTCGCGACGTTCGGCAGCGAGGTTCACCGCATAGGCGGGGTCGGTGAAGCAGCCCTCAACCACCGTGCTGTCATCCTGGGCAATCAGGGTGATGCCGTCCTCGGCCATAACTTCGCCCACCAACTGCCAGATCGCCGCGCGTTGGGCGGCGGTGCCGCGCTGCGCATCGGCAAAGCCTGCGGGCAGGCCGGGGCCGATGCCAAAGCTTTGCAAGGAAACCGGCGCATAGACGATCCGCGCCCGGCGCTGGGCGGCAAAGGCTACGGCGAACTGATAGCAGTAATGGTGGCGCAAATGCGCGCGGACGATTTCCCGCTTTACCCCCGTCGAAAGGAACAGGCCGGGATGATGCGCGCGGTGCAGAAAATCCATGAACACCCCGTTCACGCGGGTTCGGCAGCCCATGAACAGCACCATCTCGAAATCATCCGGGCGCAACTCCTCGCGGCCCCGGCTGTTGATGGCGGCAAAGCGGCGGGCGGTGAACTCGTCCGTCGGGCGGATCGCGCCATCCGCGTAAGTCAGATAGCGGAACCGGTTGCCCGCCGTGCCCCAGAACTCGATGTCGATAAACCGGCGCGGCACCAGCCGGTTCACCACCGCATAGCGCAGACAGGCGATATGGCTGTCGCCAAAGACGCAGATCTGCCGGTTGGCAAGGGTGGGTTTATCGGGCAAAGGCACCAAGGATCTCTTCTTCACAACGCAGGTCTTCAGCGGCATCGACATCATCGGCGTCTGCGGGATCGGCGGTTTGCGCGGGTTCGGGTTCGGGTTCCGCCTCCGGTGCGGCTGCCGGGGCAAACCGCGCCGCCTGATCGCGGAAAAAGCTGTCCATCACGAAATTCACCCCGGCAGGTTCGACCGACCGCTGGTTCGGCCCATAGAACATGCCACGAAACGCAGGCGCGGTGATGATCTCGTAGGACGGAAAGTAATCCACCCCGGCGCTGTCCTGCGCCATCTCGCCCGCAACCGCGCGCAGCACCGATTTCGAATGGGTGGTGGCGGTCAGCACATGCGCCTGGCTGGCGGTGGCGGTCAGGGGCACCGGCGAGACCGTCAGCAGCAGTTGCAGCTTCGGCTGTGCGGCGCGCATGATCCGCAAAGCCTCGGCCATCTGCGCATGGATGGCGGCCGTGCGGTGGTTGACAAACACATGGCGCTTCGCCTCGAACCGGCCCGCCACCGTACCGGGGCACAGCGCATATTCCACCCCGGTTTCCGCATCTTGCCACGCCTCTGTCAGCCCAAGGGTGAACACGAACAACCCTGCCTCCTGCACCGCACGGCGGATGGCGGCCAGCGTCACCGCGCGCGAGGCAAACGCCTCTTCGGCCGAAATAAACCCGCCCGGCTCCACCCCGGGGCGGAACGGATCGTAAAACCGGCCCGCTTTTTCCCACAGGGTTTCGGGCGGCAGGCTTTCGCCAAACGCCCAGGACAGCCACTGCACCAGCATATTGGCGGTATAGATATTGCCGGTGCGAAAGCTGAAGGTGCCATAGTGAAAGGCGCGCCGGGCCTCGGGGGAGAGTGCCGCCGGGGCGGGTTCGGCATCATGCCAGCGGTAGCCGCGCGCCACCAGTGCCCGCGCGATATGCTGGGCAAAGCAAGAGCCCGCCGTGATGATCCGGGTGCGCGGGCTGATGCGGAACTTCGGGTTCCACAACCGCTCGATCCCGAAGGCCGAGCGTTCGGCCACGGCGGTGCGCCAAAAGCGCTCGGACGGCAGGTTCGCATAAGGGTGGCTCATCTTGCGGCCTTTGTTTTCAGTTCGGGTACTTTCAGTTCGGGGTGGGCTTTCAGCACCGCATCACGGGCAACGGCGGCAAAAAGATACCGCTCGTCCCGCAGCATGGCGTTGGCGGCGCGCAGAATGCGCCGGGGCTGGCCGCGCCGCACCAGGCTTTCCATAAAGGCCCGCCGCCACACCCGCAGCGCCTTGCGCGCCCTGAGCCGCCGCCAGAAATCCGCCCCCAGCCTGCCCGTTTCGGCATATTCGGCAAACATCTCGGGCAGCGCATCGCATTTGATCACCACCCGGATCGCCTGATGGGTAAAGTGATCTGCCTTGATCTGGGTGATGTTCGGGCCTGTCAGACGCGCCGCATGCGCCCGGTCCTCGGGCACAAAGGGATCAAACAGGATCACCGCATGCGCCAGATGCGCCACCGCATCCGCCGCATCCAGAAACGTGGGATCGGTCCAGTTCGACCGCCGCACCGCATAGCCGAACCGCGTCTCGAAGGGGCAGATTTTCTGGCTCATCGTCGATTGCGGGCTGAACGCCAGCACCCGCGCGCCGGGCACCAAAGTGGCAAAGTTCAGCGCCGCAAACGCCCCCATCGAGGCACCGACAAACACCACCGTCTCGAACCGTGCAAAGAACCCAACCGCCTGCAGGGCGCGGATGAAATCGGGGGCCGTCGCCTGCCGGAACCAATCCTTGGCAAAGCTTTGCACCCCCAGCAGCGAATAGCCCAAAGCCGTCACCCGGCTGTGCATCCATGGCAGGCGCGGATAAGGATCATCCAGCGTCGCCAGATTATCAAATGTAACAAACAGCACCCGCAAGGAGCGTTGTTCATACCAGAGGTTCCCCTCGGCCCCTTCCAGCAGGAAATGGTCGCGGCGCATCACCTCGTCGATATGGCAGGTTGCGGGAAGATCAAACGCGTCCATGCGGCCTCAGAACAACTGCGCAAAGCGTTCGGGCAGGCGGTACACCTTGCTGCTGCGCCCGCCGCCAACCGACCAGAACGGCGTGCCTTCCTTCAGCCGCCACCCCTCCTGCATCTCGCGGCGAAACTCGGGAAACTCCACCGTCTCGGCGCTCGGATCCAGCTTGCTCAGCGCCTCGTAGCTCGACCACGCGGTATCCCAACCCGTCACCTTGCGCTCCACCTCCGCCAGATCGCCGCTCTGGATGTTGCGCTGTTCCAGCCGCAGGGCAAGCCGGTCATGGGTCATCGCAAAATCGACAAACCGCAGATGGAACAGGTACAGATGCGGGTCCAGAAACGGCACTTTCTCGGATGCGAAATGCCCCCCCGGCGCGAAGGTGATGCGGTTGCGGGTGATGCAGGGTTTGGCATAATTGGCGTTCAGCCGGAAAATCCGCCGCCGCGCCAATATCCCCGCATCATCGCTCAACGCCTCGGGTTCCAGCCTTGGGTTATGCACCAGTTCGATGGCAAAAGGCGTGATCACCCGCGGCGCTTCGCCATCCGGAAAACGCCCGACATACTCCGGCAAGCTGCCCGCCACATCAGGATCAACCGCCACAATCTCATCGACATCGCCGCACAGCACCCAGTTATAATGCCGGGTAAAGGCCGTGGTGAACTCTGACAGCATCTGCCAGCGCCGCTGGTTCCACGAAAACCGGCTTTCGTCATAGGGCAGATAGATCACATTCGCCCCCTCGGCCATCGCCGCGATGCCCGCATCGCCACCGTGATTGAGGATGTAAAGATGTTCCCGGCCCAGTTGCTTGCCGTAATAGTCAAGCCAGCGCCGCAGAAAGAAGTGATCGCCACGGACCATGGTAATCGCGGCCATTCCGGCCTTGGTTTTGTCCATCCTGCTGCCTTGCCCGTCGTCTTTACCCGGTTTGCCCGCAGTTTTCCCGCAGGCGTCCGGATTGATTAACGAAATGATAAGCGAAAATCGCCATGATGGCAAAACAAGCTTTTGTTTTTGGGGCGGATTGTTTCCAATTTGTCGCCAGTATTGACTTGCGCCGGGTTCTCGGTTTTCTGGCCTGATGCAGGAGGCCGCATGACGCAATCGGACGATACTGATCTGGACAAGGTACGCTGGGGCACGATCCTGCGCGCCCGCAACGGCGATGTCATGCGCTATGATGAAACCGGCATCATCATGCGCCTGTCGGATCGGGTGATCGCCGATATCGCGGCGCGTTTGCCGCAGACGGCGACGGCGCCGCTTTTGGCGACGGCAGAACCGCTCGACGCCGACCTTCTGGGCGATATCGACGCCTGGAACCTGCGCCAACAAGGCGAGTGGTACGTGTTCGCAGCCGATCTCGCCGGCGAGCAGGGCGTGCGGCAATACCGCAGGCGCATCGCCGCCCAAACCGACGCCGCCGAACTGCCGATCATCGCCGATGCGCCGGGGGCGATGCTGGGCATCCTCACCCTTGGCGGCGCACGCGCGGCACGCGCCCTGCCCCGCCCCTCGCGGTATCCGCATCACATCCTTGCCCCCGGCGATGATATCGGCGCGGTCGGCATGGCAGGAACCGAACCCGCCACCGCCACCGCCGGTGCCATGGCCCTGCGCGAGGTCACCCGCGACGCGATGCTGGCCGAGGTGCTGCTGGCAGACCGCCACCAGCACCACCGCGCCCTGCCCCTGTACCTTGTGCGCGCCGAAACCGATGCCTCCGCTTCAATCGCCGCACTTGGCACTGGGATGGCGTATCAAAACCTGCTGACCGCCGCGCGCAACCTTGCCAGCATCGCCGAAAGCCTTGGCAAACCGGCGCGCATTCTGGCGGTGCGGCTGGACTACTCGCTCGAAGACATCAGCCCCGATCCGCTGGCCTACCGCGACGGCATACTGGCGCTGATGGCGCAACTGACCCGCGATCTGGGCACCCTCGGTTTCCGCAAGCCGGTGTTCATCGCCACGTTCGAAGCCGGCACCGCCCGCATCACCGACGGCCCGGTGCTGCGGGCGCAGTGGGAACTGGCGTGGAACAGCGGCGGCCATGATCTGATCTTTACCGCCCCCGGCTATATGTTCGCGCAAGATGCCAACGCCCGCCTGACCGATAGCGCCATGCAACAGTCAGCCGAAATGGATGCCGCCGCCCTGACCACAATCTACGCCGACGCCCCATGGTTCTGCCCCACCTTCCTGCTGGCCGAACGCGAAGGCGATGTGGCCATCCGCATCAAAGCCCGCGCCATGACCGGGCTGGTGCTTGATACCAATGATCCCTTCAGCGCGGGGCCCGCCGCAGGCTTCCGGCTGCACGGGGCCAGCAATGCAGCCACCATCACCGGCGTGGCACTGGCCGCCGATGATCCGCAAGACGTGATCCTCACCTGCAACAAACGCCCCGAAGGCAAGGCGTTGCACGTCCTTTACGGCTTTGGCGCTGATCCCCGCTCTGGCCCCCATCCCGCCGCCTGTGGTGCCCTGCGCGATGACTGGTCCGTCCCCAGCACCACCGGCGCATCGCTTCACCGCTGGGCGCTGCCCTGCGCTTTGCCCGTGCATTGAGGGGGCCAATGATGCTGTATCTTGACGCCGAACTGCCACCCGGCGCGCTTGTGGATCAGGCAGGCCCCGCGCTTGCCGCGATCATGGCGGGCGTATCCGGTCTGTGGTTTCAGGCCGACCCCGACCATATGGAAACCCAGAACGGCGTGGCCACGGCATGGCAGGCCCGTCAAGGAACGGGCACCGCACAACCGGCGCAACCAAACAAAGGCCACGGCAAACTCGGGCTGGAAGGGCTGGAACTGCTGGCCGGCAAGAACTGCGGCTTCGCGCTTGAAGGGGCCGCGCCCGACGCCACCTGCCTGTCCTTCGCGGTGTTTTACACCGCCCCCACCCAGGATATCCGCACCCTCCTGTCGATCAAACTGGCCGCCGCCAAGAACTATCTCTTTCTTTACGAGCAAGAGGGCGTGCTGGGCCTGAAAGATCAGGGCGGCGCGGG
>JANNAV010000028.1:0-2067 GCA_031384695.1 Paracoccaceae bacterium
TTTTCCCGCTTCGCCCACCGCCCCGACGCCACCCGCATTGCCGCCACAGTGGCGCGCATAACCGCATGGCACCGCCTTGCCACAACGCCCGCCCCCCAGCGCCACCTCGCCATCATCCTCTCCACCTATCCCGGCCGCGCCCACCAGATGGCCCATGCCGTGGGCCTCGACGCCCTCGCTTCCACCGATGCCCTGCTGGCCGATCTCGCCAGCGAAGGCTACCACTCGCCGCCCACCCCAAACCTCAGCCAAGCCCTGCACCAAACCCAAAGCTGGCCCCTCACCGCCTACAAAGCCGCCCTCGCCAACCTTCCCGAACCCCTGCAAACCGCCCTCCAGAGCTGGGGCGACCCCGAATCAGACCCCGCCTGCCACACCGGCGCTTTCCACTTCCAATGCCTGACCACCGGCCACGCCTTGATCGCCCTGCAACCCGAACGCGGCCTGCCCAATACCCGCGAAACCGACTACCACGATCTTTCCCGCACCCCGCGCCACGCCTACGTCGCCTTCTACCTCTGGCTCCAACACCAAGCCCTCCACGCCCTGATCCACATGGGCGCGCATGGCACGCTGGAATGGCTGCCCGGCAAATCCACCGGCCTTTCCAACGCATGCTGGCCCGAAGCCCTGATCGCAGCCACCCCGGTGATCTACCCTTTCATCGTCAACGATCCGGGCGAGGCCGCCCAAGCCAAACGCCGCATCGGCGCGTTAACCCTTGGCCACCTGCCCCCGCCGATGCAGCCCTCCTCACTCCCTGAAAGCCTCACCAGCCTTGAGCATCTGCTCGATGAATATTCCACCGCCGACGGCCTTGATCCCGCCCGCCGCAACCGCCTGATCGCTGCCATCCGCGCCGAGGCCGAGGCCAGCGGCGTGGCGCAAGACCTTGTCCTGCCCGCCAACGCCACCCCCGCCGAGGCCATCACCCGCATCGATCGTTTTGTCTGCGACATCAAGGAAAGCCAGTTCGGCCAGGGCCTGCACATCTTTGGTCGCGGCACCTGTGGCGCGCAGGAACGCGCAGGGCTGATCGCAGCCCTCGCAGGCCGACGCGTGCCCCCCGGCCCGGCAGGTTCCCCCTACCGGGGCCGCGCCGATGTGCTGCCAACAGGCCGCAACCTCTACAGCGTCGATCCCCGCGCGGTGCCGTCCCGCGCCGCCCACGCTCAGGGCGTGAAACTGGCCGAAGAACTGATCCGCCGCCACCTGCAAGACAAGGGCTGCTACCCCGCGGGCCTCGTCGTCGATCTCTGGGGCTCGGCCACCATGCGCACCGCGGGCGAAGAGTTTGCCATGGCCCTGCACCTCGCGGGCGTAGCCCCCCTCTGGGACAAGGACGCCGCCCGCGTTTCCGGCTTCGAGATCATCCCCCTCGCGCTCCTCGCCCGCCCCCGCATCGACCTCACCCTTCGCGTCTCGGGCCTGTTCCGCGACATCTTCCCCGGCCTTGCGCAACTGTTCGAAGCCGGAGCCGAGGCCCTCGCGCTGCGTGACGAAAGCCCCGCCGACAACCCCTATACCCTGCGCGCCCCCCGCGTGTTCGGCCCCAAGCCCGGCCAATTCGGCCTTGGCATGGGCATCGCCGCCGACACTTTCACCCCCGAGGCCCGCAAAGCCGCAGGCGAAGCATGGCTCAACGCCTCGTCCTGGGCCATCGGCACCGACGGCACCGCCCGCGAAAACCGCGCCGCCATTGAGGCCCGCGTGCGCGCCGCCGATGCCTTCGTGCACCCGCAAGACCTGCCCGAAGCCGATCTTCTGATGGCCGCCGATTACGCCGCCCACGAGGCCGGTTTTGCCGCAGCCAGCGCCAGCCTCGGCGGCCAGACCCCCGCCCTTTACCACCTCGACAGCACCACCTCCACGCCCCGCGCCCGCGCGCTGACCGAAGAGATCGCCCGCACTGTCCGCGCCCGCGCCGCCAACCCCGATTGGGCCAGCGGCATGATGAACCACGGCTACCGGGGGGCGGCGGAAATCGCCGCCACCCTCGATCACATGGCCGCATTCGCGCATCTGGCCGAAGTGGTTCCCTCGCATCTCTTTGATTTATATCACGAA
>JANNAV010000070.1:0-1691 GCA_031384695.1 Paracoccaceae bacterium
CGTGCCATCGCGCCGGGTCTGTGCGGTGATCGGCCACGGTGGGGCATGCCACGATTGCTCGGCCCGGACCCCCGCGATCTTGGCCCCGTTCGGGGGTTCCGTGACGGCCTGCCGCCAAACCCGGTTCCACTGGCCTTGTGACCCGGCCCGGCACCCGGCCCGGCACCCGGCCCCCGGATCGCTGATGTTGCCTGTTGCGGACAATCGGCTGAACCCGATTGTCCGCAACACGCTCTGGCTGAAAGCTGAGCGGCGGCGGTTTGCCTCAGCATTTCACCGCAGTCTTGCCGGGCAGGGGGCTCAGAGCCCCGCGGCCTTCGTCAGGTTCACCCGGAAGCGATCCCGCCTGCGCTGGTAGCGTCGGGTCATCTCGGCAGAGGCATGGCCGAGTTGCTTCTGAACATAGCGCTCGTCGACCTCGGCGCTGCTGGCGAGCCCGGCGCGCAGAGAATGACCGGAATACAGCCTGATCCTTTCGGCCTCTGACAGCTCCGGTCGGATCCCCGCCGCGCGCACCGTCTGTTTGATCAGCCGGGCGACGTGCTTGCCGGACAGTCTGTCTTGCGTCGCCTTCAGCCCGCTGCGCGCGACGGCCACAAAGACCGGGCCAAAGCCGATCCTGGCAAAGTGCAGCCATTGGCTCAGGGCATGCACGGGGCAGGTCTGATCGCTGCTGCCTCGGCCAATCTCGACTTGCCGCCAGCCGGTCTTGCCACGCAGGGTGATCAGCGCACCATCCTCCAGCACCTGAACCCAGCCGCCCGAGTCCGGGGTGTCGTCCTTTCCATGATCCAGGGCGACGATCTCCGACCGCCGCAACCCACCGGCAAAGCCGATCAGCAGGATGGCCCGGTCGCGCAAACCCCGCAGATCGTGGGGCAGGGTTGCCAGCATATCACGCAGGTCTTCCGGGAGGATCGCTTCCTTCTGCACGGGTGGGCGGGAATGCTTGCGGCGGATCCCGGCCAGCACGGTGGCGATGTGGCGGTCCTTGCGGTCCATGCGCTGGCCGCGCTGCGCAAAACCCCAGGCCAGACCCGAGAGACGGCGCTCGATGGACGAGACCGAGAGGGGTCGGAACGCCGACTGCGATGGGGCCTTGCCGCCCGGCGCTGCCAGATCGGCGATGTAGAGCCCGATCAGCTGGGGCGACGAGGGGAGAAGGTCCGCGCCGCGCATCCGGCACCAGCGGGCGAAATGGGCCCAGTCCTTGGCGTAGGCCTTCAGCGTGTTCTCAGACGCCGCCTGACGCGCATAGTCTCGCGCGGTTTCGACCAGGCGGTCGAGCGTGCCCGAGCCAGCGACATGGGAGGGCAGGGCGATCGTGTCGCGCTCCATATCAGCGCTATCGTCCCGTTCATAGCGATTGGGACGTTCCGGGTGTTCTGAAGGCGATTTCTTGGGCGTTTTGGTCATACCGTCGAGCATACTCTTTCTATGTCCGATAATGCAATCTTATTGGACATGCAGGCGATGCCAAAGAAGCGGCGGTTCCATGTATAAATTCTGGTGCAAAGCGCCGCACTGGGCTAGACTTCGGTATGTGGAAAGTCCAGCTTCAACCTTCTTGCGACAGCGTCACGATACAACGATTGCCGGGCTGGATCACCTCTGCCCGGGTGGAAACCCCTGAAGATGTTGCCTTTTTGTCAGGTGCGGCACTGGCTTGCCTGCATCTGGTGGTGACCGAT
>JANNAV010000077.1:0-4561 GCA_031384695.1 Paracoccaceae bacterium
GATCCGCGCTCGGATATGCCCGCGACGCAATTCAACATGAAATGGGTCGAGGCGGCGGGGCTGGTGAAGTTCGATTTTCTCGGGTTGAAAACCCTGACCGTGATCCAGAACGCCCTTGATCTGCTGGCCCTGCGCGGCATCGTGATTGATATCAACCTGATCCCGCTGGACGACAAGGCCAGCTATGATCTTTACGCCGCCGCCAAAACCGTGGCGGTGTTTCAGGTGGAATCCTCTGGGATGATGGATGCGCTGCGCCGCATGAAACCCACCTGCATCGAGGATATCGTGGCATTGGTGGCCCTCTACCGCCCCGGCCCGATGGAGAATATCCCCGCCTATTGCGAGGTGAAAAACGGCCTCCGCGATCTGGAATCGATCCATCCCACCATCGACCATATCCTGTCGGAAACCCAGGGCATCATCGTCTATCAGGAACAGGTGATGCAGATCGCTCAGGTGATGGGCGGCTATTCCCTTGGCGGGGCAGACCTGTTGCGCCGCGCCATGGGCAAGAAAATCGCCGCCGAAATGGCCAAGGAGCGCCCGAAATTCATCGAGGGCGCCTTCAACACCCATGCCATCAATGCCACCAAAGCCGGTGAAGTGTTTGACCTGCTTGAGAAGTTTGCGAACTACGGCTTCAACAAATCGCATGCGGCGGCTTATGCCGTGGTCAGTTATCAAACCGCTTACCTCAAGGCCAATTACCCGGTCGAATTCATGGCCGCCGTGATGAACTGCGATATCCACCTGACCGACAAACTGGCCTCCTACGCCGAAGAGGTGCGCCGGGGCCTTGGCCTTACCATCGTCGCCCCTTGCGTGAACGCCTCACTCGCCAGTTTTTCGGTGCATCAGGGTGCCATCGTCTACGGCCTCGGCGCGCTGAAAGGCGTGGGGGTGGAGGCGATGAAACTGATCACCACCGCGCGCGGCGCGCAGCCCTTTGCCACGCTCTACGATCTGGCCCGCCGCACCGACCTCAAACGCATCGGCAAACGCCCGCTGGAAATGCTGGCCCGCGCCGGGGCCTTTGACGCGCTGGACCCCAACCGCGCCCGCGTGTTCGAAGCACTCGATGGCCTCGCCGCCTATTCCGCCGCCATTCAAGACGCCAAAACCTCAACGCAGGTTTCCCTCTTTGGCGAAAGCCTCGCCGATATCCCCGAGCCGCGCATCGCCGGCCGCGACGATTGGCTGCCGGTTGAACGGCTGGCGCAAGAGCATCAGGCGATCGGCTTTTACCTCTCGGGCCACCCTTTGGATGATTACATGTCGGCCCTGAAACGCCGCGACGTGAAAACGCTGGTCGAGATCACCCGCCTTGCCGAACGCGGGCCTTTGGTGGCCAAGATCGCCGGCGCCGTCGCCTCGAAACAGGAACGCAAATCGGCCCGGGGCAACCGCTTTGCCTTTGTGCAACTGTCTGATCCGACAGGGCTTTACGAGGTGACGGTGTTTTCCGACGTGCTGGAAGCCGCCCGCCAGCATTTCGAGCCCGGCCAGAACGTGGTCCTGACGGTCGAGGCCAATCTGGAAGGCGATACGCTGAAACTGCTCGCCCGCAATGCCCAGCCGATTGACCAGATCGCGGCTGAGGCGGGCGCGCAGGCGATCCGCATCCACCTCAACCACGCCGCCGCCGTTCCCGCCATCGCGGCCCTGCTGGCCCGCGTCGAAGGCCGCCACCGCGCCCGGATCACCCTGACCGTCGCCGATGATCAGGGCCGCGAGATCGACCTCGCACTGCCAACCCCCTACCCCGTTACCCCGCAGATCAAGGGCGCCATCAAAGCCATGCAAGGCGTGCTGCTGGTGGAGGATGTTTAGAGCGGATTCCCTTCAATCTGATTCAGATTGAAGGGGATCCAAGACAAGATCAGCTCGGGAATGTTACGTGTTACGTACAATCGGGTGAACCCGATTGTACGTAACACGCACTAACCGACGGGCCGAAACCGTGGCGCCCTGATCTGCCCAACCTACCGCACCCACCGCCCGCCCAGCTTGGCAAAACTCACCGCCAGCACGATGCGCACCACATGATGCGCCGTCACATAGATCACGCTCATCTTCAAACTCAGCGCGATCAGGCTCATCTCGGCCAAACCCCCCGGCGCGAAGGCCAGAAACGCCGCCGCCACCGGCACCCCCGCCACACCGTGCACGGCGTAGGCAAACCCCAGCGCCAGCGCCAGCGCCGCCGCCCCGTTCACCACCGCCAGCGCCGCCGCCCGGCGCAGCATGCGCCGCTCCACCCCCACGAACCGCGCGCCCAGACCGGTGCCCAGCACCACCTGTGTGGCGGCCACCATCCACCCCGGCGGCACCCCCTCCACCCAGCCCAGGCCATGCGCCAGCGCCGAAGCGCAGATCGGCCCGGTGATGATCCAGCCGGGCAGGCGCAACCCCCGCCCCACCACCACTCCAACTGCGCCACACACCACCAGCACCGTCACATCGCGTGGCCCCAGAACCGCCGCCGCCCCCACCATCTGCACGCCCGAGGCCGAGCCCACCGTCTGCCCCGTCAGCCCCCAGAACAGCAGCGGCACCGTGATGATGGTGCCGATCAGCCGCAGGAACTGCAACACCGTCAGCAGCCGCACATCCGCCCCTGCCTCCTCGCCCAGTTGCACAGATTCGATCAGCCCGCCCGGCACCGCGCCATAAAACGCCTCGCGCGGCGCGAGGCCCCCGCGCCGGTAAATCCGGTAGCCAAGATAATGCGCCACCGGCACGAACAGGCACAGCGCCGCAAGGCTCGGCCCCCAGTCCAGCGCCTGCCGCGCCACATCCGGCGTGAACGCCCCGCCGATGGCCACCCCGATCACCGGCACAAACGAGAACCGCAACCGCGCAGGCAACGTCACCGGACGGCCAAACGGCGTCCAGCCCGCAGCCGCAATCCCCCCCACCACCACCAGCGCGCCCAAAAGATAACCCAGCGGCAAATGCGCCCAATGCGCCAGCGCGCCGCCAAGCCCGCCGATCCCCAGCGTCATCGCCAGCGCCGTCAGATCAACCTGCCTCACCAATGCGGCGGCCGCTGATCTGTCAGTTGCGCGCCGCCGCCATCGGCCAGCCGCTCGGCCTCGCGCGCCATCAGCATCGCCGAATGCCGCAGCAGCCGGTCGATCTCGCCGGCCTGCCGCGCCACCACGTCGGATAACTCCTCAAGCCCCCGCATCAGATGCGCCACCCGCTCTTCCAACGCCTCGATCCGCTCCATAACCCGGCCTTTCCGCGCCCTTCAGGGCGGCATTCAGCGTATGCATGGGTTGTGCATAGCGATCTGCATGGCACCTGCATTGCCCCAAAGCGCCAAATGCTTGCCGCCCCCGCCCCCATCCGATACAGGGAAGCCTGCGAAAAGCGAAGGGCAACCCGCCATGGCCAATGACAAATCCCCCCGCCGCCCCCGGGCCGAAACTCCCAAGGGGTTTCGCGATTATTTCGGCGCCGAAGTGCTGGCCCGCAAGGCGATGCTGGACCGGATTGCCGAGGTTTACCACCGCTATGGCTTTGATCCGCTGGAAACTTCCGGCGTGGAAACCGTTGAATCGCTTGGAAAATTTCTACCCGACGTGGACCGCCCCAATGAAGGCGTGTTCGCCTGGCAAGAGGAGGAAAAGGATTGGCTGGCGCTGCGCTATGACCTCACAGCCCCTTTGGCGCGGGTGGCCGCACAGTACCGCAACGATCTGCCCAGCCCCTACCGCCGCTATGCGTTCGGCCCGGTCTGGCGCAACGAAAAGCCCGGCCCGGGGCGTTTTCGTCAATTTTATCAATGTGATGCCGATACGGTGGGGTCGGCCTCGATGGCCGCCGATGCCGAAATATGCATGATGCTGGCCGACGCCTTGGAATCCGTAGGGATCGAGCGCGGCGATTATGTGATCAAGATCAACAACCGCAAGGTGCTGAACGGCGTGATGGAGGTGGCAGGCGTCCTCGATCCCTTTGATCCCGAACGCTTTTCCGCCGAGCGCGGCATCGTTTTGCGCGCGATAGACAAGCACGACAGGCTTGGCGACGAAGGCGTGCGCGCCCTCCTCGCCGAAGGCCGCCGCGATCCGTCGGGCGATTTCACCAAGGGCGCTAAACTGTCCGGAGCCCAAGCAGAGATCATTATGCGGTTTGTTTCAGCTTCTAGACAAATCGAAAAGAGACTTGAAGAAATAGCAAACTTGCCCGGCTCTTTAGACACCCATGTGGGCGTACATGCTTACCTCGGTAGTTTTCGACGCACAGCGCCTGGCCGGCAGTTTCTTGCGGGCGCAATCGGGCCTAACCAATACTGGAATGAAGTCGCGGTTGATTACCTCCGTGAAATTGTAGGGAACTCATCGATGGGGCAGGAGGGCGTCAAAGAAATGCAGGAAATTGCAAATCTCCTCGCCGCCCAAGACTACGGCCCTGATCGAATCTTCATCGACCCCGGCGTTGTGCGCGGCCTCGGCTATTACACCGGCCCGGTCTACGAGGCCGAACTCACCTTCGAGATCCTTGACGAAAAAGGCCAGAAACGCCAGTTCGGCTCGGTTGCGGGCGGCGG
>JANNAV010000083.1:0-6602 GCA_031384695.1 Paracoccaceae bacterium
TAGGCATGCATCGCAAGCCATCTGCCAATTCTGAACTCCGGCGTCTTCGCGCGGAACAGCGCACCTTCCCTCAGCGCCTCGTCAGTCTCGCCCAGTTGTGCCAGCGCTGCGGCCAGGGTGCGGTGCCCAACGCCGCCGTAAACCTCGGTCCGCCGCAGGGTGCTGATCGCAGCCTCGTATTGGCGGTCGCAATAAAGCACGAACCCCTGGATCCAGTAATAGAAACCCGGAGGATGCGGTTCGAGGCGAATGGCCCGTTCCATCGCGTCCAGCGCCGCCACTGCTTTCCCTTGCACCGCACAGATATCGGCAAAGGCGATCCAGGCATCGGCACTGTTCGGGTCCAGTTCCAGCGCCCTTGCAAAGGCACGCTCGAACTCGGGCACCTGATGCTCATAAGACAGCACATAGGCCAGCACCCAGTGATTGCCTGCGTCGTTTGGATCAAGCGCTACGGCGGCGCGGCTGTGCTCAACGGCCAGTGCGCGATGCAGGCTTTCCGGCTCCATGCTGTGCACCCAGCGCGACAGGTGACTGAAAGCGATCCAGCGGTGCGGCTCGGCATAGGCCGGGTCCAGCGCCAGCGCGCGTTCAAGCGCCAACGCCCCTTCATTCTGCGTAACGGGATTGCCGGTGCCGTTCGAAACCAGGGTCCGGCCCCGCACGCACAGGTCATAGGCCCCGATGCTGGTGGTGCGCCGCCGGGCAGGGGCCGCCACCAGCCGCCCGACCAGCTCTTTCGCGATCCGCGCCGTCACCGCGTCCTGCAGATCAAAGATGTCCTCTATTTCGCGGTCAAACCGCTCGGCCCACAGATGCCCGCCGCCAATGCTGTCGATCAGCTGCACATTGATCCGAACCCGCCCGCCCGCGCGACGGGCCGAGCCTTCCAACAGATAGCGCACGCCCAATTCCCGCGCGATACGGCGCGCGTCCGCAGGTTTGCCCTTGTAGGCAAAGCTGGAATTGCGCGCGATCACGAACAGGCCCGGATTGCGCGACAGATCGGTGATCAGATCCTCGGTCAACCCATCGACGAAAAACTCGTACTCCGGGTCCGTGCTCATGTTGACGAATGGCAATACCGCGATGGAGGGCTTGTCGGGCAGGGCAAGTGCGGCAGGCTCGTCCGGCTCCATGCGGACGCGAAACACCTGCAAGGGTTCTGCGATGTTCTTGAGAGTTTGCGGCCCCAGATCGTCGAACGCGACCTCCATCCGGCGTTTCACCTGCGCATGCACGGTCGCCGATAGGCAGATACCACCCGGATCGGCCAACCCTTCCAGCCTTGCGGCCACATTCACCCCGTCGCCGTGCAAGTCATCCCCCTCAACCATAACATCGCCCAGATTGACCCCGATGCGAAAGACGATGCGCTGATCTTCCGGTACCCCGGCGACGCGCAGGGCCATGCCCACCTGAATCTCGACAGCACAGCGCGCCGCATTCACAACCGAGGCAAATTCCACCAGAAACCCGTCGCCCATTACCTTGAAAATCCGCCCGCCATGTCTGGCCACGCTTGGGTCAAAGACCGCAAGCCGATGCGCCCTCAAGGCCGCCATCGTGCGTTCCTCATCCGCCTCCATCAGCCGCGAATAGCCCACCACGTCGGCGGCCAGAATTGCCGCCAGCCGACGCTCCACATTCTCTTCGGCCATCGGCTGTCCCCAACTGATTGACCCAGACGCTATAGCGGAAGCAACCCTGCGGCAAGCGGGGCAGGGGCCGCCTGTTGCAATCGCCCGCGGCTTGGCCCTATCCTGATCAACGGTGAGCAATCGGTTACTTTCGCCAAAGCCACCGCGCCAAACCGCGCCACAGGAGCCCGCCGATGATCCGCACCGCAGATGACTACCGCGCCTCGATCCGCGATGGCCGCGCGGTCTATATCAACGGCGAGAAGGTGGCCGATGTCACCCTTCATCCGCAGTTCAAACCGCTGGTCGATATCCGCGCCCGCATCTACGACATGGCGCATGATGCGAAAACCCGCGACGTGATGACCACAACGCAACACGGCGAGGTCAACGCCGTGGGCAACGCCTTGCCCTACACGCAAGCCGATTGGTGGGCCAAACGCCGCGCCACCGATGCGGTGCTGGAAGACGTGGGTGGTATCGTCACGCGCGTCGGCGACGAGACGGTGGGCGAGATGTGGTCGCTGTTTGATGGCCAGGATGTGCTGGCCGAGATTGATCCGCAATTCGCCCGCAACATCGAAAACCATATCGCGGCGGTGTTGAAAACCGACCCCTTCCACGTCTCTGCCAACACCGATCCCAAAGGCGACCGTTCCAAGGCGCCGCAGGATCAGGATCCCGACATGCTGCTGCATGTGGTCAAGGAAACCGATGCCGGCATCATCGTGCGCGGCGCCAAGTATGAAACCGCCGCCGCCTATGCCAATCAGGCCTTCACCAAACCCACCATCGCCAATTGGGGCAATGCGGCCCTGTCGGATTACGCGGTGGGCTTTGTCTGCGATCTGGGCTCGCCCGGCCTGAAATTCATCTGCCGCACCGGCTTTGCCGGCCGCGCGCCCGCCGAAGATTATCCGCTGGCCAACAAGTTCGACGAGGTGGATACCATCGTCATCTTTGATAACGTGCTGATCCCGTGGGAGAATGTGCTGTTCTATCGCCACACCGCCGCCGCCACCTTCATCCGCGCCACGCTGCACCGCTATTCCGCCTTCGCCTTCGTGCAGCGCAATCTGAAACTGGCCGACATGATGATCGGGGCCGCCCTCTTCAACGCGCGCCAGACCGGGCTGGACAAGCAACAGGCGGTGCAGGAAAAGCTGGCCACCCTCGCCGTTTACCGCGAAGGCATCAACGCGCATCTGACAGGGGCCATCGCGCTGGCCGAACGCTCGCCCGCAGGCCTGATGATGCCCAACCAGTCGCTGCTTTACACCGGGCGGGTGCTCGCCTGCTCGCAACTGCACCAGATGATGCACATCGCACGCGAGCTGTGTGGCGGCCAGATCTGTGTCACCCCCGATGCGGCCTCGTTCCGCCACCCTGAAACCAAGCCCTGGATGGACAAATACTACACCATCAACGATCATTGGGTGGCCGAAGACCGCCGCAAACTGCTGGCCTTCGCGCGCGACATGCTGAACTCCGATTACGCAGGCCACCGCCTGACGTTTCAGCTTTTCGCCCAGTCGCCCCCCTTCGCGCACCTGGCCGCCGTCTATCGCAACTTCGATTGGGAAGGCCCGCTGGCCTTTGTCAAACACGCAGCCGGCCTGTCCGATAGCGTGCTGGAAGGCAAACCCTTGGCGCGCGGCGATAAAACCGTGGCAAACTGGTATGCCGCCCGGCCGCAAACCGACCTCGCGGCAGAATAGGCTGATGGCCCAAGACCCCCACACCCGCCTGCGCAAGTTCAACACCTCGGTGACCTACCCCGAGCAGAACCTCGACAATGATCTGGCGCAAGCCGTGATCACCCATGGCGGCCGTACCGTCTGGCTGCGCGGCCAATGCCCGCAAGACCTTGATACGGCTCAGAATATCAACAGCCATGATCCGGCCGAGCAAACCCACAAGGTGATGCAGAACATCCGTCAGCTGGTTACCGAGGCGGGCGGCACCATGCAGCATGTGGTGAAACTGGTGGTCTATATCACCGACGTTCGCCACCGCGAGGCGGTCTACCGCACCATGGGCACTTACATCAAAGACGTGCATCCGGTCTGCACCGGCCTTACCGTGGTGGCACTGGCCCGCCCCGAGTGGCTGGTCGAAATCGACGCCACAGCGGTGATCCCGGATTAGAGCCGATTGCCTTTGGTCCGGGACGGATTGCAGGCAGACCAAGTCAGTCACGCCGCAGGTTTTGCCGCCAACCCCTGCGCTTTACCCGGCCATCGCCAATGCGCTCCGGATCAGGCTGCGCCGCTCAATTGGTCTTGCGGCTTGGCATGAAGGGCAGGGGGGCCACGCGCACCCCGTCTTCCATCAGCCCCTTCACCTCTTCAGGTTTCGCCTCGCCCCAGATCGAGCGTTCGGGCACCTCGCCCTCGTGCATCCGCCGCGCCTCGGCCACGAAATTGACCCCGACATAATCCGAATTGGTCTCTACATTGCGGCGCATTTCGGCAAAAGCCGCCTCCATCTCGCTGCGCGGCGTGCTCAGATCCGGCTTCACTGATACCTCGGCAGTCATCCCGGCAGTCATCCCGGCAGTCATCCCGTCGGGCACCCCGGCGCCGCGCCGCCTCGCCCCCAGCGCCGGTGCCATAAGGCTTTTGTGCACCGCCACATCGCCGCAGATCGGGCAGCCGATCTTGCCCGCCGCCCGCAGCCCCTCATAGGCTGCATCTGATTGAAACCAGCTTTCAAACCCGTGATCTCTGGCACATTTAAGCGAATAACGGATCATGACAGCCTTGCGCATTCCAAGCCGAAACTCTGCGCCCTATTTGGCACCAGATCAAGGCGGCTTCACACCGGATCAAGTTTGGCCACAGCCAGAAAGGCCGGGTTTTCGGGCAGGGCGCGCAGCAGTTCGATCAACTCCGGTTCCGCCACCAGAAGCTGCGCCTGTTCCGGCGTGAACCACTTGCGACGGCGTTGCTTGCGCTCGGGGAACCGCCGCTTCAACCGCGCCACCCGCAGCCCGAACACTGCAACCACGCAAGGAATGCTGGGTTTCGCCCCCATCACCCCGTCGCCCATCACCCCGTCGCCCGCAACCCTGTCGCCCATCACCTTGTCATAATGAAACCGGCCCCACAGCGTTGGCTGAACCATCCCCTCAACCCCTGCCTCTTCCCAGGCCTCAACGGCGGCGGCCTCCGCCAGACTTTTGCCCGCGATGGGCCAGCCTTTCGGGATAACCCAGCGCCCGGTGTCGCGGCTGGTGATCAACAAAATCTGCACCTCGCCCTCAGAGACGCGCCAACAGATCGCGCCAAGCTGGGTGGCACAAAGTTCGCTCTGCAGGCCATGGTCTGCCGCGCCCGCAACGGGTGATAAAATCCGGTTCATCTGCAAAATGCCTGTACCTTTTTACGTTCTTCCCGTCTTTCGCGGGCCTGCTCTGCCTTGATTATCTCATATTCATGAAGGTTTGCATAGCGCCGGCCTGAACTGGTGCAAAGCAGCCGTCCCTCACAGCGGCGGCGGGTATTTTTGCGGCCACCCCGTCGCCAGATGATAGGCCTGCCCCATCGCCAACACCCGCGCATCCGCCCCCACCGCGCCGATAATCTGCATCCCCATGGGCAAGCCAGCCCCCGCCGACCCCGCTCGCCCAAACCCAACTGGTACATTCAGCGCGGGCAAGCCGATCAGACTTGCCGGGATCACCACCTCCATCCAGCGGTGATAGGTGTCCATCGCCCGCCCGTTGATGCTTTGCGGCCAGCGCCATTCCACCGGAAACGGCCAGACCTGTGCCGTCGGCAGCACCAGCGCATCATAGCGCGCGAACAGCCGCGCCGCCTCGGCGTACCACTGCGACCGGATCACACTCGCCGCATAAACCGCCTCGGCACCCAGATGCAGGCCCTGCTCGATCTCCCAGATGGTTTCGGGTTTCAGCGCCGCCCGCTGTCGCGGATCGTCATAATAGCCGCGCAAGCCGTTCGCGTTCAGCATCGCCCGCAGCGTCACCCAGGCCTGCCAGATCGCCTCTGCCGCAAACGGCGGTGCCACCGGCTCCACCACCGCCCCAAGGCCCTCAAACACCGCAAGCCCCCGCTCGCACAAGTCAAGTATCCCTGGCTCGCAGCCATAAGCCCCGCCCCAATCGCCCAACCAGCCGACCCGCAACCCCTTGATGTCGATATCCAGCCGGTTGGCGAAAGGCTCGGGCGCGCGGCCAAACGGCACCTCCGGGTTCACCCCCGCCTGCACCTCCAGCAGCCGCGCCACATCTTCCACATCGCGCGCCATCGGCCCCTCGGTCGCCAGCGTGGCCAAAAACCCGTCGCCATCCGCATCGCCCGGCACCAGCCCCCAACTGGGGCGAAAGCCATACACGTTGCAAAACGCCGCCGGATTGCGCAGCGACCCCATCATGTCCGACCCGTCCGCCACCGCCACCATCCGTGCCGCCAGCGCCGCCGCTGCCCCGCCCGAACTGCCCCCCGCCGTCATCCGGGCATCATAAGGATTGCGCGTGACGCCGTGCACAAGGTTGAACGAATGGCTGCCATGCCCCCATTCCGGCGTATTGGTCTTGCCGATGAAAATCGCCCCCGCCGCCCGCATCCGTGCCGCCAGCAGATCATCCTTCACCGGCATGAAATCGGCAAACAGCGGCGAGCCCCAGGTGGTCCTCAGCCCCTTGGTGGCGCACAAATCCTTCACCGCCATCGGTATCCCGTGCAGCCAGCCGCCCGGCACCGCATCATCTGCCGTCCGCGCCTCGGCCATCAATTCATCGCGCGGCCGCAGCGACACCACCGCATTCAGCCCCGGATTGACCACCGCAATCCGGTCCAGACAGGCCGCCATCACCTCCGAAGGCGCCAGCTTGCGCGCCGCTATCAACCGCGACACCTGGCTCGCCGACATCGCGCATATGTCCACGCCTTCACCTTTGCACATATATCCCGGGGGGTGCGGGGGGCTGGCCCCCCG
>JANNAV010000142.1:0-1575 GCA_031384695.1 Paracoccaceae bacterium
CACCATCGAGGTGGCGGCGGTTGGCCCGATACAGACCGCACTGATCACCACCACATGCGCGCCACCATTGGGCCAGTTGCCCACCAGAATGGCCGGGCCGCGCCGCAGATGTTCCAGCACGCCGTTGATATGCACCGGCGCGCCGCCAAGACTGCGCATGCCAAGGCCCGTGGCATAGGCCGCCATGTTGGGCGAATCGGTCGGGATGCCGCCACCATCGCGCCCATCGGGATAGCTTGCCGCCAGCTGCTGTCGCCCGCAACCCCGTCAACCGCAAGCCGCCCCGCGCCGCGATAACCTTCCTGAAACCGGCGCAACAAAGCCTCGGTGCGGGGGCCGAAAGGCCATCGACCACAAGATCTGGAACGGCTACCTCCCTGTTTTAGCGGTGGTTCAGCAGACGCTGGAGAACGGCAACTTCAACGGCGCGGCTGCCGTTGCGCAGAGTGATCACAAGAATGCTGCGGGTGAAGAGTGTTGCAATGAAATGGGTCGGCAAGAATGATGCCCGAATCGCAGAACGCGGTGCTTGTGGCGCAAGACGTTTCTAACGCCACCGCCGGGGTGGCGGCACGGGGAATGGGCGGTTTCAGGACCAGCGCCGAGATGTGACTTTGGCGATCGGCAGAAAGAGCGTAGGATAGGGGTCTGCAATCTTGGGGGCGCAACACATGAGCAAACATCTGGCAGATCACCGGCAACCGTCGCAGGGCGGCAGAATGAAGCATTTCCTGCGCCTGGCGCGGGATCGGAGCGAGGCGGCATGGCGGGTTGTCTGGCAGCGGCCGTTCGAGCGCGCGGCGGGCAACCGGCGGGTTGTGGAATATATCCGCATCGCAAAGGGCCGCGAGGTTTAGGGCGGGATGAGCCTTGGAACAGCGGGGGTTTCACATACCCGCACCCAGCACCAGAAGCGGGGGTTTCACCCCCCCGCACCCCCGTGGGATATTTGGGCAATGAAGAACGGGGGGGCAATTTGAGGGGAATTGTACGGATCGGTTGCAACGGGGTTCCGGCAAGCCGCAATGCGGACCGATCCGGGGTCGAAGCTGCCAGCGGCGCGCGCGGTAACCGCGCTCACCGCTGTTGAGGTGTTCAGGCGCGGACCAGTGTCTCGTATTGGGTGGCGACCCGGCGGGTCAGATCGCCCACCTCGAAGTTGTAATCGCCGATCTGGCCCACCGGCGTCACTTCGGCGGCGGTGCCGGTCAGCCAGCACTGCTCGAACCCTTCCAGCTCGTCGGGCATGATGTGGCGTTCGTGGACCTTGATCTGCATGTCCTTCAGCATGCCGATCACCGACTGGCGGGTGATGCCGTTCAGGAAGGCGTCGGCCAGCGGTGTATGCACCTCGCCGTCCTTGACGAAGAAGATGTTGGCGCCGGTCGCCTCGGCGACATAGCCGCGATAGTCGAACATCATGGCGTCGCTGCACCCCTTCGCCTCGGCGGCGTGTTTCGACATGGTGCAGATCATGTAGAGGCCGGCCGCCTTGGCTGCGCTTGGGATTGTCTCGGGCGAGGGGCGTTTCCACTTGGCGATGTCCAGCTTGGCGCCGCGCGTCTTGGCGTCGCC
>JANNAV010000152.1:0-3907 GCA_031384695.1 Paracoccaceae bacterium
ATCATGCGCTTTTGCATGAAAAAGCCGGGGGCAACCATCAGGATACCGCCCGCGATCAGCACCCAGACCAGATTGCCGCCAATCGACGCCACGAGGGCGAGAAAGATCAGGATGAACGGCAGATCGGCCAGCGTGCCGATGGTGGTGGCGGTGAAAAACTCGCGCACCGAGCCAAACTCGCGCATCGCGGCGAACAACTGGCTGGGGCTGCGCGCGCCCGGCCCGTGCTTCATGCCCAGCAGTTTTTCCATCAGCCGCGCCTGCACCGTCAACTCGATCCGCTTGCCTGTCACATCCATCAGGCCTGACCGCGCCAGTTTCAGCGCCGCCTCCATCACGATGGCCAGCATCGCGCCCCCCGCCAGCACCCACAGCGTCGGTTCGGATTGATAAGGGATCACCCGGTCATAGACCTGCATCGAAAACAGCGCCACCGCCACCGCCAGCAGGTTGGCCACCAGCGAGCCCGCCGCTACTTCCAGCAACTGGCGGCGATATTTGCCGAACTCGCCCCAGAACCAGTGTGGTGCTGCCTTTGCATCGGTGTGGCGGGTTTCCAGATCGGTGATGCTAGCGCGGGCGCGCAGCAGGCGGCCGGTGAAAACCTGCAGGAATTCGGCCAGCGGCACCTCGGCGCGCTTGTCGGGGCAGGTGGTGTCGTAAATCTCAAGCCCCGCATCCTTGAGGCCCAGCACCAGCACGATCTGGCCCGAACTCATTTCGGCCAGCGCGGGCCAGTGTTTGGCGCTTGGCCGCGCCACCTTTTCAACCGCCGCCGCAAGGCCGTTGCCGCGCAGCGCCACCGCCACCTCGTCCAACCCCAGCTTGCCACCACCCGCCGCGATCTGCAGATGCTCCAGCACATCGGCCACCGAAAGATCAGCCCCCAACAGGCCCGAGAACACCGAGGCAAGTTGCGCCCGGCTCATCGCGCGGTTGGTGTGGCGGGGGCGGCGCGGGCGGCTGGCGGGGTCGGGGCGCGGTGCCATGGGGGGGGCGATGGCGGCCGCTTCGGGCACCACCCGGACGGCGGAAGGCGCGCTTGCTGCCACCCGTGCCGCGCTGAAATCGAATGAGACCACGCGGTCTGTCACATCCGCGCCCCATCGACCAACATCCCGTGATCACGGGCAATTTCAATCTGCAACAGGGCGATGTCGTATTTCAGCGATATCTGATCCCGCTCCAGCCGGGCATAGCCGTCATATTGGCCCACCAGTTCCAGCAAGGTCCGCCGGCCCACCTTGTATTGCTCGGTGAAGAGTTCCAGATTGCCCGCCGTCTGTCGCAGCACCTCGGCACCCTCGGCCTCACGCGATTGCAGGGTGACGATCTGGCGTTGCAGGGCCACGAAGCGGCGGTTGGCAGACTCGGCCGCATCGGCGGTTTGCCTATCCACCACATCGCCCGCCGCATCCAGCGCCTCAAGATTGGCGCGGGTGCCAAGCCCAAGCCCGCCACCGCCCAGCCGCAAACCAGGCGAGGCACCGCTTTGCCCAAGGCCCGCCACCGCCGAAATGCCGGGAATCAACCCCGCGCGCTGAATGCGGGCTTCGGCCAGCAGCCGCGCTCCTTCGCCGCGCGCCTGCAAAACCGCCAAAGGCTCGGTTACCGCGAAATTCACCGCAGGCAGGGTCTGCAAACCGTGCACGCCCGCAAGGTTCCCCCCGGCAATGGCGGCAAGTTCGGCGCGCGCGGTGGCCCCGGCTTCGTGATCGGCGGCAAGGGTTGCCTGCATCTCGGCGCGGTGCTGGGCGATCACCCGCTGTTCCGAACGGTCGGAAATGCCGCCTTCCACCCGCTCGGCCATGATGGCCTCAAAATCGGCCAGCCGCCCTGCGGCCTTGCCCGAAACCCCGGCCTGCGCGGCAGCGCGTTCGGCCTCGACGTGGTATTTCAGGCCGGAATAGACCCGCCCGTTGATCTCGGTGGACAGGCTGACCGCCGCCAGTTCCACGTCCGCCGCCGCAAAGGCGCGCTCGGCCTTGTTGCGGCCATTGTCGAACACCGTCTGTTCCAGCAGCAAAGACGCCGCCACCCCCCCCAGCGAGGTGAGGCTGATGTTCGGGCCGATCGAGGGCAGCCAGTTCTTCGCCCGCGCCTCGGCCTTCAGACGCGCCACCCGCAATTCGGCGGCATTGGCCCCGGCGCTGGCCGCAACCACCGCATTGGCCACGGCGGCATAGGCACCGCCCGGCGGCAGAATGCTGCGCCGAGCCTGCAAATCGGCGATCAATGACGACTCAACCTCTTTCTGAGGCGCGAAAGCCTCGCCTGCAGCAGGCTCGGACGGGCCGTTGCCCTTGCCGAATTGCAGCATCGAGGGGATATTCACCCCCCCCACGCAGCCCGCCAGCAACAAGGTAGCCGCGAGCATTGGGCCGGCCCCTGCACGCCCGGTTCCGGTTTTGCGGTCCAAGGGCATTGCCCTGTCCCCCGATCAGACGCCGGTGCTCATGGCGGTGGTGATATCGTCGTCCACCAGCACGCTGGCACCACCGGTGCCCAGCGTGAACAGCTTGTAAGTCTGCCCGTCAATCGTCTGGGTCTGATGCGCATCCGTACCGCCCACCAGCGTCACGCTATCATCCATGTCGCCCTTGATGATCAACCGGTGCTCCGGCCCGGTCAGGTTGCGCAACTGCGCCTCTGTGATCGTCAGGTTGGCTTCGGGTGCAAAGGTCAAATCAATCGCGGTAAAGTCAAAGCCCGAAAGCCCGGCGCGGCCCAGATTGACATCCAGCGCGTTGGTGTTGTTGACGATCAGCAGGGTCGAGCTTTCGTTGCCCGCCAGATCCGCCGTGTTCACCACCAGATAGCTGCCGTCCGGCACGGTGGAGGCAAAGCGGAAGTTGGTTTCGTTGAACACCGTATCTTCGGTGCGGGTCGCTGCCACCTCGGCCATGATGCCCGAAGCGTCAACCCGGGTGAAGCTATAGGTGTCGTCGGTGCTTTCGGTGCCGATGGCCCGCAGCCCCGAACTGTCGCGCGAGAAGGAAACCACCTCGGGCGAACCGGGTGCCACGGTATCCACCACGAAGCTGTCGGACAGCACCGAGACGTTGCCCGCCCTGTCGGTGGCGGTCATCGTCACCGAGGTGTCCACATTTGCGCCGCGCGGGATTTGTGCCGGGCCAAAGAACGCGCTCCAGTTGCCATCACTGCCCACCGTCGCATTCACCGTCTCGCCGTTCGACAGGCGCAGCGCCACCGTGGCACCCGGCTCTACCGTGCCGGTCAGGGTGATGCCTGCCGCAGCCTCGCTTGCATTGACCATGCCATCGCCGCTGATCTCGCCTCCGGTCTGGGCGAAATTGCGCACCACGGTATCCACCGCCACCTGCTCGGAAAGGGTGGAGACGTTGCCCACCCTGTCGGTCGCCGTCGCGGTCAGCGTGACCGCATTTTCGCCCGCCGGAATTTCCGCCGCCGCGATGGTCAGCGACCAGCTGCCATCGGCATTGACCACCGCGTTGTGTGAAGGCCCGGTGCCAAAGCGCACCGCCACAGTAGAGCCCGCTTCCACCATGCCGGTGACGGTCAGGCCCTGCGCCGCCTCAACCGCGTTCACCACCGTATCGGTGCCGGTCGAAAGCGTGGCGCGGTTGAAGGGGTTCACTTCGGTATCGATGTTCAACGCGTGGGTGGTTGACGCGGTGTTGCCAGCCGCATCGGTGGCCGTCACCGCCACGGTTGACGCATAGGTGCCCGCCCGTACTTCCGAGGCCGCATAGGTGGCAGTCCACGCCCCGGTGCTGCTGGCAATCACCGTCCGTGTCACCCCCTCGAAGGTGACCGCCACCGAAGCCCCCGCTTCCGCCGTGCCGGTCAGCACAAGGCCAGACCCGGCCTCGGCCCCCGACACGATGTTGTCGCCGCCCGCCTGCCCCGGACCCACCGCGACCGA
>JANNAV010000206.1:0-11410 GCA_031384695.1 Paracoccaceae bacterium
GCCAACCCCGATTGGGCCAGCGGCATGATGAACCACGGCTACCGGGGGGCGGCGGAAATCGCCGCCACCCTCGATCACATGGCCGCATTCGCGCATCTGGCCGAAGTGGTTCCCTCGCATCTCTTTGATTTATATCACGAAGCCACCTTGGGCCGCGAAGACCTGCGCGCCTTTCTTGCCGTTGAGAACCCCGCAGCCCTCGCCGCGATGGAGGATATCTTTCGCCGCCTGCGCGACGCGGGCCTCTGGCTGACCCGCCGCAATTCCATCGCCGCCGCGTTGGAGGCCACGCCGTGACAGCCCCCCAAATCAAAGGCTGGTGCCCCGGCGCGCTTACCCCCATGCTGTCAGGCGACGGCTGGCTGGTCCGCATCCGCCCCCCCGCAGGCCGCCTGACGCCCCCCCAAGCCGCAGGCATCGCCGCCGCCGCCCTCACCCACGGCAACGGCACCATAGACATCTCATCCCGCGCCAACCTGCAACTGCGCGGCATCCGTGCCAGGGCCCACGCGGCGCTTATCGCCGACCTCACCCCCCTCGGCCTGATCGACGCCACCCCCACCGAAGAATCCGCCCGCAACATCCTCGTCACCCCCTTTTGGCACCCCGCCGACGATACCCAACCCCTCGCAGCAGCCCTCGCCAATGCCCTCGCCACCGCCCCGCCGCTACCCGCCAAATTCGGCTTCGCCATCGACGCAGGCCCTTCCCCCGTCCTCACCCAAGCCCCCGCCGATATCCGCATCGAGCGCAGCCCCCACGGCCACCTCATCCTGCGCCCCGACATCCACCCTTTTGGCCACCTCACCACCCGCCAAACCGCCGTCCAAGACGCCCTGACCCTCGCCGCATGGTTCCTCGCCAGCGGCGGCAGCCAACAGGGCAGGGGCCGCATGGCCGCCCTGATCCAATCCGGCACCCAACTCCCCGCAGGCTTCACCGAACCCGCCTCCCAACCCGCCGCCACTCCAACCCCCGGCCTCACACCCCAAGGCTGGCTCACAGCCCTCGCCTTCGGCCAGATCAGCGCCGAAACGCTCCAAACCATCGCCGCCCTCAACCGCCCGCTCCGCCTCACCCCATGGCGGATGCTGCTGATCGAAGGCACCGCCCCGCTGCCAGCCATCGAAGGCCTGATCACCGTCCCAGATAACCCCCTGCTGCGCGTCACCGCCTGCACCGGCGCGCCGGGCTGCACCCAGGCCCTCGGCGAAACCCGCAGCCTTGCACGCGCCCTCGCGCCCCACATCCCCGCCACCCAGCACCTCCACATCTCCGGCTGCGCCAAGGGTTGCGCCCACCCCGCCGCCTCAGCGATAACCCTGACCGCCACCCCCCACGGCTATGGCCTGATCCACAACGGCCCCGCCAGCATGCCCACAACCACCATCCTCACCGCCGAACGCCTGCTCGCCGCACCAGACCTGCTCCTGAAAGCCCCAATTGCCCCATCTCTATGAAACCAACGGCGCTGCGATCTACCTGCAATCCTTCGCCATGATCCGCGCCGAGGCGGCCCTCGCCGGTTTCACCCCGGAAGAAGAAATCGTCGCCGTCCGCATGATCCACGCGGCGGGCATGGTGGGTCTCGCCCAACACATCCGCTTTTCCCCCGGCATGGCCATCGCCGCCCGCGCCGCCATTGAGGCCGGCGCGCCCATCCTGTGCGATGTCCGCATGGTCAGCGAAGGCATCACCCGCGCCCGCCTGCCCGCAAACAACGCCGTCATCTGCACCCTGCAAGATCCCGCCGTGCCCGCTCTCGCCGCCAAGATGCAAAACACCCGCTCCGCCGCCGCTGTCGAGCTTTGGCGCCCCCACCTTGCAGGCGCAATCGTCGCCATCGGCAACGCCCCCACCGCCCTTTTCCACCTGCTGAACATGCTTGAACACCCCGATTGCCCCCGCCCCGCCGCCATCATCGGCTGCCCGGTGGGCTTTGTCGGGGCGGCTGAGAGCAAAGTCGCGCTGATGGCCGCACCCCCCGTTCCCAGCCTGATCGTGGCAGGGCGGCTTGGCGGCTCCGCCATCACCGTGGCCGCGATCAACGCGCTTGCCAGCCGGAAGGAATAGCATGGGCCGCATCATCTGTGCGGGCCTCGGCCCCGGCGATCCGGACCTGATCACCCTGCGCGCCGCGCGTGTTATCGGCTCGGCCCGCCACGTTGCCTATTTCCGCAAGGCAGGCCGCGCGGGGCAGGCCCGCCGCATCGTCGAAGGCATGCTCGCCCCCGGTGCCACTGAATACCCGATGGAATACCCCGTCACCACCGAACTGCCCTTCGACAGCCCCGCATACACCAGCCTCCTCGCGCGGTTCTACGATGATTGGGCCAACCGCCTCGCCACCCTTGCGCGATCCGACGACGTGCTGGTGCTGTGCGAGGGCGATCCGTTCTTTTACGGCTCGTTCATGCACCTGCAAAGCCGCCTTCAGCACCGCACCACCATCGAGATCATCCCCGGCATCACCGGTATGCAAGGCTGCTGGCACGCCACCGGCACCCCCATCACCTGGGGCGACGATGTGCTGACGGTGCTGATGGGCACCTTGCCCGAGGCCGATCTTACCCGCCACATGGCCGAAGCCGACGCCATCGTGGTGATGAAAACCGGCCGCAACCTGCCCAAGATCCGCCGCGCCCTCGCAGCCACCGGCCGCCTCGATGCCGCATGGCTGATCGAGTGCGGCACCATGCCCGATCAGCGCATCGCCCGTCTGGCCGAGGTCGCCGCCGCCGATTGCCCCTACTTCGCCATCGTCCTTGTGCACGGCCATGGCCGCAGGCCAGAGGCCCCCGAATGACCGGAAATCTCACCATCGCAGGCCTCGGCCCCGGCGCGGAAAGCCTCGTCACCCCCGAGGTGACCGAGGCCCTGAACGCTGCCACCGATATCGTCGGCTACATCCCCTATGTCGCCCGCATCCAACCCCGCGCGGGCCTCACCCTGCACCCCTCCGACAACCGGGTCGAGATTGACCGCGCCCGCGAAAGCCTCGCCATGGCCGCCGCAGGCAAGCGCGTCGTCATCGTCTCCTCCGGCGATCCCGGCGTGTTCGCCATGGCCTCGGCGGTGTTCGAGGCACTCGAGGCTGCCCCCGGATACCACGCCCTCAGCATCTCGGTCCTGCCCGGCATCACCGCCATGCTCGCCGCCGCCGCCCGCGCGGGCGCGCCCTTGGGCCATGATTTCTGCTGTATCAACCTCTCGGACAACCTCAAACCGTGGAGCGTGATCGAGCACCGCCTCCGGCACGCTGCCCGCGCAGATTTCGCCATGGCCTTCTACAACCCACGCTCGGCCAGCCGCCCCGAAGGCTTTGCCCGCACCCTTGCAACCCTGCGCGAAGAATGCGCGCCCGACCGCCTGATCATCTTCGCCCGCGCGGTTTCCACCCCCGATGAACACCTCCACACCACCACTCTGGCGCAGGCCACCCCCGAGATGGCCGACATGCGCACTGTGGTCATCCTGGGCAACTCCGCCACCCGCCGCGTTGGCCGCTGGGTCTATACCCCAAGGGATTACAAAGCGGAGGGCGCCGCATGAAGCCAGCCCATGACCCCCGCCACGTCATGCGCCACCGCCCGTACCGGCACCGCAGGCCGCGCGATCATGATCACCCGCAGCCCCAACGCGCGCGCCGCCGCCAGCTTCGCCGCAGCCCCCGCACCACCCGCATTCTTCGCCACCACAACCTGCGTGCCATGCGCCCGCATCAGTTCCATATCGCCCGCCACATCGAACGGCCCGCGCGCGATCACCACTTCGGCCCCCGCCAAAGGCCCCGCACCCTGCAATTCATCGACCAGCCGCAGCAGATACCGGTGCTGCGGTGCCGCAGCAAAAGCCGCCAGATTCTGCCGCCCGATCGCCAGAAACACCCGCCGCGCAGGCCCGTCCAACGCCTCAACCGCCGCGCCGATATCCGCCACATGCAGCCAGTCATCGCCCGGCCCGGCCGCCCATGCCGCGCGCTCAAGCGCCATCAGCCCCACCCCCGCCATCCCACAAGCCGCAACCGCATTGCCACTCATCCCGGCGGCAAACGGGTGCGTTGCGTCAATCACATGGCTGAACCCGCCCGCCTGCAAGTATGCCACAAGCCCCGCCACCCCGCCAAACCCGCCCACCCGCACCGGGATCGGCTGGCCAACCGGCGCGCCGGTGCGCCCGGCATAGGAATATTCCGCCGCGATCCCGGCCGCAGCCAGCGCCTGCGCCATCGCACTGGCCTCACCCGTGCCCCCCAGCAAAAGAACGCGCGACATGGCTGACCCCTGGCTTTCAATCATCGGCCTCACCGAAGATGGCCTGTCCGGCCTGTCCACTGCAAGCAGCGAAGCACTTGCCGCCGCCGAAATCATCTTCGGCGGCCCCCGCCACCTCGCGCTTGCGGGCGCAGGTGCCAAAGGCCGCCCCTGGGACATCCCGTTTTCCATCACCCCCGTCCTCGCCTGCCGGGGCTGCAAAACCGTCGTCCTCGCCTCGGGCGATCCGTTCTGGTTTGGCGCGGGCGGCAGCCTCGTGGCCCACCTCACCCGCGCCGACTGGCAAGCCTTCCCCGCCCCTTCCACCTTCGCCTACGCCGCCGCCGCCCTCGGCTGGCGGCTTGAGGACACCGCCTGCCTCGGCCTGCACGCAAGCCCCCTCACGCGCTTGCGCCCGATTCTCGGCCAGGGCGTGCGCGCCATCTGTCTGTTGCGCGATGGCACATCCCCGCGCGAACTGGCCCAATACCTCACCGCCGAAGGCTTCGGCACCTCCCGCCTCACCATCCTCGAATCCCTCGCAGGCCCCCGCCAACGCATCCGCCCAACCCGCGCCGATACTTTTGATATCAACGACATATCCGCCCCTGTCGCCGTCGCCATCGAAGCGCACGGCCAAGGCCTCCCCCGCGCCTCCGGCCTGCCAGACAGCCTTTTCGCCCATGACGGCCAAATCACCAAACGCCCGATCCGCGCCCTCACCCTCTCCGCCCTCGCCCCCCGTCCCGGCGAGACGCTTTGGGATATCGGCGCAGGCTCGGGCTCCATCGGCATCGAATGGCTGCTCGCCGGTGCCGCCCATTGCCACGCGGTGGAATCCGATCCCACCCGCGCCGCCCGCGCCCGCGCCAACGCTGAAAGCTTCGGCCTCGCCCACCGCTACACCCTACACCAGTCCAAAGCCCCCGAGGGCCTGAGCGCACTCCCCCCTCCCGACGCGGTGTTCGTAGGCGGCGGCGCCAGCCGCGCTCTGCTCGATCACCTCTGGCAAATCCTCCCCCCCGGCACCCGCCTCGTCGCCAACGCCGTCACGCTGGAATCCGAATCCCTGCTCGCCGGGCTTTCCTCCCAACACGGTGGCGATCTTCTTCGCATCACCCTCGCCGACGCCACCCCCCTGGGTCGCAAACGCGGCTGGCGCGCAGCATTACCCATCGTGCAATGGAGCGTCACCCGATGACGGCCGCACCCCAACCGCCCGCCACAATAACCGTCGCGGGCCTCGGCTTCCGCGCCACCACCAGCCTCGCCGCCCTGCGCGACGCCCTCACCCTCGCCGGTGGCCCCGGTAACCTCACCGCCCTCGCAACCCCCAAAGCCAAAGCCCAATCCCCCGCCATCACCGCCCTCGCGGCCGAGCTGAACCTGCCCCTCCTCGCCATCGCCCCTTCCCACCTGCAGGCCCAAACCACCCTCACCCAATCGCCCCGCTCCCTTGCTCTTTACGGTACAGGTTCCGTGGCCGAGGCCGCAGCCCTCGCCGGGGCCGCCATGCTGAACAGGGCAGGGCAGGGCGCTCACCTGATCGCCCCCCGCGCCACCTCCACCGACGGCACCGCCACCGCCGCCATAGCGTCATCAGAAAGCCCCCACCCATGACCGTGCATTTCATCGGCGCGGGCCCCGGCGCGCCCGACCTGCTTACCCTGCGAGGCCGCGACCTGATCGCGGCCTCGCCCACCTGCTTGTATGCAGGCTCCCTCATCCCGCAGGACATCCTGGCCCATTGCCCGCCCGGCTGCCACCTGATCAACACCGCCCCCCTCAGCCTCGATGAGATCATCGAAGCCATCACATCCGCCCACGCCAAAGGCCACCAGATCGCCCGCCTCCACTCCGGCGATGTCTCGATCTGGTCGGCGATGGGCGAGCAACTGCGCCGCCTGCGCGCCCTCGGCATCCCCTATGATGTCACCCCCGGCGTGCCCGCCTTCGCCGCCGCCGCCGCCGCATTGGGTGCCGAACTCACGCTGCCCGGCCTCGCGCAATCGCTGGTCCTCACCCGCACCGAAGGCCGGGCCACCGCAATGCCGCCGCGCGAAACCCTTGCGGCTTTTGGTGCCACCGGGGCCACGCTGGCGCTGCACCTTTCCGTCCACCTCACCGAAAGGATCATGGCCGACCTGATCCCGCATTACGGCCCCGATTGACCGGTGGCGGTGGTCTGGCGTGCAAGCTGGCCGGATCAGCGTATCCTGCGCGCCACCCTCGCCACCCTGCACGCTGCCATCCCGCCCGAGATGGAGCGCACCGCCCTGATCCTGATCGGCCCCGCCCTCGCCGCCGAAGGTTTCGCCGAAAGCCGCCTCTACGCCGGCGACTACGACCGCCGCTATCGCCCGAACGGCCCCGAACCCCGCTTTCCGGAAGGCGACCCAACATGACCCGCCCCCCCGGCCTGATGATCTCGGCCCCCGCCTCGGGCACCGGCAAAACCACGCTGATGCTGGGCCTTGCGCGCGCCCTGCGCGACCGTGGCCTGATCGTGCAACCCTTCAAAAGCGGCCCCGATTACATCGACCCCGCATTTCACACCGCCGCCACCGGCCGCCCCTCCTATAACCTCGACAGCTGGTCGATGCCCGAAAGCCTGCTTGCCAGCCTCACCGCTACCCAAAACGCCGATATCATCCTCGCCGAAGGCTCGATGGGGCTTTATGACGGCGTGGCCGCCCCCGGCGCCTGCGGCAACGGCGCCAGCGCTGATATCGCGCGGTTGATGGGCTGGCCGGTGGTGCTGGTGGTCGATGTCTCGGGGCAGGCGCAAACCGCCGCCGCCGTGGCGCGCGGACATGTGGGGTTTCGCGCCGGGGTGAATATTGCAGGCGTGGTCCTGAACCGCGTCGCCTCGCCCCGCCACGAAGCCCTCGTCCGCACCGGCATGCTTGAGGCTGGCATCACCGTTTTCGGCGCACTCCCCCGCCAGTCCGCCATCGAAGTGCCCGAACGCCACCTCGGCCTTGTGCAGGCCTCCGAACACCCGGCGCTGGAGCGGCTGATCCTGCAGGCCGCCAGCCTTGTGGCCCAAAACCTCGATCTCGACGTCCTCATCGCCGCCGCCGCCTCCATCCCCCTCGCCAGCCCACCCGCCAAACCGATCCGTCCCCCTGGCCAGCGCATCGCCCTCGCCCAGGACGCCGCGTTCTCCTTCACCTACCCGCATCTCCTGCAAGCATGGTGTGCTGCGGGGGCCGAGGTTCTGCCCTTCTCGCCCCTCGCCGACGAAGGCCCCGCCGAAACCGCCGATACCTGCTGGCTGCCCGGCGGCTATCCCGAACTGCACGCCCCCGCCCTCGCCGCCGCCACCAATTTCCGCCACCAATTGCGCGCCTTCGCCGAAACCCGCCCGGTGCATGGCGAGTGTGGCGGCTATATGGCGATGGGGGCCGCCCTGATCGACAAGGACGGCGCAAGCCATCAGATGGCGGGCCTCTTGGGCCTCGTCACCTCCTATGCCAAACGCAAGATGCACCTCGGCTACCGGCTCGCCACCTTGCAGGCCCCGATCCCCGGCCACGCCCCCGGCACCCGCCTGCGCGGCCATGAATTTCACTACTCCAGCATCATCGAGCAGCCCGACGCGCCGCTTGCCCATGTCGTCGATGCCACCGCCAGCCCGGTGCCCGAAACCGGCTCGCACCGCAGCTTTCCCGGCGGTGGCCACGCCACGGGCACCTTCTTTCACCTGATCGCCGAGGCCACATGACCGGTTTTGTCTCCTTCGTCTCCTCCGGCCCCGGTGATGCCGATCTGCTCACCGTCCGCGCGGTTTTGCGCCTGCAGGCCGCCGATGCGATCCTGTTCGATGACCTCGCCGCAGGCCCGATTCTGGCGCTGGCAAGGCCGGGGGCCGATCTGGTGGGCGTGGGCAAAAGGGCAGGCCGCGCCTCGCCGAAACAAGATCACGTCAGCCGGTTGCTGGTGGATTACGCCCGCACCGGCGCACGCGTGGTGCGCCTCAAATCCGGCGACGCAGGCATCTTCGGCCGGTTGGAAGAAGAAATCACCGCCCTCACCGCCGCCGCCATCGGCTACGAGATCATCCCCGGCGTCCCCTCCGCCTGCGCCGCCGCCGCCGCTGCGGGCATCCCCCTCACCCGGCGCGGCCACGCCCAGAGGGTGCAGTTCATCACCGGCGCCGATACCTCGGGCGATCTGCCCCCCGGCCTGAACATCGCGGCATTGGCTGACCCGCAGGCCACCACCGTGGTGTTCATGGGCAAGCGAACGTTTCCCGCGCTGGCCGCCGCCCTGATCGCGGCGGGCTTGCCGCCCGACACGCCCGCACTGCTGGCGGAATCCGTCAGCCAGCCCGACCAGCACCTGCACCGCATGACCATCGCCAGCCTCGCGGCCCACCTGCACACCGATCCCGGCCGCAAACCCGCCCTCATCCTTTATGGCCCCCTCGCCGTGGCCCCCAAATGAAAATCACCCTCTGCACCAGTTGCGCGCTGGGCCAGACCGACTTTGCCACCCCCTTCCGCCTGGCCCTCACCGCCGCCAGAATCGCCGCCGATGTGGCGGAAACCGAATGCATGTCCGCCTGCACCCGCCCCTCCGCAATAGCCTTCCGAAGCCCTGGCAAAACCGCTTATCTGTTCGGCGATCTGACCAAGGCCGACCTTCCCGACCTTATAACCTTCGCCCAAGCCTACGCAGCCTCGCCTGATGGCACCCTCCCCGACACCCGCCCTCTAGGTGTCCTGCGCCACAAAGCCATCGCCCGCATCCCCGCCTGACCTTCCCATCTGCTGCCCTTGCGCGATTTGCCCGACCCACCGGATTGCCGCGCACCGCCACGCAACACTTGTCGCCAAACGTCGCAAACCGCCCGCGAACGGCGCAAATGCGGCTTGACCTGCCGCGCCCCATGATGACTAGTAAAAGGGCATGGTGTCCGAACACACGCAAAGCGTACGGACTGAAATGGGAATGGGAAAAGGGCGAACCCGCACAGGCGCCCGAAACCCCAACCGCCCCCGCGACTGTAAGCGGCGAGCGGCCTTCCAATGTGCCACTGATCCCGAAGTCGGGGTTGGGAAGGCGGAAGGCAGGCTTTGACCCGCGAGTCAGGAGACCTGCCGTGCAAAGAAGCATGCTGCCGTCGGGTGTGACGGCAAGGAGAGAATGATGCAGACCCAGACCGTTGCCCAGACCCAGACCGCCACCACCATCTCGACCGCCCTCATCTCGGCGCTGTTCGTGGCCGCCCTCGGCGCGTCGCTGCTGTTTGTCGCAGGCCACGCCCAATCCGCCGCCTTGCATGACGCAGCCCATGACGTGCGCCACGCCACCGGCTTTCCCTGCCACTAAGCATTCCATGATCCAAAAAATGCTGACCAGCGCCTTGTTCGCTGGCAGTGCGGCGGGGCTGCTTGCAGCCACGTTGCACTTCGTATTCATCCAGCAGAACATCCTTCTGGCCGAACAATATGAAACCGGCGCCACTGTGCATTTCGCGGGTAGCGCTCCCGATGCGGCCATGGCCACCCACAGCGACGTTCCCGACGCTGTAACCGGAGCAACCGTACACGACCATTCCACCCATGATCACGGCGCAGAACCCTCGGCCTTCACCCGCAACGCCCTGACGGCCCTCTTTTCCGGCGTGGTCTATATCGCCTACGCGCTGCTGCTGACGGCAGGCTTTGGCGTTGCCGCCAGCTTTGGCAAGACCATCACCGCGCGCGAGGGTATCTTGTGGGGCATCGCGGGCTTTGCCGCGTTTCAGCTTGCCCCCGCCATGGGCCTCGCCCCCGAACTGCCGGGCACCGTTGCGGCCGAACTTGCCGCCCGCCAGATCTGGTGGACGGGCACCGTCGCCGCCACCGCCACCGGCCTTGCCCTGCTTGGCTATGGGCGCAGCCGCGCCAGCTTTGTCATAGCCCTTGCCCTGATCGCCGCCCCCCACCTGATCGGCGCGCCCGAACTTGCGGGGTTCAGCGGCGTTGCCCCCCCCGAACTCGCCGCCACCTTCTCGGCAAGGGTGCTGGGCGTGGCCTTCACCGTCTGGGCCAGCCTCGGCTGGCTTGCAGGGCATATCTGGCAGGGTAACAAATGGCCGGGTGATCGCCAACCGGGCAAAGCCGCCTGAAACCGCCCGCCGCGCAGCCCTTGCGCGGCGGGCCACCCCCGGGGGAACCGCAATGACCCACCTGCTTCTTGTCGGCATCGGCACCGGCAACCCAGAACACATCACCCTGCAGGCGATCCGTGCCCTCAACTCGGCCGATCTGATCCTGATCCCGCGCAAGGGCGCTGAGAAGGCCGATCTCGCAGACCTGCGCCGCACCATCTGCGCCGCAGTGCTTACCAACCCCGCCACCCGAATCGCCGAGTTCGATCTGCCCCGGCGAGATGCCGAAACCCCCGATTACCTGCAAGGGGTCGAGGCCTGGCACGACGCCATCGCTACCACTTGGGCCTGCACCATCGACGCCGAACCCGGCCCGAAATCCCGCGTGGCCCTGCTGGTCTGGGGCGACCCCTCGCTTTACGACAGCACCCTGCGCATTGCCGAACGCCTTGGCCAAAGCCGCGCCCTCACCACCGAGGTGATCCCCGGCATCACCGCGCTGCAAGCGCTGACGGCGGCGCACCGCATCCCGGTCAACACCCTCGGCGCGCCCTTCCTCGTCACCACCGGCCGCCAGTTGCGCGATCACGGCTGGCCCGAAGGCACCGAGACAATCGCCGTCATGCTCGACGGCACCTGCGCTTTCCAAAGCCTTGATCCCGCAGGCATCACCATCTGGTGGGGCGCCTATGTCGGCATGGCCGAAGAGATCACTGTGGCGGGCGACCTCAAAACCCTTGCCCCGCAGATCATCCGGCGCCGCGCCGAGGCGCGCGCCGCCCACGGCTGGATCATGGATATCTACATCCTGCGCCGCTCGCAGCCGCCCGAAACCGCTCAGCCCAGCTGAAAATCATCCACCGTCAACCCGGCGACACCCATCAGGAAAATGTTCAACTCCGGCGCAAGGTCGGCATCACCATTGATGTAGATCGTCGTGCCACCCACGCCGCTGACCCAGCGCACCTGATTGATCGCCGTAAAAGCCGCCGCCCCGATCAGCGTCACCTCCGCCAGCGTGCTTTCCACCAGCCGGATCAGATCACCCGCCTCGAAA
>JANNAV010000224.1:0-10231 GCA_031384695.1 Paracoccaceae bacterium
TCCGCCCCCAGCGCCTCCGCCGCCGCCACCGACCCGTCGGTCGAGCCGCTGTCGACATAAACCATCCGCCCCACCTGCCCGCGCAGCACCCCCAGACACGCCACCAGCCGCGCACCCTCATTGCGCCCGATCACAACGGCATCGACGCCTGCAACAGCGGGCGGCATGGAACTGGACAAAGTCATCGGGCAGGTTTCCGGGGCAAGATCAGCCGCCATTGTAACTTTGCAATGCGGGCATGACTATGACTTGTTGGCGGCCAGAGTGGGGTATGCCTCAAAGCCTCCCCCCGCCCGCCACCACAGCTCCGTTCCGCCGCGCAACACTTCCAATTTGTTGAATTATCTGCTAATCCTCAGGTTCTGGGCGGGGGCCCGGGCGATTCTGTTGCCATGCGGTGCGGCCTTGCACCTCCTGCCAATCGGAACAACCGGTGTCATGCCTGCAGCGATGCAGGCCCACAAGCAATCGGTGGCGGCGGTCATGCGCCCCACCGTTTCAGGAGCCCGGCTTTCGGATGACCAAACACACGATGTTGATGCCGCGCCCGGAAACGCGCTCATATATGGAGCTTTCAGCCATGTCTGGCGAAAAACCCGATCCCCGAAGTGGCTTTCGCGGCAATCATGCATCGGTGTTCCGGCCTGGCCATACCGTGGCCGCCGACCCGGTCACCTACGATCTTGCCACCGGGCGCGAGATCTTTTCCGCCCCCCTGCCGGTGGCCTATATCAACCCCGCGCGGGTCTGGGAATCAATCGGTTCGGTCAGCCTTTCGGCCAATCACCTTTCCGGAAACGGTTTGTTCCCGGAAAGCACCTCCGGCCCCGCCACCGCTGCTTTCGACATGCTGCGCACCCGCCTGCTGCACGGGTTGCGCGAATATGGCTGGCGGCGGATCGCCGTCACCTCGCCCACCCATGGCTGCGGCAAATCCTTTGTCGCCACCAACCTGGCCCTCGCCCTTGCCCGCCGCGCCGGCAGCCGCACCGTGCTGCTTGATCTTGATCTGCGCCGTCCGCAACTGGCGGCATTGCTGGGCATCACCGACATCGGCCCGATCGAGGAATTCCTCTCGGGCGACCAGCCGCTCGAATCGCATTTCCGCCGTTTTGGCCGCACTCTTGCGCTTGGCCTGAACGGCGCGCCGGTGGATATGGCTTCCGAGACCCTGCACGACACCGTCACCACCCAGGCCCTCGATTCGATGGTCGAACAGCTTGATCCCGAGGTGGTGATCTACGATCTGCCCCCCGCTCTGGTCAGTGACGATGTGCTGGCCCTGCAACCTTGCATCGACGCCGTGCTGCTGGTCACCGATGGCACCCGAACCTCGCCCGAACACATCCGCGCCTGCGAGGCGCTGTTCAAAGGCCAGGTGCCGCTGATGGGCGTGGTGCTGAACCGCGCGCAAGACCGCGCGTCGGGCCGCTTCCGCTACGGAAAGGACTGACCATTTGGGACAGATCCAATCGCTGGATGAGTTTCTCAACCTGCTTTCCCGCAGGCGCTGGCTGATCATCACCGTCACCTTGCTGGGCATGCTGCTGTCGGCCGTCTACGCCAAATCGCGCCCCGACACGTATCTCTCGGCGGCGGTCATTCAGGTCGAGGTGCCCACCGTCACCGGTGTCGCCGAAGGCTCAGGCCAACCCAGCGGTGCCGCCCAGTTGCTGCAAGCCATCGAACAACGCCTCACCACCCGCGAGGCCCTGCTGGCGGTGATCGAAAGGCACGGCCTGTTCGCCAACCTGCCCGGCCTCTCGCCCGACGAACAGGTCAATCTGCTGCGCCGTTCGGTCAAATTCGAAAACGTGGCCAGCGCCTCGGGGCAAACCTATGGCCAGGCTGCCGCCATCTCGGCCCTGATCGTCTATGCCGAACTGGACAATCCCGAACTGGCCGCCCGCGTCGCCAATGATTTCGCCCAAGGCATTCTCGACGAGACCAGCGCCGGCCAACGCACCCGCGCCGATCAGAACGTCGCCTTCTTCCGCGAAGAAGAAACCCGCATCTTTCAGCAAATCACCGATCTCGAAGCCGAGATGACCGCCTACAAGAACGACCACGCCGATGCCCAGCCCACCCTGATCGCGGCCAAACGTGACGAGCTGGTCGGGCTTGATGCCGAAATCCGCGCTTCGGGTCAGGCGAAACTGGCACTCGAAGGTCAGGCAGCATCGATCGCAAAAGGCGAAACCCTGCGCGAAACCGACCGGCGTCTGCTGGGTGATCTGACAGCCCAGATCGGCGTGATCGACGCACAGCTTGCCGCCAACACCGCCCGCCGCGCCCAGATAGAGGCCGAACTGGTGGCCACACCCGAGGTGGAACGCATCCTCGCGGGCTTTGATCGCCGCCTGCAACTGCTGCAAGCCCAATACGAGGTCGCAACCCAGCGGATGGCCGAGGCCGAAACCACCCAGCGCCTCGCCGAACGCCAACAGGCCGAACGGTTCACGCTGCTGGAACGCGCCATCACCCCGGAATACTCGCGCCGCTCGGGTGGCAAAAAGCTGGCAATCGCCGGTTCCGTCGCCAGCCTGCTGCTGGCGGTGGCCATCGCCTTTATGCTCGACCTGATGCACCCCGTCGTGCGCACCGCCGCCCAGATGGAGCGGCAGCTGGATCTTTTGCCGGTGATCAGCATCCCCGATCTGGAAAAACCCCGGAACCGTCTGGGCAAAGGCATCGTAAAAATGCTCGACGATCCGACCAAACCGGTGCTGGGCCTGCCCCGCTTTGCCGTGTTCGCCGCCGCCGCCACCCTGATGCTGGTACTTGCCGCGGCGGCAATCAGTTAAAGCGGATTTCCTTCAATCTGATTCAGATGGAAGGAAATCCAAGACAAGATCAGCTTGGGAGTGTTGCGTATTGGGTACAATCGGGTGAACCCGATTGTACCCAGTACGCGCCAGAACGGGGCAATCCCCAAAGCAAACGCTTCATCAGCAGCATTTCCAGATCGGTTCGGGGCGCACACCCCGGCCTGAAACCGCAAAACCCAAAGGCCCGCCTCAATCCGAGGCGGGCCCATCGCACTCCCGATAAACCTGAAAGCCTTCAGCAGCCCGTCCCGCGCAGCACCACCGAAACCGTGCGCCACAATATCCGCAGATCGGTCGCCAGCGACACTTCCGCCTCATAGGCCGTATCAATATCCGCCCGCGCGGCAAAGCTGGTGCGGCTGCGCCCCGCCGTTTGCCAATAGCCGGTGATCCCCGGGCGCAGCGCATAATACGCCTCGCCCGAATACATATCGCGCTGGTTCAGCATCATCGGGCGCGGACCAACCAAACTCATGTCGCCCATCAGCACATTCCACAACTGCGGCAACTCATCCAGCGACGACCGGCGCAACACCCTGCCAAACCGGGTGATGCGCGGGTCCGCCTGCAACTTCTGCGTCTCGTCCCATTCCTGCCGCGCCGCAGGCTCCGCCGCCAGATGCGCCTCCAGCAGCGCGTCCGCCCCGGCCACCATGCTGCGCAGCTTCCACATGCGGAACGCCCGGCCGCCCCTGCCCACCCGCATCTGCGAATAGAACGGATTGCCGCCGTCACAGGCCACCGCAATCACCAGACCGGCAACCACCGGCACCACCGCCGGAGCCGCCAGCAAGATGCTGCCGATATCAAGCAACCGCTTGAATACATTCCGGTACGCACCGGGTTTGCGCACCACGGCCACCTGGCTTACGCCAAGCGCCGGGCCGGATTGAAAATCTGCGGAGATCATTGTCATTGTCATTCACCCGGCGACACTGACAAGCGCCGCCGCAACCAACCAGCGGGCTTCACACATCCTGATTTGCTGCAATTGGCCGAAAATATGGCCCCTATCCGTGATCTGACCGTTCATATACCACACTCACCAAAGCACGCCCCCACCACAGATTTTACCCGCTTTTGTATAGACTTGGCGACAGAAATCGTGGTTAAGACGCCACGTCCTGACCACAATTACCGCTAATTTTGATCACCTGATTGCCACAAAGTTGCCTTGGTTGGCATCAGCGCAAGCTCTGGTTGTAAAGCCCCAATCAGACCCAGGCAAGGCGCGCCGCACGATTCGCACGCCATCAGCCGCACCCCCCGAAACCTTCAAGCGCGGAGCCGCCCTCTCAGGGCACGTCCAAATGCAGCCAATTGTTTCGATTTCAACCCAAAGGCGGCCCGGCAAACCCTCACGCCTCGAACGAAACGCCCGCCGTCACTTGCATGTGATACGCCACCAAAGCCAGCGTCGCCAGAACCCCGCCACCGGAATAAGACGCCAGCACGCTCACCAATCCAAACCCCGCCGAAAGGGCAAGCCCCAGCCCGATCAATCCGCCCGAGATACTGCTGAACACCACGCTGGCCGTCATCCGATCCGCTTTCCAAGCCCGGCAACCCGCCTGCTTGATCAAGCCTTGCACGATTTCGAAACAATTCAATCGGAAATTTCAGCCAATTCCTCTAAAATTCGCGCAAACCCCCCGTTTCAGCTATTTCACACGCAGAATTGTACCCTATTCCGCAACAATCGACGCCAGATAGCGCCCATAGCTGTTCTTGTGAAAGATCGCCGCCCGCGCCGCCAGTGCCGCCTTGTCGATCCAGCCCAAACGGAAGGCAATCTCGTCCGGGCACCCCACCTGCAACCCCTGCCGGTCCTCCAAAGTGCGCACGAAATTGCCCGCATCCAGCAAAGACCCATGGGTTCCGGTGTCCAGCCAGGCAAAGCCCCGCCCCATCCGCTCCACCGAAAGACTGCCCTCGGCGCGGTAAAACTCCAGCAAATCGGTGATCTCCAACTCGCCCCGCGCCGACGCCACCACCTGTGCTGCAAACTCCGGCGCCCGCCCGTCCAGATAATAAAGCCCCGTCACCGCGAAATTCGAAGGCGGCACCGCCGGCTTTTCAACAATCTGGCTGACCCGGCCTTCCGCATCGAACGCCACCACGCCATACCGTTCCGGATCCGCCACGCGGTAACCGAACACCGTCCCCCCCACAGCCTTCGCATCCGCCGCCTGCAACATCTCGGGCAGGCCATGGCCAAAGAAGATGTTATCCCCCAACACCATCGCCGAAGCCGCGCCCGCCAGAAACCCCTCCGCCAGCAGATACGCCTGCGCCAACCCATCCGGCGAGGGCTGCACGATATACGTCAACTCCAGCCCCCATTGGCTGCCATCCCCCAAAAGCCGCACGAACTGGCCCTGATCCTCCGGCGTGGTGATCACTGCAATCTGCCGCACCCCCCCCAGCATCAGCACCGACAGCGGATAATAGATCATCGGCTTGTCATAAACCGGCAGCAACTGTTTGGAGACCCCCATGGTGATCGGCCAAAGCCGCGTCCCCGATCCCCCTGCCAGCAGTATCCCCTTGCGCGCCGTCATGCCCCAGCCTCCAATTCCCGCAGAATATCACCCAACCCCCGCCGCCAATCGGGCCGCGCAATGCCAAAACCCGCAAGCGAGCTGCAATCAAGCCGCGAATTGGCCGGTCGCGCCGCCGCCGTCGGATACTCGGCACTGGCAATATCGCGCACCTGACAGCCAAGCCCCGCCCCCGCCATGATCGCCCGCGCAAACCCCGCCCAACTGATATCGGGGGCCCCGGCAAAATGATGCGTCCCCCCCGCAGCCCCGCCCTGCATCGCCACAGCCAGCCGAAACAGCGCATCGGCAATATCCGCCGCAGGCGTCGGGCCGCCGATCTGATCGGCAACCACCTTCACCACCGCCCGCTCGCCCCCCAGCCGCAGCATGGTTTTCACAAAATTCGCCCCATGCGCCGAAAACACCCACGACGTGCGCAAGATCACATGCACACCGCCCGCCGCCCGCACCGCCTCTTCACCCAACAGCTTGGTCTGCCCGTAAACCCCCAAAGGCCCGGTCGCATCGCCGGGTAGAAATGCCCGCTCCCCCGCCCCGTCAAACACGTAATCGGTCGAGATGTGCAGGAATGGCACGCCCAGCGCCGCGCATTGCCGCGCCATGGCACCCGGCGCGCTGGCGTTCACCACCTTCACCATCGCCCCCATGGTTTCCGCCCGGTCCACCGCCGTGAACGCCGCCGCATTGATCACCGCATCGGGGCGCGCCGCCGCAATCGCCGCCGCACAGGCTTTCGGGGTGGCCAGATCGGCCTGCCCCCGGCCCAACGCCGTAACCTGCATTCCCAAAGGTGCCCGCCGCTGCAACTCACGCGCCACCTGCCCGGTTTGCCCGAACACCAGCACCCTCATGGTGCCACCCCCAGCCGCACGCCCACCCCCGCCCGCGCCTGCAACGGCTGCCACCACGCCGCGTTGTCCAGATACCACCGCACCGTCCGCCGCAACCCTTCCGCCAGCGTCACCGAAGGCCGCCACCCCAGCTCGTCCCGCATCCGGCCGGGATCAATCGCATAGCGCGCATCATGGCCGGGCCGGTCGGTCACATAAGTGATCAACCGCGCATGCGGCGCGCCCGCCGGGCTCATCTCGTCCAGCAAACCGCAGATCATCTGCACCAGATCAATATTGCGCACCTCGTTCTCGCCGCCGATATTGTAACTCCGCCCCACCGCCCCCCGCTCCAGCACGCACAACAGCGCATCCGCATGATCTTCGACATAAAGCCAGTCGCGCACGTTCAGGCCTTCGCCATAAACCGGAATCGCCTTCCCCGCCAAAGCGTTCAGAATAACCACCGGGATCAGCTTTTCCGGGAAATGATAGGGGCCGTAATTGTTCGAACAATTGGTCATCAGCACCGGCAACCCATAGGTCTCGCCCCAGGCCCGCACCAGATGGTCCGACGCCGCCTTCGATGCCGAGTAAGGGCTGTTCGGCGCATAAGGCGTCTCCTCGGTAAACTGCCCCTCCGCCCCCAGACTGCCAAACACCTCGTCGGTCGAGATGTGGTGAAAGCGAAACCCCAAAGGCCGCCCCAAACGCAGCCAATGCCCCCGCGCCGCCTCCAGCATATTGAACGTGCCGGTGATATTGGTGTCGATAAAGTCAGAAGGCGCGTCGATAGACCGGTCCACATGGCTCTCCGCCGCCAGATGCATCACCGCATCGGGCTTGTGCAGCGCAAAAACCCGGTCCAAAGCCGCCCGATCCCGGATATCGGCCTGCTCGAACGAATAAAGGTTCGATGCCGCCACCCCGGCCACGTTTTCCAGACAGGCCGCATAGGTCAGCGCATCCAGATTGACCACCTCATGCCCGCGCGCCACCGCCAGCCGCACCACCGCCGAGCCGATAAACCCCGCCCCCCCCGTCACCAACAGCTTCACCGAGCACCCTCCCACATGAAAGGCGATGCCGCATCGCGCGCGAACGGCTGCACCGCATCCTTGGCCGACAGCAGCGGCGGCGCGCTCAACCGCCAATCAATGGCAAATTCAGGATCATCCCACCTTATGCCCGCATCACACTCGGGCGCATAAAAATCCGAACATTTGTATTGCACCTCGCAATCATCTTCCCGCGTGACAAAGCCGTGCAAAAACCCCTTCGGCACCAGCAGTTGCTTGCCGTTTGCCGCACTCAACTCCACCGCCACCCACTTGCCGTAGCCCGGTGATCCGCGCCGGAAATCCACCGCCACATCCCACACCGCCCCGCGCGTGCAACGCACCAGCTTGTCCTGCGCATGCGGCGCGTGCTGATAATGCAACCCCCGCAACGTACCCCGCTTGGCCGAATGCGAGTGGTTGTCCTGCACAAACGCCACATCAATCCCCGCCGCCGCCATCCGCCCCGCGTTCCAGCTTTCGCTGAACCACCCCCGGTCATCGCCAAACCGCCGCGGCGTCAGGATCAACACATCAGCCAGCCCGCTCGGTTCAACATTCATGCTCGCATCCAGATTATTGCCGTGCCGCTATCGCTCAGGATTAGCGCAGGAATATGGCGGCAACCAGTGAAGAGTTCATATCCCCAACAACGCCGCGTTGTACCACAAACACATGGCCGCAAGCCCAGCCGCCAGCGCAAAGCCACACAGATCATGCAGGCCGTCCCACACCCGGTGCTTGCGCGCCAGAACTACCACCGCCCCATGCAGCACCACCAGCGCGCCCCCTTGCGCCGCCAGCGCCCCAAACACCCCGCCAAAATGCACGCCCGCCCCAAAGGCCGCCGTCTGCACCAGCGCCTTCACCGCGATCAGCACGAAAAACCCGCGCGAATCCCCCGCCGCCAGCGCCGCCTGATCATAGCTCATGCCAATCACCCCCGGCATCAGCACGCAGGCCATCACCACCACGATCGGCCCCCCGGCGCCATAGCGCGCGTCGTACAAAACCCCCATCAGCCCCGCCCCCCAAAGCCCCATCACCGCCAGCAGCCCCAGCGTCCCGAAGGTCAGCGCGAACCGCATCCGCCGCATCCGGATGGCATTGCCGCTCGAGGCCGCAGGCGGGCGGTCGCGGTACAGCGGGATCAGAATCCGGCTGGTCACCGCCCCCGCCAGCAGCATCGGAAACGCCGCCAGAAAATAGCCGATGTTGTAAACCCCCAAGGCGTCCAGCGGCAGATAGGCCCCCAGAATGGCCTTATCCCCCTGCGCCAGCAGAAACCCGCAGGCCGAAGACAGGAATATCCACTTGCCAAACCGGATCAGATCACGCCCCGCCGCAGGGTTCCACATAAAGCGGTTGGCAGGCCCCGGCAGATAGCGCTGCATCAGGTAAAGCTTCGCGCTTGACGCACACAGCGCCCCCAGCACCAAAGACCACACCGAATGCAGCAGCCACGCCAGCACCACCATCACCGCGATCCCCACCACCTGCGAGGCAAGGTCCAGCGCCGTCACCCGCCCCAACAGCAAATGCCGCTGCGCCGTATCCACCCGCGTCGGGTTGAACCCCAGGATCAGCAAGGTCAGCCCCGCCACCGGCAACAGTTGCAGCAGTTGCGGTTGCTCATAAAACGCCGCAATCGGCCAGGCCAGCGCACAGGTCAACAGCCATAGCCCCGCCCCCCGCAGCACATTGATGGTATAGGCGGTGTTCAGAAAATCCGCGTCATCGCCGTCGGGATGCTGGCTGATCGCCGGGCCCACCCCCACATCCGAAAACATCGCCAACCCCACCAGCACCACCGAAACCAACGCCATCACCCCGAACGCCTCGGGAAACAGCAACCGCGTCAGCGCAAGGTTCGAGGCCAGCCGCAGCCCCTGCGCCACCACATAAGACCCCGCCGTGAACGCAGACCCCCGCAGCGCCCGCGCGAAAAGTCCGTCGCTGTGCCGCAGCCGCGCGACGATGGAATGTAACATGGTAATTTCAATACCCTTCGCTCGCCGGACCCTAGGCGGCGCGGGCCATGGCGTCAATCTGGCGCAAAAGCCCCCTGCCTCTTGCGCGATTTGATTTCAATCAAGCAAGGGGCCATCGCCCCGGCGGCCGCGCCTGCCTGCCCCGGCAGGCGCGTTGTCACGCACCCGCCAGACAGGCGCGCCCCAATTTGCCCCACCGCCCGGATTGCGGCACCTCCCTTGCTCTCCGGCGTCCCGCCTCCAAGCAACGTCCCGATAAACGCTCCCCCGGAGCGTTTCAAAAATCGGTCCGGGCGCTCCCATACCAAATCCATTTCCTACCCATACACCCGCCCGCCCGCACCCCCGCCACGCAAAAGGCTTAACTTTGCCACCGCGCCGGATTACCTTCGCCCCACTCCACTGAATAAGGTGAACCCGGATTGCGGATCGCTTATCTCGTCAACACCTACCCCCGTGCCTCGCACAGCTTTATCCGCCGCGAGATACAGGCGCTTGAACGGCAGGGCTGGCAGGTGCACCGCTTTGCCATGCGCTCGGATCGGGCGGCGCTGGTCGATCCCGCCGATCTGGCCGAGGATGATCAAACCGAACATCTCCTCAAATCCGGGCTGCGGCACCTGCTGCCAAAGGCGCTCGCGTGGATGCTCCGCCACCCCGCACAAAGCCTCAAAGCCCTCCGCCTCGCCCTCAGTGCAGGCGCGCGCGGCGCTGGTTCCGGCTCGGGCAGGCTCAAACACCTGATCTACCTCGTCGAGGCCGCTTATCTCGCCGCCCGGTGCCAAAGCCTCGGCCACGCGCATATCCATGCGCATTTCGGCACCAATTCCACCACCGTCGCCATGCTCGCCGCAGCCCTCGGTGGCCCGACATACAGCTTTACCACCCATGGCCCCGAAGAGTTCGACGCGCCCGCGGCCCTCTCCCTGCCCGAAAAACTCCACCATGCCCGCTTTGCCG
>JANNAV010000293.1:0-2266 GCA_031384695.1 Paracoccaceae bacterium
GCGGTGATGGGGCTTGGCTTTGTGGCCGGGCGGAGCCGGGCTTTTCCGGCTGAGGCGACGGGGTATCTGACGAAGTTCGTGTTTTACTTCGCGCTGTCGGCGATGCTGTTCGGGTTTGCGGCGGGGCTGGATTTGCGGGCGGTGTTCAGCTGGACCTTTGTGCTGGCGTATCTGGCGGCCTCGGTTTCTGTGTATCTTTTGGTGATGGCCGTGGCGTTGTGGCGGGGCACGGGCTTGGCCGAGGCGGTGGTGGAGGCGCAATGCGGGGTGATCGGCAACACCGGGTTTCTGGGGGTGCCGATGCTGGTGCTGTTGCTGGGGCCGCAGGCGGCGGGGCCGGTTCTGATGGTGCTGGCGATTGATCTGATCGTGTTTTCCAGCCTGATCACGCTGGTGATCACGGGTCTGCGCGAGGGGCGGATGTCGTGGGGGATCGTGGGCGTGCTGGCACGGGGGCTGGCGGGCAACCCGATGATCGGCTCGATCGGGCTGGGGTTGATCTGGGGGGCTTTGGGCTGGCCTTTGCCTGCGCCGGTGCAGGCGTTTCTGACGCTGCTGGGGGCGGCGGCCACACCTTGTGCGCTGTTTGCCATCGGGGCGTCGCTGGCGGCGCGGTCGGCCGAGCGGCTGCGGGTGGCGATGTGGCTGTCGTTCGCCAAGCTGGTGCTGCATCCGGCGGCGGTGGCCATTGCCGCACTGGTGGTGTTCGGGGTGGAGCGGTACAGCGCGGGGGTGATGATTGCGGCGGCGGCATTGCCGGTGGCGGGGAATGTGTTCATTCTGGCGCAGCATTACGGGGTGGCGCCGGTGCGGGTTTCGACGGCGATTTTGATCTCGACTCTGGTGTCGGTGGCGAGTGTGACGGCGGTGATCGGTTTGGTGGAGGGGCTATGAAGACGATATCGGAGAACCGGGCGTTTGGCGGGGTGCAGGGGGTGTATTCGGCGGCGTCGGCGGCGTGCAGTTGCGAGATGACGTTCGGGTTGTTCCTGCCGGAGGAGGCGGAGCACGGGGCGGTGCCGCTGCTGTGGTATCTGTCGGGGCTGACCTGCACGCATGAGAACGCGATGGTGAAGGCGGGGGCGCAGCGCTGGGCGGCGGAGGCGGGGATTGCGCTGGTGTTTCCCGATACCAGCCCGCGGGGGCCGGGGGTGGCGGATGATGCGGCGTTTGATCTGGGGCAGGGGGCGGGGTTTTATGTGAACGCGACCGAAGCGCCATGGGCCGCGCATTACCGGATGTGGGATCATGTGACGGAGGAGCTGCCGAGGTTGTTGTTCAGTGCTTTTCCGGTGGCAAAGGAGGCGCAGGCGATCACCGGGCATTCGATGGGCGGCCACGGAGCGCTGACGATTGCGATGAGCTTTCCGGGGCGGTTTACCTCGGTTTCGGCCTTTGCGCCGATCTGTCATCCGACGGCGGGTGAGTGGGGGCGAAAGCAGTTTGCGGCCTATCTGGGGGCGGATGAGGCGGTGTGGGCGGCGCATGACGCGACGCTGCTGATGAAGAAGCGCGGCTTTGACGGGCCGATGCTGATTGATCAGGGGACCAGCGATCAGTTTCTGGATCTGCTGATGCCGGAGGCGTTGGCGAAGGCGATGGTGGCGCGGCGGCAGGGGGGCACATTCCGGATGCAGAAGGGGTATGATCATTCGTATTTCTTTGTGAGCACGTTCATCGAGGAGCATATCGCGTTTCATGCGGCGGCTTTGCATGCCTGAAACTGTCGGGCCTGAAGGACGGATTTTCATCGACGCCGATGCCTGCCCGGTGAAGGCCGAGGCCGAGCGGGTGGCCACACGGCACGGGATGCGGATGGTGCTGGTATCAAACGGTGGGATCCGGCCTTCGGCCAATCCGCTGGTGGAGAGCGTGTTCGTTACGGCGGGGCCGGATGAGGCCGACAAGTGGATCGCCTGCGCCTGCGGGCCGGGCGATGTGGTGGTGACGGGGGATATCCCGCTGGCCGCGAAATGCGTGGCGGCGGGGGCGAAGGTGATCAGGCACAACGGCGAGGAGTTGCACGGGCGCAACATCGGCGCGGTGCTGGCGACGCGTGATCTGATGCAGGATCTGCGTGCGGCCGATCCGTTCCGGCAAGGCGGTGGCAAGCCTTATTCGAAAGCCGACCGCTCGCGGTTTCTGGAGGTGCTGGAGCGGGTGGTGCGGGCGGCGCGGGCCGATGAAATTGCCCGTGGCGGGCGCGGTTAATGTCGCAAGCAGGACAGATTTGATCCGCAAGCCCGGGTGATCCTTGCGGCATGAT
>JANNAV010000332.1:0-5754 GCA_031384695.1 Paracoccaceae bacterium
TGGTCCGGCGTTTTCATCAACGCGCCCTTGGGCGGGTTCGCCGCCGACAGCACCAACCCGCCATGCAGCGCCAGCGCCAGCGCGTTGGTGAAAAAGAAACTCACCGCCAGCATATGCACCGGATTGTAGTGAAAGTTACCGTAGGCATAGCCGGTGTTGGAAACCCAATCGAGGTGGCTGAAGATGCCGTAGGGAAACGCATGCCCCCAGGCCCCCATCAGCACCGGCCGGATCACCACCAGCGTCACATAGGCGAATATCGCCACCCCAAAAGCCACCGGCACATGCAGCCCGATGCCCAGCTTGCGGCATATCTCAACCTCGCGCAGGGCCCAGCTGATGAAGGCGCCGATGGCACAGATGGTGATGATCTGCCACAAACCGCCCTGCAACAGGGGTGCGGGCGCCAGCCCCATCTCGATGGCCGGCGGATCTATCGAGATCAGCCAGGGGTTCCACGTCGGCCCCATCGCCGCGCCGTAAAAGATCAGCAACGTGCCAAGGGCCGCAAAAAAGAACGTCGTGACCCCAAAAAAGCCGACGTAGAACGGCCCGACCCAGAAGTCGAACAGGTTCCCGCCCACCAGAGTGCCGCCAGGCACCCGATATTTTCTCTCGAAGCTGAGCAGTGCCATGCTTCCCTCTCCGCGTTGCCAAGCCCCCCTTCGCGCTGCGCATCAGACGCAAGGCGTGGGAAATCCTGTGATGAATGTCAGTAGGTTACGGGCGGCTTGGGGCCGCCCGCAACGGAAGCAGTCCCAGCTATTCGGCAGGTACAGCGCGCTGATACTTGGCAGCGGCGATATCAAACCAGTTGTAGCTGGGGTTGCTGAGCAGCACGAGATGGATCATCGCTGCCAGCTGGAAGAGGAAAACCCCTTGCGCCACGAACACGCGGCGCGGATCGAAGATCAGCCAGATTTTGTAAAACTTGCTCATTCTTCAATCCCCCTCAAAACCACGGACGCCAGATGTACACTGCCAGATGAGCAACGACGGCGATGGTGGTGAACAACCAAAGCCCGCTCATGTAGACAGAGTGCAATTCTTGCGCCTGTGAGTCGGTCAGACCTGTGAAACTCAGGTCACTTCTATCAGCCATGCTATCCTCCGGATCGTCAGACTGACGCCGCATTCCCTGCGGCCGGGTCACGGTTGGGCGGAATGCCCCTCCGACGTTTCACCCCCTGACGGGGAGGTGAATTCTGCAAAAGCGGCGCCTCAGAGCGTGTTGCCTTCGATTGAAGGCAACATGCTCTAGCCGCGAAAGATCATTGGCGTGATGGCCTCGGCATCATGCCAGGCCCGCCCCACCGGGCCGGTCTTGGGCAGTTGCAGATGCCGCAACAGCCCGCCCAGCCACGCAATCATCTGCACCGGCAGGGCCAGCACGAAGATCAGCGCAAAGTAGATCAGGAATTCGGCTTTCGGCACCCGGTGGGCGTGCTGTGGCACGCCGCCTGCGGTCTGATCGCTCATGTCTTCTCTCCTGTGGTTTGCAGAAACTCGCCACCCGGCAAAGCTTCCACGGTTTCGCGCACCACTCGCTCCGCCCCCGCATCAAGTGCGGCCTTCTCAGCCGCATCGCGCAGGGTGCGCGCGGCGCTGATCCGGGTGAGGATCGGGTGTTGGTTCACAATTCTGTCCAGTGCCGCCTGCGCATCGACATCCCAGGGGAAATCGCGCCGCAGCGTCGTGGGGGTAGAGGCGACGCTGTCCATGTCGCTGCCCAAAGGCAGAATGTGGAACAGCGCGTCAAACAGGCTGTTGCACACCTCCTGCAAAAGCCAGACCGCGCCGCCATAGCCCATCACCGGGCTGCCGGTATGCCTGCGGATCGCAGCGCCGGGAAAGCTTGCCGCGATAAAGCTGGGCGCGGGCCCGAACCCCGCCTTCAACTCGGCCAGATACATCCGCTCGTTGATCGAGCCCATCACCACCAGTGGCCGGTGCTGTTTCAGCATCGCGCGCACCGCCTCGTTGTTGGTCTTTTGCCCCGGCACCCGTGCCACCGCAAAAGCACAAGGCAGGCCCAGATCGCTTTCCAGATAGTGCCGGATGCCGCGCGCATAGGTTTCGCTGGCCACAATCGCAAAAGACGCCGTGGCAAAAAAATCCTGAGTAACAGAACGCCACAGATCCCAGATCGGTTTCAGCGTCGAATGCTTCTCGCGCTCGATGAACGGCTCGGGGTCCAGCCCCAGCATCTCGCCCAGCATCCGCAGGAATTTCGTGGTGCTGTCCATGCCGATCGGCGCTTGCAGATAGGGTTTGCCCAGAACTTCCGCCAAACCCCGGCCAAACTCGCGGTACATTACCACGTTAACATCGGCATTCACCAGCCGCCGCATCTCGGCCACATGCGCGCCCAAAGGCATCACCATGTTGACCTCGGCGCCGATGCCTTCCACCAACCGCCGGATCTCGTGCAGATCGGACGCCATGTTGAACACGCCGTACATCGGCCCCAGAATGTTCACCCGTGGCTTTTGCCCGGCGTCGCGCTTGGTTTCGGGCGGCATCCGCCCCTTGGTCATGCCGAACTCGCTGAAAATCCAGGTCATCGCCCGGTCCGCCGTCTGCCATTGATCCTCATCAATCGTGCGCGGCAAAAAGCGCTGGATGTTGGTGCCCATCGGCGTCACACCGCCACCGATCATCTCGGCAATCGAACCCGTCACCACCACCGCAGGCAGCGCCGGATCCAATGTCTGCCAGGCCCGGCGCATCGCGCCCTCGGTGCCGTCGCGGCCAAGCTCTTCTTCGCCCAGACCCGTCACCACAATCGGCAACTCATGCGGCGGCAACCCATCAGTATAGTGCAGCACGCTCGTCACCGGCAGATTCTCGCAGCCCACCGGCCCGTCGATCACCACCTGCAATCCCTTGACGGCACAGAACGCATAGACCGCGCCCCAATAGCCGCCCGCCCGGTCGTGATCCTGCACTAACATGGCGCACCATCAGCGGCATTTGCCGCCCCTTGGTGCGCAAATCGCGTAAGGACGGATAGACTACGGGAAAAATACGGATAAACCACTAGATCATCTCCTCGGCTTTGGCCGCTCTCAAAGCCTTGTCGAGCTTCTTCTGATGCGCCGCCCGGAAGTCCGGCCGCAGGTTCGGAGACCCCTCCCAGATACCCGCCGTATCGGTCTTTCCCACGCCCTCAAAGAAGGCTTTCATGTCATTCATCCGGTCCCGTCCGGCGATGGCGGCATTCACCACCTGCCCCAGCGAACCCGCCCCCGCGGGCCCCATCAAAGGCCGCGCCGAGATCAGATTAGTGAAGTAAAGCGAAGGGATAGCCATTTCCTTGGCCTTTTGAACCAAGGGCGTGGTGCCGATGGCAAGGTCGGGGCGGATGGCCTCCATCGCCGAAAGATCATCCTCAAGACTGGCGCGGAATTTCACCTTGACGCCGCGCGCTTCCAGCCAGTCCCGGTCAGGCTCGCTCCACACCGTGCGTGCGCAAGCGGTGCCGACATAAGGCACCTCCGCCCCACTCTCAATCAGCAGCCGCGCCACCAGCAATTCGGACCCCTCATAGCCCGAAAGGGTGATAACCCCTTTGATCGGCGCGTTTTTCAGCGCCTCCAGTATCGCCGGGCCAAAGGCATTCTGCGCCGCATTCACCATATGTGGCTTCACGTTGTACGCGTCACCAATCGCGGCAAGCCACGCCATCGTGCCATCCAGCCCAACCGGAGCCGAGCCCACAACCTTGCGCCCCGCCAGTTGAAACTCCCGCACCGCAGCCGTGTAAAACGGATGAATCGCCGCCACCACATCGCAGTCCAAAGCCGCATACAACTCGCGCCATTCGCGGCACGGCACCACCGGCCCCGCAGCCAACCCCAAGGGTGCCAGCATCGCCCCGATCATCATCGGATCGGCGGGAAACATCTCGCCCAACAAGGCCACGGTGGGCCGGTCATGCTTGCCGCCCGCCGGTGCCGCCACCGGCCCCGCCTCGATCTCGGCCCGCGCATATTTCAGCATTGCCCCCGCCAGCACGTCTTTCGCCTCGGCATGGGTGGGAATTCCGAACCCCGGCACATCAATACCGACGATGCGTACCCCGTTGATTTCGCTGGGCAACAGCTTCAGCGGCACCCCGGACGCCGTGGGCACGCACAGGTTCGTCACCACAATCGCGTCATAGCGCGCGGGGTCGGCCATTTCGTGGACCGCGTCGCGGATGTCCTCGAACAACTTGCCGGTAACCAAAGATTCAGAATTGAAGGGTACATATCCCACAGACCGCCGCGCGCCGTAAAAATGCGACACAAAGGTCAGCCCGTAAACGCAGCACGCCGAACCCGAAAGCAACGTCGCCACCCGCCGCATCCGCAGGCCAACCCGCAAAGACCCGAACGCCGGGCACATCGATTGCGGCTTGTCATGCGGACCGCGCGGATAATCGGCGGCAAACTGATCCAGCAGTTCGGATTTTCCCGCACTGCGCGCCGCCGCTTCCATCGTGGCGGCCCCGGCATGACAGCCCATCCCGTCAACCGGGGCGGCGCTGGTCGCAGCCTCCTGCTGATCAAAGGCCACATCCGCAAGCGGCGCAGCATGGGCGTTGTCATAGCCGGTCTCAGTGCTCATTTCGCAGCCACCGCTTGTTTGGGGGCGGGTTGCGGGGCCACGCGGGCAAGGGCCGCGTCAAAGGCCGCGAGGGTTTCCAGATCAAACATGGTCATACACCACTTCAAGGGATTTCTTCAGCACGGCATTCTTGCCGCGCATGTCGGCATCGGTCGCAGGCGTCAGCACGAAATCGGCACCGGTCACTTCCGCCGAAAACAGGCCCAGCAAACCGTCCTGCGTCACCGGCGCGGGCCGCACCGGCGGGGCAATCGCCACCGCCTCGGCAAGGGCCGCGAACATCGGGCCCCACTGCGATTCGTAGCTGCCAACTATCTGATAATTAGCGGATTTCCGGCGCAGATCATCGTCTTGCGGGATCGCCGCCAGCACCGGAATCTTCACCGCTGCCGCAAAAGCCGCCGCCTCGCCGGTGCCGTCATCCTTGTTGATCACCAGCCCCGCGATGCCGACATTGCCGCCCAGCTTGCGGAAATATTCCACCGCCGAGCAGACGTTATTGGCCACATACAGGCTTTGCAGATCGTTCGAGGCGACCAGAATGACCTTCTGCGCCATGTCGCGCGCAATCGGCAAACCAAACCCACCGCAAACCACGTCGCCTAGGAAGTCCAACAGCACATAGTCGAAATCCCAATCATGGAACCCCAGCTTTTCCAGCAACTCAAAGCCGTGAATAATCCCGCGCCCGCCGCAACCACGGCCAACTTCCGGCCCGCCAAGTTCCATCGCGAACACGCCGCCGCGCTTGAAACACACGTCGCCGATCTTCACTTCCTCGCCCGCCAATTTCTTGCGGGTCGAGGTTTCAATGATCGTGGGGCAGGCCTTGCCACCAAACAAAAGGCTGGTCGTATCGGATTTCGGGTCACAGCCAATCAGCAAAACCCGCTTGCCCATTTCGGCCATCATATGGCTAAGATTGGCGAGAGTAAAAGATTTCCCAATGCCACCTTTGCCATAGATTGCAATGATTTGCGTCTTTTTCGTAGGCTCCCCCTGCGGGATTTCCAACGTATGTTCCTCATGCGCCTCGTCGCGCAGCCGCTGATCAAAATCTTTCAGGTTCGGGATATCAAGCGTCATGGCGCGTGGCCTTCCAGTCAAGGATCATCTTCAGACAATCAGGGTTCGTAAATGCAG